>JBBSDH010000104.1:0-14399 GCA_038249605.1 Chitinophagales bacterium | reverse complement strand
TCTTTCGTAATATTGCACCTGTGATTGTTTCGACTTTCATAATAGGTAAAACTGTAGTTTGTTGATTTGGAAAATCAAAATTACATGTTTTGCCTTTTTTTAAACCTTTATTTTTTTAACGAACCATTGACTTAAAAACAATACATTAATATTGCTTTTAAATGTTTAATGTATTAAAAATACACTCCCAAAAAAAAACAACCCAAATAAAGCAATCAATTACAACAACGCCGCCCCATAAACCCCTGCGCTATCCCCCAATTTGGGCTTAACAAACAACGTATCCAACCTGTCGTTGAAAACGTATTTACGCACCTCATCAACGCCGTCGGTATACAACCTGTCGATGTGACCAAGTCCTCCACCGAGTACAATTACATCCGGGTCCACGATGTTGATGACCACCGCCATGGCCTTACCGAAAAAATGCAAAAGGCGGTTGATGGTTTGTACGGCTACACTATCGGTACCCGCCTCAGCCCGCAAACAAATGTCGTGAAGGGGCGACACCGTACCACTCACCTTGGCGTAATAGCGTTCCAGAGCAGGGCCCGAAATGAGGGTCTCCACACATCCTGATCGGCCACAGTAACAGCTTCCACCGTCCACATCCAGAAAATTGTGCCCCCATTCGCCTCCAATGCCCTGACGGCCGTTGATCACTTTGCCATGTACCACCAGGCCGCCGCCTACACCTGTACCCATAATCACACCAAACACGACTTCGGCATTGGGGAGGACTTCGGGTACTGCGCCCATGTGGGCTTCCGCCATCGCAAAACAGTTGGCATCGTTGGCCAGTTTTACCGGTATGCCAAGCCTTGCACTCAGGTCTTTATCAAATGGTTTACCGATTAATGCCGTCGTATTCGCATTTTTGATAACACCCGTATTGGGATCGATAGCGCCTGGATGGCCCAAACCAAGGGCGGCCGGACGTGTTCCTGTTTCGGTCGCCATCATGTCGACCAGTTTTACAACCTGCCCTATGATGTGATCGTAGCCTTTGTCGGCTTCAGTGGGTATACGCATGCGCGCGATGATGCGCGGGTTGGCCCTGTTTTCCAATACAGCGCCTTCCAGTTTGGTGCCGCCGAGGTCAATGCCCCAAAGGTTTACGGATGCTTCCATACAATAAATGGTTGAAGTTGAATTCTGCTGGGTAATTTTACGGCAAAATTTAGAAATCCAGGCAATCATGGCTTCTTCCGAAAAAATTAATGCTCCCAATGCCCCCAAACCAGTCGGTTTGTACCCTCATGCACGCCGTGTCGGCAACCTTCTCTTCCTTTCCGGCATCGGCCCCCGCGATCCGGAAACCGACGGCGTTCCCGGCCTCGAACGTTCTCCCACTGGCAATTTCATCGCCTTCAACTTCGAAGCGCAGGTTCACTCCGTGTTCAAAAATGTGCGCGCCGTATTGGAAGACAGCGGCGCCAACTGGGAAGACCTGGTGGATGTAACCGTTTTCCTCACCGACATGCAGCGCGATTTCCATACCTTCAACCGCATCTACGCCGAATATTTCAAAGACAACCAACCCTGCCGCACCACCGTCGGTATCAACAGCCTGCCCACGCCCATCGCCATAGAGCTTAAATGCGTGGCAGTAATCAGGCAATAGGCAATAGGCAGCAGGCAAAAAAATAGGTCAGTGGTTTGTGTAAACTACTGACCTATTTTTTTTCACTGCCTGCTGCCTACTATCAGAACATATCGTAATACATCTTCAATGTTTCGTCGGTTTCCTTTGCCTTGATTTCCGTAAGCAAGGCATCGTACTCCTCGGCTTTGGCGCTTTGGTTGTTTTCGCGAAACTTGTTGCGCACGTCGGCGATGGCCTTGGTAGCGCTGAAGCGGCGCCATTGGCTGGTATTGGCGTTCAAGGCAATGTCCTTCCATGATAGGACACCTGCATCGGTAAGAGCCTGATCGTTCAAGCCTGTGAGGTAGCGCTGGTAGGCATCAAAAAAAGCAAAAGCGCCGAGGTAGTCGATTTTTGGTGCGTTTTTCTGGTAAAAATCCAGGTTGGTTCGCTCGGGAGTTTCGGCAAACAATTCGGCAAGCGGCACCACGAGCCCTTCCGATTCATCGTTTTTTAAACTTTGGGCAGCTTTGGCGGCAGCAGCCGGATCAACGGCACTGAGGGCGCTCAACGCCTGGGTAACCACGCTGTAAGGCTGGTCGGAAGCGAGTCCTTTTTCGTATAGTTTTGCGTATTGCACATCTTCCGTTTCCGACAACTTGGCAATGGCCGTTGCGCGGGTAGACGGTTGCGGATCGTTTTCAGCCATGCTTGCAAGACGGGCAATTTGTACCGGATCAGTCACGTCGGCCATTTCAAGGGCTCGTTCGCGGATGGCCCAGAACTTGTCGTTCAATGCAGCAGCAACCACGTCTTTGGTAAGTTGAGAGTCTTCCAGCTGAATCGCCTCAAGGGCTTCCCAACGGTCGCGGAAAAGGGGTGCGTGTTTGAACATAAACGCCCATTCCTCAGGCGTATGACGATCTTCTTTCACACAAAGCAACGATTTGCGGGCATCCACGTTGATGAGTGCCGGCTTGGCAGGGGCATCAAAGGTGAAGGTCTGGTTGCGTTTGGTCACTGCGATCTTCTGCACCGATTTGGCGCCAGAAGCGTCGTAAACATCGACCTGCAAAGGCAACTGGAAAATGGGCGCCACATTTTCTCCCGATTGTGTTTGTTCGATGGTAACACTTGCTTTGTGGGCATCGTTGTCCCAATCGTAGCTGATTACGAGGTTGGGGTGGCCGGCGCCGAAGTACCATTGATTGAAAAACCAGTTCATATCGCGGCCTGTCACGTCTTCAAACGCCAGGCGCAATTCGTGGGCTTCCACATCAGAATATTGGTTGTCTTTAAGATAACGGTTGAGCGAGGCGAAAAAAGCTTCATCGCCCACTTCGTCGCGCAGCATGTGAAGGGCCGCACCACCTTTGTTGTAGGAGTGAGCGTCGAACATGCTTTCCTTGTCGTAGTAACCGAAATGGATGAGCGGGTGACCGCCGTCGGCTGCCGAAAAGATGTACCCCTGCTGTTCGTTGTATTCGTGGAAATCGGCTTCATCGCGTCCGTATTTGTGCTCGAGCCACAAGTATTCGGAGTAGTTGGCGAAACCTTCGTTCATGGTCAGGTTGGCCCAGTTTTCGGTGGTTACCAGATCGCCGAACCAGTGGTGGAACATTTCGTGGGCCACCACTTTTTCGTTGGTGATGTGGTCGTCGAGCAGTTCACGCTTGTTTTTTTGCATGAATTCGCCAAAAATGACGGCCGTGGTATTTTCCATGGCGCCGCTCACGTAATCGCGCACAACCACCTGTGCATATTTTGACCACGGGTAGGGGTAGTCCAGTTTGGTGGAAAACATCTCCAGCATTTCAGGCGTATGCGGATAAATGTCTTTGGCGTTGGCTTCGAATTTGGGCTCTACGTAATAGGTTAACTCGATGTTGCGCCATTTGTCTTTCACCACAGCAAATTCGCCGATGGCCATCATAAAGAGGTATGGGGCGTGTGGCTTATCCATTTTCCAGTAATCAGTACGCGTGCCGTCCGCATTTTTCTTCGACGACACCATCAATCCGTTCGACAGTGTTTTGTACTTGTCTTCCACGGTGATGTACATCTCCTGGGTGCAGCGTTCATTGGGCTTGTCGACCGTAGGAAACCAGTAGGAGTTGCTTTCTGTCTCACCTTGCGTCCAGATTTGGCGGGGTTTGTCGGGGTCGGCGCCGTCGGCATTGATGAAGTACAAACCCTTATCGCCGGTGATGGCTGCGCTTCCGCCGAAGGACTCGCGTTCGTCGGGACGGGCCACGTAGGTAATCACGACTTTAAATTCTTCGTTGCGTTTGTAAGCGCGGTTGAGGGTAATGTTGAGTTTTTCGTTGTTGTATTGGTAAGCGAGCGTATCGTTTTTGCCTTCGAGTTTCACCGATTTGATGATGAAATTTTTTGCATCGAGGCTAAGCTGGTCGGTTGTGTAAAACCAAGGGCTGAGGGTAAGCGTGGCTCGACCGTTGGCGCGTTTTTTTGTCCAATCGAAATCGATTTCGATTTTGGTGTGTTTCAGGTCGTGTACAAAAGTGTTGGAGGCATTGTACGGGGCGAGGGTATCGGGCGCCGCCGCATCGTAGTCGGCCATCACGTCTACACCATCCATCATGTTGTACTCCATCATATCCTCGTCGGAATATTCGTCATCTGACTCTACAATTTCGATATCGGTGGGCGTTGTTGGTGTTTCGCCCATTTTTGAGCCTGTTTTGGGCGTACAGGAACCGTAGATCACACTCGCGGCGATCAACGCCGGCATTATCATGTTTTTCATTAAAAGGAATGATTTACTGGATGATGTTGATTTTTTTCAGAATGAAGCGTACACAAAACGTCTAAACTGCTGCGAAGTTGGGGCAGAACCAGCAAAAAGCCTTGTTTTTTTCGGCCAAAGTATTTGTACAGACCTTGTTTAATGATTTGATCAATCCAAACGACCTGGTTGCGGTAATTTGCACCGCAAAATTTTTCAAAACAAACAACCTTTAAACGATCATGGAAGTGAATTCGTACATCGAAAACATTGCTGAAGGCAAAGAGGTGCAAGTAGAAATCACCCTACTCCTGTCGAGCAACACTTCCCTTGAAATCCTACGGCATGCAGCACAAGAGGTTGCTAAAACCAACAAATACGGTGTGCCAAACAAGGAAGCCGAAGTACAGGTTAGCGGCATCAACCGCGATGACATCAAAGTGCAAATCGCATGCTGGACGCTCGGCGAACACTACGAAAACACAGAAGACCACATGTACGAAGACCTTAATCGGGTGTTTCAGAAACGCAACATCGAACTGGCAAAAGAAAGGAGAAAGGACAAAGTTGTTCGGTCAAAAAAAATACGGTACAAAGGATATATCTCCTTCGTACCGTATTTTTTTTGACCAACCAACCGACCAGCCGACCAATTCTTTTATTTGCCGCGAAGTGCGCGTGGGATTTCAATGGATGCGATGGGAACAGCGGCGTTGTTGGTGATTTCCACACCTTCCTGTACGGAAATGTCGCGTACACGGATGGTAGAACCAAGTTCCATGGTGGATACGTCGGCGTTTACCTCGTCCACAACCTTTTCGGGTGTGGTCAGGATGTTGATCGAACGCAGTTTAGGCAGAAGTTTGCCACCTGCTTTTACACCAGGAGCTGAGCCAACAAAACGAACCGGAACTGTAGCTTTGAATTTAACGCCAGGTACCAGCTCAAGGAAGTCCATGTGGATCACATCATCGGTCACAGGGTGAAACTGTACGTCTTTGAGGATACACTTGTGGGTTTTACCCTCGATCGAAAGTTCCGCAATACGGAATTTCGACGTGTACACCAAAGAACGATATTCGGCTTGGCTCACCGTGAAGTGTGTAGCTTCACCGCCGCCGCTTTTATACATCACGGCCGGAGCCATGCCTTGGCGACGAATTCTGCGGGCGCCTACTTTGCCCGAACCTTCTTTCTTATGACCTTGAATGGCAATGATTTCCATCTTATTTTGCTCTAAATTTTAAACCTTTTTAGAAAAGCGCCCGCAAAGGTAAGGAAAGCCCGGCGTATTTTCCAAACAGGCGAGACAATCTTTTCCAAAAAAAGCAGGAATAATTACGGCTTGAGCATCCAGAGGGTTTCACCGTCGCTGTTTCGACGCATTTTTTTCACCATGCCTCTTTTTTCCAAACTTTCAAGCATGTTTTTCACCGATGTTGTGTCCATGCCGGAATCTTTGGACAACACTTCAACGGTTCGAAAACTACTGCGCCCGTGCTGCATGTTCCACATCAGCTTTTCTTCGGGTGTTGATGTTGGTTCTGAAATACCGCGGCTGAAAGATTCCAAGGCGTTGTCGTCGTTCAACTCAGCCTTTTTTAAAGCTTCCAGAGGTTCAACGGCGCCCTGGTCGTCCGAATTTACATCCACCAAAGCATCGGTGGTTTGCACCAGTTCCGCTTGGGTTTGTTTCATTTCCTCCACCTCGCGCAACACTTTATCGGCAATGGACGTGAGGAAACGGGACGAAAAAATGGCGGCGATGGTGCAAAAGCCGAAAAAAACCAGGCACGATACTACCTGATCTCCAGAACTGCTTTTCAAACATTCGGCTACGAGGTTGCTGGAAACGGTTTGTAAAAACAAGGGCACCACGGCTGCCGCCGCCAAACCTACCACCACACTTTTCCAAAAATCACCTTTAAGCCAGCCCGGTTGGGTGCGGTTCATAAAATAATTGGCTACGCCGCCCAACACGCCTCCTCCGGCAATGAGGGACACCAGCAAAATTATGTTTTCCATAAGGTCTAAGGTTTGTTAACGGAAGAGGGCAAAGAAAACATTTTCCCTCCGGTTATTCACCACCGTTGCGCACGGATTGTGCCCTTTGGCCAACATCTTCGGCAGCATTTTCCAATCTTAAAACACCTCGTGGACAAACCGCTGCGCACAATCCGCAACCTACACACGAGGCACGCACCACATCCTGCCCGCGCTGGGCGTATTGCCGCACATCGATGCCCATTTCACAAAACGAGGAACAATTGCCGCAGCTGATGCACTGCCCCCCGTTCACGGTGATGCGGAATTTCGATTTTTTCTTTTGCCAGATGCCCAGCCATGCCGCCATCGGACAACCAAACCGGCACCACACCCTGCTGCCCAGCAAAGGGTAAAAACCCACACCTACCACACCGGAAAATACAGAACCAACGAGGAATGCATAGGTTTTGTAAAGCGTTTCAGACGCCCCACCAAACAAAAACCGCCCGTTGAAGGCGTTGATCCACAACAAAGCTGTGGTAACTGTTACAAAAACCAACACACTGTAAATCATCCAGCGCTCCAGTTTCCAGGCACCCAAACTTTTGTCCGACAAATGCCGGAACGGGTCGCCGGCGGTTTCGGCCAGACCACCACAGCCGCAAACCCACGAACAATACCACCTTTTACCATAAAAATAGGTAAGTATGGGACTAGCCACGAAAAACATAACAAGTCCGAAAAAGAAGAAAAACGTGCCCAAATTGCCTGTTCCCGTGAAATAATCATGTGCGTTCGGCGTGCCGTAAAAATAATTCAAGGGCCAGAAATACGTAAAATACAACTCGGGTTGCTGCAACCGCAGCAACAAACCCGGCAACATCCAGGCAAAGCCAAACTGGAAAAACATCACGCTGATGGTTCGGATAACCTGGTAGCGGTTGTAGCGGTATTTTGCAATAAAACGCACACCCATGTACAACAGCGCAAGGGTATACAAACTTCCGTACACAAACCACTGGTCGGCCGCCGTGTTCCGGAAAACCCTGCTCAACGGGTCAAAAAGCCGGATGAGCCCTTGCAAATATTGTGGAAACCAATACAAACACACGTAAAAACCGGTAAAAAGCACGCCCAATACCCAGGCCCAAACGCCGCGAGCGGTTATGCTTTTAAACCACAAAAGATGGTGCCGAACACCAGCCGGCTGCCCAAAATAGGTTTCCTTTACGTACAGGCCCAAACCCAGGCCGAGCAAGGACAGCGACAAAAAAAGAAGCCACCAGGCGGCCGGGGCTTGTCCGGAGGCCCACACCACCACCAGCAGCAGCCCCCCCAATACAGCGGCGGCAAGGGCAATTTTATGCCGTAAACTGGTCATTAAGGGCGCCGGATTGGCGATTGAAAGCGATGCATGTTTCATGTTTTACTGGTTTGACGGAGAAAATGAAGAACGGTGCCAAGTCCACGGCGCTTTTGCAGTTGAAGCGATGCGCCGGTATTTTTATTGTACAACGCAACCAGTTTGGCTTCGTGTTGCGTACTAAATTCGGAATCAAAATTGGCCATGCCCAAGTTTTGCAACACGGTTTCCACGTGCGCTCCCTGCTGTATCCAGCGTTCGCACACTTCGTGGCGGTAACGCACACCCATGAGCACAAAGCCGAGGATGCGACCGCCATCGGCTGCATAAAACAACCTGATGCTTTTGTCTTCTTCGGGGTGTTGCCAAAACAAGGTGGCTGTATCTTTTTCTTGGCCGGCTGGCGCAAAGCCATACACCTGGTACTCGATGTCGAAAAATTTGGCGGAATTGAACCAGATTCCCTGCTGGTAAACCCTTGGATCACCACAAAGCGTATCGGCCAGAGCTTCGCCCATGGCACGGCCCGTGTACCACAAAGCTTCAACAGCCCGGCGGCCGGGAGCGGGTTGCCGCAACTCGGCACAATCGCCGATGGCATAAACGTCGGGTTGGTTGGTTTGCAGGTATTCGTCTACCAGCACGCCTTGTGCCATGTCGAGTGCGCTTCCGCGCAAAAAGTCCACATTTGGCGCCACACCGATGGACAACCCGGCGAAACTGCAGGGAATAACTTCACCCGTATTGGTTTTTACAGCCACACAACGCTGGTTTTGGGCATCGGGCAATATGGCGTTGAGGGTTGTGTCCAAACGCAAATCAATGTGGTGTTTTTGCAAATGCCGACCCACCATAGCCGATTCGTCGGGGGGCAAAATACCGCTCCAGTAACTTTTTTCACGAACAAGAAAGGTGACAGGAATGCCGCGCGTATGCCACATTTCGGCCATTTCAATGCCTATAAGTCCGCCGCCTACCACCACAGTACGTCGGGCCGGGTCGTTGGGTGAAAGGGTGTTCATATACGCGGCATGGCGTTCCATGTTTTCAAGATCGGCAAGGTGGTACATACCCTGTACGCCGTCCAGTTCCAATCCTCGCGCCTCGGGAAGCCGGTAGGCCGAACCGGTGGCAATGACGAGTTTGTCGTACGTAAGGATTTGTCCGCTGGCAAGGTGTATTTTTTTGGAAAAAAAGTCCACACTTTCGGCTCTGTCGCGCAGAAGGTGGATGTTGTTTTTATCCCAAAACCACGATTCGTAAGGGTTGAGGTCGCGAAGCCGCATGTGGCCCATGAAGACGTACATGAGGGCTGTTCGGCTGAAAAACTGGTCGGACTCGTCCGACACAACCGTGATGTTGCAATCGCTTTTTTTGCGAATGAACCGGGCAGCCGTGATGCCGCTGACGCCGTTGCCGAGGATGATGATGTTCATGACGTCAAATGTAGACGACTTTCACCGGTAGTCCAACTGGCTAACCGGATTTCTGTCTCAATTGTCGGCACCGCGATGAAATAAATAAGCCCGGAGCAACTTTCGTCGTCCGGGCTTGTAGTTAAATTCCTAACCTTTAAACTACAAATTTAAAGTATCGTGAAACAGCGGTAATGAAAGCTGTTTTTAGCGGATGAAATAGGCCAGGGTAATGCCAATCCTGGTGCCGAAGGTGGCTGCTTCGGCAACAAGCTCTGTTCCTTTAAAGTTCTGGGTTTTTTGGTTCACAGGATTGAGGATGTTTTGAGCGTTGAATCCAACACGGTAGTTTTCGGCGAACGTTTTGCTGATGTTGAAATTGAGCAGCGGGAACGGGGCTTCGTATACGTCGGGTGTAGCAGCCAGGGAAATGTTGTAAAGACGGCTTCCCGATACGTTGAAAGAAAGGGTCGATTCCCAGCCTTTTTCGGGGTGGATGTACGACAAAGCGGCATTGACGATGAATGGGGCCTGGCTTTGGAATGGCCTGGTGGTTTGTTCGTAGGTGGGGTCGATGGTGCGCGAGCTAGCAAGCTCTACGGCCGGAATGTTGTATTCCGACTTGATGAACGCAAGGTTGGTGCTCAGGAAAAAGTTTTGGAGCACTTGCGGTCCGAAGAAACCAAGGTTTTTGCGAAGTTCGATTTCTACGCCATAAACATAGGCTTCGTCGATGTTGAGGTAACCCAATTCAGGAATGGTGGCCGTTGGGTTGAACGTGCGCAGGATCGGGTTTTCGAAGTTTTTGTAAAACAAACTTACCGCAAACAATTCTCCAAAATTCGGGTACATCTCGTAGCGGATGTCGTAGTTCTGGATCAGTGTACGTTCCAGATCTGGGTTACCGACGTTGAAGAAACCGTTTTTTGTATCAAATTGTACAAATGGCGATACTTCACGCATGTTGGGTCGGGCCAGGGTTTGCGTAGCTGCAAAACGCAGGTTGGATTTTTCGTTCAGCGCATAAATCAGGCTGACCGAATAGAGGGGGTCGGTGATGTTGATGCTTGCTTCCGGCACCGTGGTATCGCGGCTTACCACATACATATCGGTACTTTCCATGCGCACACCGGCGATGAGTTTGAGGCGTGGCAGCACGTTGTAAATACCCATAACGTAAGCGGCGGCGATGCTTTGTTCACCGTTGTAAAAGTTTTTGTTATTGATCTGGTTCACATAGTGGTAACCGATCTGGTAGCGCTGTATCGAATCGGGATACTGTTCGAAATACGTAGTATCTATGACGCCGAAGTTGTTGTAATCGAAAAAGCCTTCGAAATCGCCCTGGTAATTGTTGAAAAAGATGTCGGAAGGCACACCGCCGTGGCGTTGGTGGGCGAACTGGTATTCGCTGAACTCACGGGTCATGTTGGAGTACAAACCGCCGAATTTGATGGCATTGGTACTCGAAGGGTTGCCCTGGCGTAGGAAAGGCACCGTGATGTCGACCTTACCTTCGAAAGACTCATCGGTGAGGTTGCGGAAGAAGTGGTAAGGCGGGCGGAACTCGGCGTCGTTGATGGCATAGGTATTGTTGCCGTCGTCGTCGATGTAGTTTAGGTAGGCAAAATAGCGGGTATCCGGTTCATCTTGGATGGACTTGTTGTACGATCCGCTCCAATCGATTTCTACACCGCCAAAGTTGGGCATTACGTGACGGCCGGTGAGCTGGTAGGAGGTATATTGGCGGCGGATGAATTCCATCGAGTTGGTGAGGAACGTAGCACCCGGTGTGGAAATCTGACCATCAAAAGTACCTTGCTGGGAGCGGCCGATGATGTCTGCTTCGTTGTTATAAACAAGGTTGAACGACAGGCCGTTGTTGTTGCCCAGTTTGTACGATAGGTTAAGCAAACCTCCCAGGTGTGGGGTTTCCACACTTTTGGTTTCGTTGAGCAATTGGTAGCCGAAAAGCGTTGCCGAGTCGGAAGTTACGTAGGTATTCACCACGCCGTTGTCGTAGTGGTTGAACTCGCGCGAGTAGTTCACACCAACGCTGTAACCCAAGGTATTTCCGAAGACTTTTTTGTTGTCGCCGATGGAAAAAGTAAATCCGGTGTTGATGGGCGTACTTTTTTGTGTCGGGGTGAAAACGTTGCTAAGCTCGCGCGACGATTGGTTGAGCAACTGGCGAAGGTCATTGTTTGCAGGATTCGGATTGCGGGCAGTCAGGTAAGCGTTTTGGGTAAGTTGGTTGCGATTGGCCTCGTTTTCGAGGATGGAAGGCAGAGCGCGGCCGCCGTCGTCGAATCCAAGCCAGTCGAGATCGCCGGCATCTCTGCCATGGCCCAGGAAGTCGTTGATGCCTGTAGCCTGGGTATTGAACGAAGAATTCAGGCCAAAGTAAATGTTGAACCTGTCGGGGAACGACTTGGTGGTCACATTCACCAATCCACCCGAGAAATTGCCGGGCTGGTCGGGTGTGAAGGTTTTGAGCGTCACGATGTTTTCAATCATCTGCGACGGGATGAGGTCGAGGCTCGAGCTGTTGCGGTAAGGGTCGGTGCTCGGCATGGTGATGCCATTGAGTTGCGACACCGAGTAGCGGTCGCCCAGACCGCGCATCACGATGTATTTACCCCCTTCAACCACAGCGCCTGTCACCTGTTTCATGGCATCTGCGGCGTTGGAAACACCGGAGCGGGTGATTTGCTGTGAGGAAATACCGTCCTGAATGGAGAGTGATTTGCGCTGCAATGCGATAAGAGAAGCATCGGTGTTGCGCACGGTGGTGGCGGTGATGACCACCTCGGTGATGGTTTGATCGGCCGTTTCAAGAGCAACGTCGAAGCTGTTCACTGCTCCGGCTTTGCATTCGAAAGCATCTACCTTAAAATCGCGGTAAGAGGTATAGGAAACTGCAATGGAATAAGTACCTGGTTCGACTTCGAAGGAAAAATTGCCATCGTAATCGGAGATGGCGCCTGTGTTTACGGTGCCTGTGGCTTTGATGGCGGCGCCGATGAGCGATTCGCCGCTTACTTTATCGATGACTTTACCGGCCACGACGGTTTTTTGCGCCTGCAATTGCAGGGTAAAGAAGGAAAGGAAAAATACAAAAATTGTAGTTGACAGAGGAATTTGCTGTCTCATGGCTATGAAAATGATGTTGTAGTTTAAAGAGAAAGCAGCAGACCTCTATCAGGTCTGCTGCTTTAAGTCAGGAAATGCGATGATTAATCAACAATAAGTTTCTTCGTAGTAACCTTGCCCGAATCGGTGCGGAACTTGATCATGTACATGCCGGTGGTCAGTGCGCCGATTTCAACCTGGGTCAAGCCCTGGTTGAGGTTCAGTTGCTGTCCAACAAGGCGGCCGCTCATGTCGAAGATTTCGATGTTTACATTTTCTTCGAAGTTGGAAGCCACCGTGAAGGTACCGCGTGCGGGGTTGGGGAAGATGGTGAACACACTCGACAGGTTGTTGTCGATGTTTTCGGTACTTACCACACAGTTTACGCCGGGGGTGTTCACAAGGTGGCCGTTGCGTGCAAGGGCCGACCATTCGCGGAGCCACATTTGGTCCCAGCAATCGCCGAAAGCACCTTTGTAGTTGGAGGCCGAGAAGAACGGATCACCAACGGGCAGTGCAGCAGCGGGTGTGGTGAAGGCGGCAGAGCCGAGTTTCACACGTGGGTCGAGCTGGTTGTTTTGATCGCGGCTAACGCTTACAATTTGCGGGTCGTTGATCAGGTTGTTGTTTGTGGTCAGGTGTGTGGCCAGGAATGCAGCCGTAGCATCGTCGGGCGCACCCGAAGTTACACGAATGATGCCACTGTTGTCGATGGTTTGAGCGCTTCCGCTTCCCCAGAACAGGTTGCTGAGAATTTTCAGCTCGCCATTTTGAAGTTTGTTGTAAGCGTCGTTGGCTGGAGCCGCGTTATCCTGAACTTCAATTACTTTGTTTTTCTGTTCGGCTACGATCGAGTTGGCAACGATGCCTGCCGTACCTGCGCGGAAAAGCCAGCCCAGTGGGTTGGTAGCAGTTGCGCCGGGGCCGGAACCGATGTGTGTCCAGTTGTATACGGTAGGGTTGGAAGAAGGTGAAGCATCGTTGGGCGTGCTGCCGTCGAGTTCGCCGCCGAGGTCGGCTACGTCTTCGCGCTGGATCGAGAACCAGAACTGGCCTTTGCCGGTGTACACTTCGTCCCAGTCGTAGCTGTCGTCTTCAGCCCAGGCTACGGAGGCGTATTTGAGGTTGGGAGCGCCACCGAAAAATTCGATGCCATCGTCGGAGCTTGCATAAATTTCAACATATTCAAGTGTGGTGCCGCTGCCTACAGCTGCGAGCGAAAGGCCGTTGAGTTCGTTGCCTGCAGCAATCTGACGACCGCAGTGGCGGATCGATACGTAACGGAACACACCTGAGTTGTCGGCGTTGTTGGTGCCGCCGTATTCACCACGTGGTTCGGTGGTAGGGATTCCCTCGAGGTTGGCAATTGCATTGCCATTTTTCTGCGTGATACCTTTGCCGAGGATGGCGATACCGCCCCAGAGTGAGTTGTCTTTCGGACCGAGATCCAATGGGTCGTTTACATCATCGGCTTCAGCCGTAAAGATGATGGGTTCGGCTTGGGTGCCGTTGGCGAAGATTTTACCGCCACGTGCGATTACGATGGCCGAAGGATTGCCTACGGTTTGGTTATCGGTGAATTTCACCACCGTACCGGCTTCGATGTTCAGCGTTGCACAGTCTTCAACAAACAATACGCCGTCAACGATGTAGGTTTTGTCTTTTGTCCAGGTTACCGTTTCGCAAGGCGCAACGCTGGCGTCGTTTACAAACACAACTTCATTGCTGGGTTGTTTGAGGTGGCCGTTGCGGGCGAGGCTCGACCAGCCGCGAAGCCAAAAAAGGCCTTCAAAAGGGCTGAATGCGCCTTTGTAGTTAACATTGGTGAAGAAAGGATCGGCAGCAGGGTAAGCAGCAAGACCTGTCTGAACGGCGGTATTGCCGGTTGGACGTGGGTCGAGCAATTGATTCTGCTCGCGGCTGATGCTTTGAATGCCCGGGTTGTTGATGCCGTTGTTGTTGGTCGTCAGGTGGGTAGCAAGGAACGCAGCCGTAGCGTCACCGGGCATACCCGAAGTTACACGGATGATGCCGTTGTTGTCCATGGTTTGAGCGCTTCCGCTTCCCCAGAAGAGGTTGCTGGAAATGATCAATTCACCATTCAAAAGTTTGTTGTAAGCGTCGTTGGCCGGAGCGGCGTTGTCCTGAACTTCGATTACTTTGTTTTTCTGT
>JBBSDH010000103.1:0-14511 GCA_038249605.1 Chitinophagales bacterium | reverse complement strand
CTACAACTGGACGGCCTCGCCTGGCAGCATTACCGGCGGAGGAACAACCCTTCAACCAACGATAAACCAGGCCGGTAACTATACGCTTTTGGTGACCAATCAGATCAACGGCTGTACTGCTGCCGCTCAGGTGGTGATAGCTTCCGACCTGGCATTGCCTACGGCAAATGCTGGACCCAACCAAACCCTAACCTGTGCTGTGCAAAACATCGCGCTCAATGGTTCGGGTTCGTCGCAAGGAGGCAACTTTACCTTCACCTGGAGTTCCCCCAATGGCGGTGTCATTAACTCCGGGAATGGCACCACTTCTCCGGTCGTCAATGTTCCGGCGACTTATGTACTGCTTGTAACCAATACCACCAACGGCTGTACATCTTCAGACGATGCAGTGGTGGCCATCAATACAACACCACCAAACGCAGCCATAGCAACACCGAATCAAATTACCTGCACGCAAGCCAATGTTACCCTCAATGGTGGCGGATCTACGCCAGCAGGAACGCTTGGTTTTTCATGGTTTACAGCCAACGGCTTCATTTTGTCGGGCCCCAGCTCGCAAAGCCCTGTGGTAAATGCCATCGGACAATACACCTTAACGGTAACCAACACCGTTAATGGTTGTACTGATACGGAAACGGTGACGGTGACGCAGGACTTCACCGAGCCCCTCGCTTCTGTTATGCCGTCTGGTCCGCTTACTTGTGTTGTCACGCAAATTACCCTTCAGGGTAGCGCTACACCCATAACACCGAACAACCTGTATTCCTGGGTTTCCTCTACTGGTGGAGGCATCGTATCCGGTGGTAATACACTGAATCCAGTGATCAACCAGCCAGGTACTTACACCCTTACGGCCACCAATACCATTTCCAACTGCTCCAGTTCTGCTTCGGTATTGATCACCCAAGACAACCTTTTGCCAGCTGCCAATGCAGGTTCAATTCAAACGTTGACTTGTTTGCTGACAAGCATCTCTATTGGCGACTCTTCGGCGACCACTGCACCCAACCTGACGTATGCATGGACAGCTTCCGGAGGCGGCAACATCACTGCCGGCGGCAATACTCCCACACCAACAGTAAACCAACCGGGCACCTACACCCTTGTGGTCACCAACAGTGCCAACAACTGCTCCAACACTGCCAGCATTGCCATACCCCAAAACAACACGCTGCCAAACGCAGTGGTTGCGCAGGGAGGGCAATTAACCTGTTCTTCGCCTTCCATCCAGCTCAACGGCAACGGATCGAGCACAGGCGCCAATTTCAGTTACGACTGGACTTCGTCGACAGGCGGCGGTATCGGTGCAGGTGGTATAACACTTACACCCACAGTTACAGCGGCAGGTACTTACACCCTGCTGGTAACCAACTCAACCAACGGTTGTACCTCTACTGCTTCCACAACGGTGACCTCCAATGCCAACCTGCCAACAGCAGTTGCCCAGCCATCGGGCATCATTACCTGTTCACAAAACATCGTCACCCTTAATGCAAATGGCTCTACAACTGGTCCGACCATTACTTACACCTGGGCTACGGGCAACGGACAGATAGTTTCAGGCCAGGGTACCCAACTGCTCAACGTGAGCTCAGCGGGCACCTATACCCTGATCGTTACCAATACCACCAACAATTGCTCGGCCACTTTTGCACTGGATGTAACCAATGATTTGGCATTGCCTGTCGCCGATGCAGGAGGCAGTCCAACACTTGATTGTACGATTCCCACGGTTTCTCTCAACGGCAATGCTTCCAGCCAGGGACCCAATTTTACATACCTTTGGGTGCCGCTCGACGGAGGTACCATCTTGCCACCCAACAACATCCTGACCCCATCGGTAAGCGCGCCAGGAAGCTACCAGCTCGTAGTAACCAACTCCATAAACGGTTGTACTTCGGCCGACAATGTAAACGTGCTTCAGGATGCCAACGATCCTGTTGTTGTTATTGCAACTCCAGTTCAGCTCAATTGCATCGTAACAACGCAAAACATTGATGGCAATGGTTCAAGTACGGGCAACAACATGGTTTACAACTGGTCGGGCCCTGCCATTGTTTCCGGTGGAGGTACCCAAAGTATAGTCATCGACGGACCTGGAACCTACACCCTTCTTATTACCAACACCGACAATGGTTGCACAACCGATGCAAGCGTCGTCGTGACCGAAGATGTCCTGGCTCCACCAGTTGATGCCGGTCCGGATATGTTGCTCGACTGCTACGAACCAACCCAACAAGTGGGCGGACCTGGCAATCCAGTTGGCAATAACTATACTTTTGTTTGGACGGGAGTAGGCATTGTGAGCGGCGGCGATTTGCCCAATGCGGTGATCGACCAGGGCGGCAACTACGTTTTGCTTGTAACCAACACCAACAACGGCTGTACGTCAACCGATCAGGTGAATGTGACCACCAATTTTGTTACACCTCAGGCCAATGCAGGACCAACTTTTGAACTTACCTGCGTGGACAACCAGTACACCGTGCAGTCCACAGGCAGCACAGGAGCAAATTTCGCTTATGGCTGGACCACCAATACGGGAAGTTTCCTGTCGCCGACAACCATCCTCAATCCGATCGTCAACGGCGCCGGTTTTTATTTCCTTACCGTAACCAATACGACCAACGGGTGTACTTCTATTTCGAGTGTGCAAATCACCCAATCGGCTGATGTACCTGTTGCGGTTGCAGGGTTGGCCCAATTGCTTACCTGCGCCGACACACTGGCTACCTTGAACGGTACCAATTCAAGCACAGGAACCAATTTCATTTACGAATGGTATCCCGATCCCATCGGCAACATCGTGGGCGGCATCAACGCCCTCATTGCAGTCGTGAACGAGCCGGGCAATTATACCCTCGCCGTAACAGACACCACGAACAATTGCACTTCCTATTCGAGTGTGATTGTAAGTCAGAATGTCAATCTTCCTGTTGTTGATGCCGGCTTGCCACCAACCCTTACCTGCAATTTACCAACCACCACACTAATCGGTTCGGTAGGCAGCAGCGGCAACTTCCTGTACAACTGGCAGGTGCAAAGCGGCGGCAACATCGTGAGCGGCGCCAACACGCTTACCGCCGTGGTGAATGCTGTAGGCATCTATGAGTTTATCGTGACAAACACCAACAACGGCTGTACCAACAGCGACGTTGTAGCGGTGCTTGCCGATCAGAACAATCCGGTGGCAGCCATTCAACAGCCGGGGTTGCTCACCTGCACCAACAATACCCTTGCACTGAATGCCACAGGATCATCCACAGGCAACGTCAGTTACATCTGGACAACAGCCAACGGCAACATTGTTGACCAAACCAATCCACTGCTGGTAGTGGTGGATGAAACAGGAATTTACCAACTGCAGGTAACCAATCCGTCCAACGGGTGTACCGCTACGGCAACTGTTCAGGTAAACAATGATGTCCTGGCTCCGAATGCAGAAGCGGGTACTGCAGGCCTTATAACCTGCGCTAACACGACCCAAACGCTCAACGGTGCAGGCTCAAGCCTTGGCAATAATTTTGTATACATCTGGAATACCATTGATGGATCGCTGCTCACGGGCATAACCACACTCACTCCGGTGGTTACAACAGGCGGCACGTATTCGCTGGTAGTAACCAACACCACCAACGGTTGTACCAACACCGACCAGGTAACGGTTAATGTAAATACCCAGGCCCCATTGGCAGTTGTTGTAACACCCGACATACTTACCTGTACCGAACCGGAGGTGACCCTCAGCGGTACGGGTTCGCAAGCAGGTGCAGCCATCAGCTATGCCTGGGCAACCACAGGTGGTGGCAACCTTGTTGGCAATACCAATGCACTACAGGTGGTGGCCAACCAGTCGGGCACCTACATCCTAACCGTACTCAACAGTGCCAACGGTTGTACTGCGACAGCTACTACAGCGGTAACGGAAAACATCATGTTGCCCGTAGCCGAAGCAGGCTCTCCTTTCACGTTGACGTGTTCGGTTGACGAGATCACCCTTCAAGGCAGCGGATCAATGGGGGCCAACTTCATTTATACCTGGTCTACCAATGGCGGGCAAATTCTTTCCGGAGCCAACAGCCCGAACCCTGTGGTGAATGCCGACGGTCTTTACCTGCTGCTCGTGACGAACCAAGCCACCGGATGTACCCAAACCGACCAGACGCAGGTGTTCCTCGAACCCAATGTGCCTACCAATTTCTTGTTTACCCTGACGCCTCCAGGCTGTAAGGACAACGACGGCGTTATTGTGTTTGATGAAGTGGTGGGTGGCGTCGAACCCTATACTTATTCGATCAACGGCGGCAATACTTACCTGCCTGCTTCACAGTTTTCGAGCATTCAGCCGGGCACTTACGACCTATGGATACAGGATGCCAACGGCTGCGAATTCAACCTGCCGCTTCTGGTTCCTATGGCTCCCGATCCCGGCATCACCGTTGATCCGCAGATTCAGCTTGAGTTTGGTAGTACCACGGAAATTCTGGCACAACTTCCGCCCGGATACCCGTTGTCACTTGTAGATACCATTGTATGGACACCTGTAGAGGGGCTTATTTTTGCCAACTATACCATCCCCGGCCTGCTCAATCCAACCATTGCTTCCGTACGGCCTACGCAGTACACCGTTACCATCTACAGTGTTGACGGATGCAATGCGCAGGACCGCATACTGGTACGGGTGGATAATGAACCCAACATTTACATTCCCAATGTGTTCTCGCCCGATCAAAACGGCGAAAATGACATCGTGTACATTTTTGCCAAAGACTCGCAGGTGCGCCAGATCAAGTCGTTCGCCATCTTCGACAGGTGGGGGGAAAGGGTTTTTGAGGCCTTCAATTTCCAGCCCAACGATCCGGCTCACGGATGGGACGGAAACTTCCGCGGTGATCTCCTCAACCCGGCTGTGTTTGTCTATGTGGCTGAAATAGAACTTATCGACGGACGATTGCTGCTGTACAAAGGCGATGTAACGTTGGTCAGATGATCGGTTTTTGAACTTTGTTTTGGTAAAAGATGAGTCATCCCGAATTTTTTTGGGATGACTCATCTTTTTTTGAAGCCATACGCTAATACAAACAACAGTAAATTTATATTTTGAAGATGAAAGCCCCAGCGGGGCGGTCACGTCTGTAGCAACAGTTGCGACCCCATGATCGGAGCCCCAGCGGGGCGGCAATGTGAAAATGTTACCATAATCATCGAATGGAAAGGCATAAATACCATCATAATTGCCTTTGTATAGATCGATGGTTTGGCTCTTTTACATTGCCGCCCCGCTGGGGCTCCGATCATGTGTGGGGTTGAATCCTTCTACAGACACTGTCGCCCCGCTCGGGCTATTTTTCTTAAGATATTGATTTTCTGTTATTTAAACAAAAAAATGTTTTAAATTAAATGCTCCTAACCGAAAAAAATTCGGGATGAATCCTGTTGTTTCAATTAGTACATTTCTACTATCTTCAAATACGGGATACCCGACTTACCTTTGCACCAGAAAATACGACCCATGTCGCCACTTCGTTTGGCTATTTTTGACGATAACCGGGATTTTAGGGAAAGTCTTCGTCAATTGTTTCACTTCACACCCAATGTGGCAGTGGTAGGTGTTTTCCCCGATTGCTCCATCGTACGTAGCGCGGTTGCTGAACTAAAACCCGATGTTATTTTGATGGATATTGACATGCCAGGCATCAACGGTATCGAAGCTACGGCCATTGTTAAAGAAGTATCGCCGTCCACACAAGTAGTCATGTTGACGGTGAGTGAAGAGAAAGACCGCATATTTCAAGCCCTGCGCAACGGCGCAACGGGTTATTTGCTGAAAAAAGCCAGTCCAGATGAGCTCATCGAAAGTGTTCACGCCGTATTCCAGGGCGGTTCACCCATGAGCCCGGCCATAGCCCGCAAAGTTCTGCAGTTTTTTCATTTGAATACGCCGCCAGGTGCCTCCACCCATGTCGTTGTTTCGCCTCAAGTGGCAGGCGCCGACAATGCCCATTCGCTTACACCGCGCGAACAAGAGATTTTGGAAGGGTTGGTCGATGGACTTTCCTACAAAATGATCGCCGCGCGTTTTTTCATAAGTGCTGATACGGTTAAAAATCATATTCAGGGAATTTACAAAAAGTTACATGTTCATTCCAAAGGAGAAGCCATCAGTTATGCTTTGAAAAAAGGCATAGCAGGTCAGAACAAGTTCTGAGCAACATTTGCCTGTATACCTTTTAATCTTGTCCAAACACCAACATACCCCTCGGAACACCAGCAAAACGAACAATTTGAAGATATTTTTTTTCGGAACGGGCCTTGCGCCAAACCACATGAAAACGGATTGCGGATGTCGATGTAAATTAGCATTCAATCATTGGACTTAAAGGCCTCAAAGCCTTTTGGTTTTACCTCAAAGGCCAACAAAACAAACGACGCCTGCTCATCCCAAATGACAGGAAATTACCCACAGCGAGGTCCGTTCCTTTTTTTATTTCTCAGTGTTATGAGAAGCCCCGAAAAGTGCTTACGCGTTTTTTGGGGTTCTTTTTTGGCTACCTTTGCGCCATTCAATCGCTGAAAGAAATTCAAAAAATGGACACTTTATCCCAACAACCCAAACTTGATGCCTTTGCACGCCTGCTGACCATCATGGACGAACTTCGGGAACAGTGTCCGTGGGACCGCAAACAAACCATCGCTTCGCTGCGCATACTCACCATCGAGGAAATGTACGAGCTTGCCGATGCCATCCTCGAAAACAACCTTCCGGATGTTTGTGAAGAAATAGGCGACATTATGTTACACATGGTTTTTTATGCCAAAATCGCCAGCGAACAGGGAGCTTTCGACATCGCCGATGCGCTGAATGGTGTGTGCGACAAACTCATCAACCGACATCCACACATTTATGGCGATGTTGTGGTAAACGACGAGGAAGATGTGAAACGCAATTGGGAACAACTGAAACTGAAGGAAGGGAAAAAATCGATGCTATCGGGAGTGCCCAAGGGGCTGCCAGCCATCGTCAAAGCTTACCGCATGCAGGAAAAAACGGCACAGGTAGGTTTTGAATGGGACAACACCGACCAGGTATGGGCCAAAGTGCAGGAAGAACTGGGAGAGTTGCAACACAACGTTCAGAACCAAGCGCCCCACGCCGACCTGGAGGACGAGTTTGGCGATGTGCTTTTTGCCTTGGTGAATTATGCGCGTTTCATCGGTGTGGATCCGGAAACGGCCCTCGAACGTTCCAATAAAAAATTCAAATCGCGATTTGAATACATTGAAACCCATGCGCCCAAACCTTTAAGCGATATGAGTCTAGAAGACATGGATGGGCTGTGGAACGAGGCGAAAAAGATCGAAAAAGTCTGATGAGCTTTCCCATCCGTGTGTAAAACCTTCATTTTCTCAATTTTACATTCGCTTGTTTGTAAAAACAAACAATTGACTTACCTTTGCACCCGCTAAACCCGGATGGATGGGTCAACCTGCCGTTGGCCCGATGAAATTCTGGATTGGTTGTTTTTTCACTTTTTTAAAAACAAGAAACATGGCAGAGTATTATCACATTGACAAAGTTGTGGAAATTGTTTCCAAGTACGGCAACAATGACAAAGACACAGGCAACGTTGAGGTTCAGGTTGCTTTGTTGACTTACCGCATCGAAAGCCTTTCGGCTCACTTGCGGATCAACAAAAAAGACCACTCCACACGCCGCGCATTGTTGACCATGGTAGGCCAGCGTAAGCGCCTCCTGAAGTACTACATGAAAAAAGACATTTTCAAATACCGCGTCCTGATCGAAAAACTCGGTCTGCGTAAGTAAATAGAAAAAGCCCGGCATTGCCCTTTCAGGGGTTTGCCGGGCTTTTTTTTGTTTAATCCATTGCATTGCCTGTTTTCAGGTTTAAAAACAACGATTACCATATCCGTCCTGCGCTATTTCTTCAATAAAGTGTTCGACGGACAACTCAGTTAACCCGCATCGCCCGTTCCCGGCATCTTTCGGGCCAGGCATCCGGCTACCGGATCTGCAGGCAAACGCAAAAACGGGGAACTCGTATTTTTCCCCCACACAAAGACGTTGCCGGGCCGCCAAAAAAAATGGCCCGTGATAAAGGCAACACCTTTGTGTGATTTATCGGTTTTTGCCCACCTGCTGTAATTCCACCGGTACCGCCCGATTCCCTTGGCCCATCCTGCCTCAGCGGTCGTTGTAAAAACATTTTAACTTATGGGAAAGCAAATCCCACTACGTACCTCGTTCAACCTGCCGGATGGACGGGAAATTGTACTTGAAACCGGCAAACTCGCAACCCAAGCCGACGGCAGCGTGTTGTTGCGTATGGGCGACACCATGTTGCTTTGTACCATCGTCAGCGCCCGCAAAGCCAAAGAAGGTCAGCCTTTTTTTCCGCTTTCGGTAGACTACCAGGAGAAATTCGCCGCCGCTGGCCGTATCCCCGGTAACTTTTTTCGCCGTGAAGCGCGTATTTCGGACTACGAAATTCTCATTTGCCGCCTCGTCGACCGCGCCCTGCGTCCCTTGTTCCCCAGTGGGTACATGAACGATACCCAGGTGATTATCAACCTGATTTCGGCCGACAAAGACGTGATGCCCGACGCCCTCGCCGGTTTGGTATGCTCGGCCGCAGTGGCCGTGAGCGACATCCCGGTTGAAGCGCTCTTCTCCGAAGTCCGCGTTGCCCGCATCGACGGTAAGTTCGTGATCAATCCAGGACGCAAAGCCCTAGAAAATGCCGACATGGACTTCATCGTAGCCGCCACCAAACACGACATCACCATGGTGGAAGGGGAAGCCGACGAATGCCAGGAGCACGAGCTTATTGAGGCTATGAAACTGGCACACGAAGTCATCAAGGTGCAAATCGCCGCCCAGGAACGCCTCGCCGAAATGGTGGGTGAAAGCGCACTTGTGAAACGCACACTTCAAGAAGTTCTGGAAAATGAAGACCTGAAAAAAATGGTGGAAAGTCGTTGTTCCGACGCCATCTACGTGATGGCCCGCAGCGCTTCCGATAAAAACACACGCAAGGAAACCCTCGACAAAATCAAGGATGCCCTCATGGAAAACCTTTTGACCGAATTCGGCGAAGATTTTATGAGCGAGTGGAAATCTATGATCGAGCGCTACTACGACAAACTCAAAAAAACCATCATCCGCGATGTGGTGCTTACCGACGGCAAACGCCTCGACGGCCGCAAAAGCAACGAAGTGCGCGCGATCTGGTGCGAGGTTGATTACCTGCCTTCGACCCACGGTTCGGCCATCTTCAACCGCGGTGAAACCCAGTCGCTGACCTCCATGACCCTCGGTACCAAACAGGACCAGCAAATGATCGACAATGCCCTCGATCACCACGACGACGATTTTATCCTGCACTACAACTTCCCCCCCTATTCCACGGGTGAAGTGAAACCCATGCGCGGTCCCGGCCGCCGCGAAGTTGGTCACGCCAACCTCGCCGGTCGCTCCATCCGCAAACTGATGCCCAAGGATTATGCCTATACGGTGCGTATCGTATCAGACATCCTCGAGTCCAACGGCTCGTCTTCCATGGCGACCGTTTGCGCAGGTTCACTGGCATTGATGGACGGAGGTGTGCCCCTCAAAGCTCCCATCGCAGGTATTGCCATGGGTGCCATCGCCTATGAAAAAGGCCGCATTGCCATCCTTTCCGACATCCTCGGCGACGAAGATGCACTCGGCGATATGGACTTCAAAGTGACCGGTACCGACAAAGGTATTTGCGGCACCCAGATGGACATCAAAATCGATGGCATGCCTTATGAGATGCTTGAAAAAGCCCTCCTGCAAGCCCGCGAAGGACGAATCCACATCCTTTCAAAAATGGCCCTTGCCCTCAGCGAACCACGTGCCGACCTCAAACCGCACGCACCGCGTGTGATTGAGTTCCGCATCAGCCGCGAGTACATCGGCGGCGTCATCGGACCAGGCGGTAAGATCATTCAGGAAATGCAACGCTCCACCGGCACCACGATCTCGATCACCGAAGACGAACAAGGCGGTATCGTATCCATCTTTGGTCCGGACAAAACGGCCCTCGACGCAGCTTATGCACGCATACAGGACATCGTGTTCACACCAACAGTGGGCGATGTCTTTGAAGGTGTGGTGGAAGAACTTGCCGAATACGGCGCTTTCATCAAATTTAAAGGCAAAACGGGCCTGATGCACGTTTCTGAAATCAGCCATACCCGTGTTGAAAACGTGGGCGATGTGTTGAAAGTAGGCGAAACCATCAAGTTCAAACTGCTTGACATCGATCCGAAATCGGGCAAAATGAAACTGTCCATGCGCGCCATACTGCCCAAAGCAGACGGTACCATGCCCACCGAAGAAGAAAACGCAGCCCGCGCACAACGCGGCAGCGGCGGCGGTGATCGCGGAAGCCGTGATGGCGGACGCGACGGTGGCCGCGGTGGTCGCGACGACCGCAGAGGCGGCGGTGATGATCGACGTGGAGGTGGCGGCGGACGCCGTTGAGCCCAACACACTTAGGCTAAAGTACCAACTAAATAGCAATGCAGGGTCGCTCGGGTTCGCCGGAGCGGCCCTCTTTTTTGGGTGCCGGTGGCACTCTTTACAAAGTGGGCGACCATCTTACCTTTTTCGGTGGGGTAGGGGTGGAACCCGCCAAAGAACAGAACCTCACGATGACCCGTCTTGGTGCGGAATACGGTTGGCACCTTCCTCAAAACTGGGAGGTAAGTATTGATGTGCTTTGGGACGGGAAATGGGGTACAATTGGTGGGCGATGGCTTGTGCGCGGTATACGACAGCATCGACGCTGTAAGCAAAGAATACGAAACAAAACAAACAAATAACAAGCACCGAGACGTATCGGAAATGGTAAGAAACAGGTCGTGTAGTGCTTCCTCAATTTCTTACCATTCCGAATATGCTCGGTGCTTTTTTGGTCTAATCAATATAGACTTCCTCTAAATAAACAACGCAAGCCCCTCATTTTTAAACGAAAATTTGGGGCTTGCGTTTTATGCTTAGTTTTGTATCGAGAAAACTATATATGATTTATGCTGATTTCAGCGCAGGAATCTGTTTCTTTGCGAAACAAGTACTCTCGGAACATTACGAAAAAGATTTACCCACTTTTATGAGCTGGTTTACCAAATTTCTTGTTTCTTCCATCGGTCAGAAGTTCATCATGTCTTTGACTGGTCTCTTTCTGATGCTTTTCCTCATCATTCACCTGTTGGGCAATCTGCAGTTGTTGTACGATGACGGCGGTGATGCGTTCAATGCGTACTCGTATATGATGACGCACAACCCCATAATAAAAACTGTCTCTTACCTCCTTTATGTTTCCATTCTGCTGCATGCCTGGCAAGGGATCGTTTTGTGGCGTCAAAACCGTGCTGCAAGAGGTACCTCCCGTTACGCTGTTTCGTACGTTCGTACCAACGAGCGCGCATCGCGCAACATGGCCTGGCTCGGCATCATCATCCTTGTGTTCATCCTGCTGCACATGTGGCAGTTTTGGTTCCAAGTGAAATTCGGAACGCTTCCCGCTGTTGACGTAACCGCCTACGACCACCCGGTGCAAGACCTTTACACCCCCGTGGCAGCCGCTTTTTCCAACCTGTATTACGTTGTTTTTTACGTCGTAAGTATGGTGGTCATCGGATTCCACCTCTGGCACGGCTTCTGGTCTTCGTTCCAAACCCTGGGCCTCGACCACCTTAAGTACACCCCTGTAATTAAAACCATTGGTATGGCTTATGCGTTGTTGGTTCCAGCAGCATTTGCCTTTATCCCTCTGGCTTTTTATTTCACCCGCGCCTGATCCGCACCCCAGACCAAACCATCCACCGACTTTAAAGACAGCATACTGATATGGCCAAAGCAATCGCCCTCGATACGAAACTGGATTCCAAAATTCCGCCCGGCGAGATGTCGGAAAAATGGACCAAATACAAAGGTTCGGTTCCTCTTGTAGCACCCCACAACAAACGCCGCATCGACGTCATCATCGTTGGTACGGGCCTTGCCGGCGCTTCCGCCGCAGCTTCGCTCGGCGAACTTGGCTACAACGTCAAAGCGTTTACTTTCCACGACAGCCCCCGCCGCGCGCACTCCATCGCTGCACAAGGCGGTATCAACGCCGCGAAAAATTACCGCAACGACGGCGATTCGGTTTACCGCTTGTTTTACGATACCATCAAAGGCGGCGACTACCGCGCCCGCGAATCCAACGTACACCGCCTGGCGGAAGTATCCAACCTCATCATCGACCAATGCGTAGCTCAAGGCGTTCCATTCGCCCGCGATTATGGCGGCTTGCTCGACAACCGTTCGTTCGGCGGCACCCAGGTGTCGCGTACGTTTTATGCCCGCGGCCAAACAGGCCAGCAGTTGCTCATCGGCGCCTACCAGGCCCTCAGTCGACAGGTACACCTCGGCACCGTGAAACTTTACAACCGCCACGAAATGCTCGATGTGGTGGTGGTTGACGGCAAATGCCGCGGCATCATCGTCCGCAACCTGCTCACCGGTGAAATCGAACGCCATAGCGCACATGCCGTGGTGCTTTGTACCGGTGGTTACGGCAACGTTTTCTACCTGAGTACCAACGCCATGATGTGCAACACCACCGCCACCTGGCGCGCACACCGCCGCGGTGCGTTCTTTGGAAACCCATGCTATACTCAGATCCACCCAACCTGTATTCCGGTTTCGGGCGACTACCAATCCAAACTTACCCTCATGTCGGAAAGCCTCCGCAACGACGGTCGATGCTGGACTCCGAAAAAAGAAGAAGACTGCAACAAACACCCCAACGAGATACCTGAAGACGCCCGCGATTACTACCTCGAACGCCGCTATCCTGCTTTTGGCAACCTTGTACCGCGAGACATCGCCAGCCGCGCAGCCAAACAGGTTTGCGACGAAGGTAGAGGTGTAGGCGCCACCAAACTGGCCGTTTACCTCGATTTTGCCGACGCCATCAAACGTTACGGCCGCGACACGATTGAAGCGCGCTACGGCAACCTGTTCGAGATGTATGAAAAAATTACGGGCGAAAACCCGTACGAAAGGCCCATGCGCATCTACCCGGCGGTGCACTACACCATGGGTGGTCTGTGGGTCGATTACGAACTTATGACCAGCATTCCAGGTCTATACGCCGCTGGTGAAGCCAACTTCAGCGACCACGGCGCCAACCGCCTCGGCGCATCTGCACTCATGCAGGGTTTGGCCGACGGATACTTCGTTTTGCCTTACACCATCGGTTCTTACCTCAGCAACGAAATCAGCACCGGAGCCATTTCGAGCAACACGCCCGAGTTCGAAGCTGCTGAAAACGATGTGAAAGAACGTCTCGCCAAACTGCTGAACATCGGCGGCAAACAAAGCGTGGAAAGTTTCCACCGCCGTTTGGGGAAAATCATTTGGGACAAATGCGGCATGGCACGCAATGCCGAAGGACTTAAACAAGCCATCCAGGAAATCCGCGACCTGCGCAAGGAATTTTGGTCCGACGTATTAGTGCCCGGTACCAACAACGAATACAACCCCGAGCTCGAAAAAGCCTGGCGCGTTGCCGACTTCATCGAACTCGGCGAACTGATGTGTTTCGACGCTTTGAACCGCAACGAAAGCTGCGGCGGACACTTCCGCGAAGAATACCAGACCGCAGACGGTGAAGCCCAACGCGACGACATAAACATGAAATTCGTGTCTGCATGGGAATTCAAAGGCGACGGCGCCGAGCCCGAACTGAACAAAGAAATACTCGAATACGAAGTGGTGAAAGTAAGCCAGCGTTCTTACAAATAATTTTTTACCCCTTAAAATCATTTATTCAAAATGAAGAAGCACTTTAACCTTTTGGTTCTGACAGCTCTACTGCTCGGTACATTGTTTACCGCTTGCAAAAAAGATGATAACGACGATGACAATACCCCAAAAGCTGAGGTAATCACGCCCGGTGTAGGAACAGAAGCTCTGAAAATTGGCGACAAGACTCAAGTAGCAATTGATTTGTACGGCACCGTTGCGCCATCCTACGGCGGTAGTAACGGCGTATACTCCCATTTTTTATTGTATTTCGATAAAGGCGTGATCGTGTATTGCAATGGTGAAAATACGAGCACTTTCAGTGATCAAATGATCATCGACGAAATCGTATTTGAAGCTCCATTTGCCGGCAAAACCGATAAAAACATTGGCATCGGAAGTACCAAAGATGAAGTGCTCGCAGCGTATGGCCCACCCGATGATTCAAGTTTTTTCGGTGAGTCCTACGACATCGGCATCACTTTCGATTACGACGATGCTGGCGTTAAAGTAAAGTCAATCGAAGTCGAATAATAAAAAAATACCATTGAAACAAAGGCAAGGTGTGGTACTGATGTTCCTGTTTGGTTTGCCCTGTTTGGTACTCCAAGCTCAAGATCCCATCTATCTCAAAAATCCTTCTTTTGAGATGGACAGGCAGCAGCCTGGTG
>JBBSDH010000102.1:0-14523 GCA_038249605.1 Chitinophagales bacterium | reverse complement strand
GTGGTGGTCTAAAACCCCCCGATCTCCAAACCACCCCCGTTCTAACTGCAAAATCCCAACGGGGTTTAAAAATTTAGCTCCTATAAATTTTACACCCCCCTTTCGTCTTTTCCAGTACCGACAAACTAGTACCTGTAGTACTCCGGTTTGAACGGACCTTCCCGTTGTACACCGATGTAATCGGCCTGGTGTTGTTTCAGGTCTTCGAGTTCAACGCCGATTTTGGCGAGGTGCAGGCGTGCTACCTTTTCGTCGAGGTGTTTGGGCAGCATGTACACTTTGTTTTCGTATTTCGAGGCATTTTCCCAAAGTTCGAGTTGTGCGAGCACCTGGTTGGTGAACGAGTTCGACATGACGAATGAGGGGTGGCCCGTACCGCAGCCCAGGTTAACGAGGCGGCCTTCGGCGAGCATGATGATGTCCTTACCGTCGATGTTGTACAGGTCAACCTGCGGTTTGATGGTTGATTTGGTATGGCCGTAAGCACTGTTCAGCCATGCCATATCGATTTCGTTGTCGAAGTGACCGATGTTGCACACGATGGTTTTGTCTGTCATCATGCGGAAGTGTTTTTCCGTCACGATGTCGCAGTTACCTGTAGCGGTCACCACGATGTTGGCGCGCGGGATGGCGTTTTCCATACGTTTCACCTCGAAGCCGTCCATGGCGGCCTGAAGGGCGCAGATCGGGTCTATTTCGGTCACGATCACACGGGCGCCTGCGCCGCGCAGACTGGCGGCGGAGCCTTTGCCCACGTCGCCGTAACCTGCAACAACGGCCACTTTGCCGGCCATCATGATGTCGGTAGCGCGGCGGATGGCGTCGACGAGACTTTCCTTGCAGCCGTATTTGTTGTCGAACTTCGATTTGGTCACCGAGTCGTTGATGTTGATGGCGGGCATGGGCAGGGTTCCTTTGGCCACGCGTTCGTAGAGGCGGTGTACGCCTGTGGTGGTTTCCTCGGAGATGCCACGGATACCGGATACGAGTTCGGGGAAGTGGTCGAGCACCATATTGGTGAGGTCACCGCCGTCGTCGAGGATCATGTTGAGCGGCTGGTTGTCGGAAAAGGCAAAGATGGTTTGTTCGATACACCAATCGAATTCTTCGGCGGTCATGCCTTTCCATGCGTACACGGGAACACCTGCGGCGGCGATGGCTGCGGCGGCGTGGTCCTGTGTAGAAAAGATGTTGCAAGACGACCACGATACCTCGGCGCCCAGTTCCGCCAGCGTTTCGATGAGGACGGCGGTTTGTATGGTCATGTGCAAACAGCCTGCGACGCGTGCGCCTTTGAGCGGTTTGGTAGGACCAAATTCTTCGCGTAGGGCCATCAAACCGGGCATTTCGGCCTCGGCGAGGGTGATTTCCTTGCGACCCCACTCTGCGAGGGCGATGTCTTTGACTTTGTATTGGGGACGTGAGGTAGTGGCGGTGGACATGGTAACTATGCGTTTGGTATGTGAAATACTTAAATTTTATTTCGGAGAATGGCTTTTGAGACGGGTGAAACAAAATTTGATTCGGTTTTGTTGTCAAAAAAGCGGTGCAAAGGTACGTGTTTTTAAGGAAAAAATGGAGAAAATGTGCAGGTGGGACAAAATGTTTGTCGCTTTCAGCGAAACACAATTGAATTTATTTTATTTGGCTTTTTCTTGTGTCCTCAAAATATATTTGTTTAAAATTGCCTCTTAGTTGCCCAAGTTTGAAGATTTTCAACATCCTTTATGTAGCGGGCAAATACCGGCAAAACTACCCACTCCAAAAACACATTGATAACCTCAAAAAAGCAAATGATGAAAATTTGTAAAAACGGACACACCAACTCCTTCAACGCAAGTTTTTGTGTAACATGCGGTGCGCCATTATCCGGCAGCTCTTCAGGCACTGGCAAAGTGCGGGTTCGCGGCTGGGTAAAATTTGCGTTGGGTATTTTGGTCCTGGCAGGGCTTACCTATTTCATTCAGGACTACATGAAAAAACAAACCAACGCCCCCGGCACAGCCGAAAATGGTGTTAACATTTGGGACCAGGTGCAAAAAATCGGCGTGCTCCGCGTCGGCGTTGAGCCCGATGGAGCGCCGCTTAACTGGTCCGAGGGCAACAACCGATATGGTCTGGATTTCGAACTTATCAACGCAGTAGCGAAAGAGATGGGCGTTGACAAAGTAGAATTTAATGAAAAATATTCCTACGAAGACCTGCCCATTGAGGCACAGGAAGGAACTTTTGATGTTTTTATGGGTGGGTATGTGCCCGATCCGGAAATAGAAAACACCCTTTGGTCCGACAGTTACCTCGATTTCGGTCTCTGCCTCATCGTTCCAAAAGGAAGTGCCATCGAAAACATCAACCAGCTCAAAGGCAAACGTGTCGGGCTGTATGAAGGCGACAATGTGGCAAAAAATTGGGTTGAAAAAAATGTGGCCAGCATCAAAACCATCAAAACATACAATGACGATCAGGAAAAGAACTGGTTGGATTGCATCAACAGGGATGAGGTTGATGCGGTTATTTACGACTATCCTTTCACTTCCGAGGAAATCAAGGAGTTTGCGAATCTTAAAATTGTTCAACTCAATCTCAACAAGTCAAAATACGCCATCGGTGTTCCGGGCAAACAGAATTATGAGTTTCTAGCAAAATTGAATTCGGCCTTGAAGGTTGTTCAGGAAAGCCCTGTCTATGGACAAATCATCCAGAAATACCTCCGAAGTGATAAAGTTGAGGTGGCCAAAGCCAAAGAAAGCAAAACAGAACGCGTGTATGTGATCAAAGTAGGAGATACCCTGGGATCCATCGCCGCAAACCAATTGGGTGCAAGCAACCGCTGGACGGATATTTACGAGCTCAACAGTGACCGCCTGCCCAATCCACACCTCATTTTTGAAAACAATGAAATACTGCTCCCAAGACAATAAACAAACAGGAACTGTGGCGCCTTGAATATCTGCATGGTGCACAACGTGTTTGTCGATGGTCCAAAAAACTGTGGGCTTTCCCTCAATTCCGTTTGCTTCAGAATTTCAGGGCGGCAGAGCTGCAGTAATATTTGTAGCATTAATGGTCAACAACATTGCTTAGCTAATTTTAAAAAACAATCTTCATAAAAACATTCCTACGCAAATAGTGTTAAAACACTTAAATTTGTGTCATGAAACTCGAAGCAGAACTAAAAAGCACCAAACCCATGCCTGTGAGGCAGCGGGCTGTTCTCAATATTTTGTTTACGGCAAGTTGGCTCGACTGCCACCTCGCACGTGTACTGCGCCCTTTTGGCATCACCCACCCGCAATACAACATCTTGCGCATCCTCAACGGCAGTTTCCCAAATGGCTTGTCGGTGCTCGACATCAAAAGCCGCATGCTCGACCGCAGCAGCAACGTGAGTCGCCTGGTAGAAAAACTGCGACTTTCAGGTTTTGCAGAACGTGTGCCACACAGCGGCGACCGCCGTATGGTGATCGTTACCATTTCTGTTACAGGCAAACAATTGCTGAGCGACATCGACACAACGCAGTTCACCGACCATGAAGGCGGTCCGGGCCACAAACTCAGCGAACCGGAAGCGGCAACCCTTGCCGAATTGCTTGATAAATTCCGCGATTGAAGATTAACTTTGCCGTATGCCGGCTGCTGAACCTTGTTTCTAAAGTATTGTTGTGCATGATGACTTTGAAACCCTTTGTCCCACACACGGGGCTGCAATTGAAACAAAACTGACCTGATGCCGGCTTTTGATGCCAGCGCAACCGCATACCACGCGACCCGCGCCATACTTACACTCGAATTGTACACACCCAACGACGACGATCGTCCGGTGTACATCACCGGCAATTTCAATGGCTGGATGACACGCGATGAGAAGTATCGTATGGAAAAACTGTCTATCGGCCATTACCGGTTTGTATTCCCGACGCCTCTGGAACTGGGTGAACCACTCGAATACAAATACGTCAAAGGCGGTTGGGAAGCTGAAGAGCTCGGCGCCGACGGGTATTCTCCCACCAACCGCCGCATGGAAGTGCCTCGCGGGAAAGTGGCCGATTTGGCGCCCAATTGGAAACGCCACAGCACCTGGTATAATCCACAATTTTACCCCGACATACGGATCGTGTCCAAACGGTTCAATGTACCCCAGCTCAACCGCCGCCGCCGCATCTCGGTGCTTTTGCCGTGGGATTACCAAAGTTCCAACAAACGTTATCCGGTTTTGTACCTGCAGGACGGGCAAAACCTCTTCGAAAACGACGCACCATTTGGCACCTGGGGTGTGGACAAACAACTTGCTGCGCTTGCCCAACACGGCAAAGGTGATTTCATCGTGGTAGCCATCGACCATGGTGGCAAAGACCGCATCAAAGAATTTTTACCCTACGAATCGCCGCGGTGGGGCGACGGACTGGGCCGCGCCTACGCATCCTTCCTGGCCGAAACCCTGAAGCCCTACATCGACAAGCAATTTCGTACACGTCCCGAACGCGAACATACAGGCATCGGCGGCAGCAGCATGGGCGGCCTCATCAGTATTTATGTAGGACTCATGTTTCCCCAGGAGTTTTCGAAATTTATGATCTTTTCGCCTTCGCTCTGGATCTCGCCTCGCCTTTACTTCGAACCACTCACGTTTTCCCATTTTTCAGAAACCAAAATTTACCTCTACGCCGGCGGCAAAGAAGGCGCAGGCATGGAGCAGCATGTGGACCGCTTCCGCAAGCACCTGCTTAAACGAGGGCATTACGACAACCGTTTACACCTCCACCTCGAAATTGACCCTGAAGGCCAACACAATGAAGCACGTTGGGGCGCCGAATTTCCCAAAGCGGCTGCCTGGCTGTTTTAAAGCTTGTTCACACTTATTCTCCATTTTTTCTTGGCCTTTTTTACGCCAATGGGTATGCCTATTGTAAAATACAGCGTTCGGTTTGCCATGTTTTCACCGGAGGAGCTGGCATTCACATCCACAAGCCCATGGTAGTAACGGATGCCCAGGTTCATGCCGTTGCCTTTGAAAAGACGGTATCCCAAACCTACCGTTATGCCTGCATCGAGGGTGTGGTATCGTTTGCAAACATCCTCGCTGTAGGTCAGTTTATTGTCGTCGACGTTGTTGCTGAATTCATCAAAGGCGTTGTAAAACAAACCAAATTGCGGACCGGCCTCGGCATAAAAATTGCTTTTAAACCTGTATTTGATCAGGAGCGGTACATAGAAATAGCTCAACCTGCGTTGTACATCGCCTCCGGAAAAAACCGAATCCAGGTTGGCGTTATTCAAAGAATAGGTCGGTAAATTATCGGCGCCCATGGTTGATTTGACAATCACGCCGGTATGGATCATCCAAGGTTGTTTTTTAAGTTTGAAATCGATGTAAAACCCGAGGTTAAAGGTCTTTAGGTAGTCGCTGTTGTATGGTTAAACTGGCATTGCCAGAAAAGCATCTCTCATGGTTGATATTCAAAGAAAATTATAAAGATGAATACGAATGTGAAAGGACAACTTTATTTTAACACTTGAATTAACTTTCGTCACATTTATGAAAAAGTCTTCTTTTGACACAAGGGTCAAAACACGGGCAAGTCGTAAGTCCAGGGCATTCTACTTCCGGACTTCGGACTAAAAAAGAGCCACCCCAATCCCGGGATGGCTCTTCGTATTTTCAGCCGATTAGCCGACTATTATTTATTGTATGCCGAAATCCTTGCGGATTTTGTTCAGTGCCGAACCGTAACGAACCCATTCAATTTGTTGTTCATTGTAGGTGTGTAAAACCTCAAAACTATCCGTTGAGCCATCGGCGTGGTCGAGACGGATTTTCAGGTTTTTGCCACGGGTGAAGGTATCAAAACCGAGGATGCTCACTTTGTCGTCTTGGCGGATCTTTTCGTAATCGGCCGGGTTGGCAAATGTGAGGGCGAGCATGCCCTGTTTTTTCAGGTTGGTTTGGTGGATGCGCGCGAATGATTTCACCACAACTGCTTTAACACCTAGGAAGCGTGGTTCCATGGCGGCGTGTTCGCGGCTGGAGCCTTCACCGTAATTTTCTTCACCAAAAACAATCGTGCCCACGCCTTTTTTCTGGTAAAAACGGCCGCTGGCGGGCACTTCCATGTATTGTGCTGCTTCGATGTTGTACACCTTGTTGCGCTCTTCGTTGAACGCGTTGGTAGCGCCGATGAGGCAATTGTTGGAAATGTTTTCCAGGTGACCGCGGTATTTGAGCCACGGACCGGCCATCGAAATGTGGTCGGTGGTACATTTGCCTTTGGCTTTAATGAGGATGCGCATGTTTTGCACTTCAGCATTGCTGATTGCCACGAAAGGTTTGAGCAGTTGCAGGCGGTCCGATTTTTTGTCCACGGCTACCTTGATGGTGCCGCCGCGTTTTGCAGGCTCGATGAAACCGGCATCTTCCACGGCGAAGCCGTTTTTCGGCAGTTCTTCACCTTTTGGCGGGTCGAGTTTCACCACTTCACCATTGCGGTTCACCAGCGTGCCCTTTTTGGGGTTGAAGGTGAGGTCGCCGGCAATGGCGAACGCCGTTACAATTTCGGGTGAGGCCACAAATGCGTGTGTGTTCGGGTTGCCGTCGTTGCGGCCGGTGAAGTTCCGGTTGAACGACGTCATGATGGAGTTGGCGCGTTTGGCGTCGTCGATGTGACGGCTCCATTGGCCGATGCACGGACCGCAGGCGTTGGCCAGAACCACACCGCCAATGTTTTCAAACTGCGACAGGATGCCGTCGCGCTCGGCAGTGAAACGGATAAGCTCCGAACCTGGCGTAATGGTAAACTCTGCTTTCACCTCGAGGTTTTTCTCCTTGGCCTGGCGCGCTATCGAAGCGGCGCGGGTAAGGTCTTCATAGCTCGAGTTGGTGCACGAACCGATGAGGCCCACTTCCAGTTTCACGGGATATTTGTTCTTTTTCACGGCAGCTGCAAATTTGCTCAGCGGCCATGCTAGGTCTGGTGTAAAAGGACCATTAATGTGTGGTTCAAGTTTCGACAGGTCGAGTTCGATGACTTGGTCGAAGTATTTTTCCGGATTGGCGTAGCACTCGTCGTCGCCGGTGAGGTGCTCGGCAACTTTGTTGGCCATGGCGGCAACTTTCGAGCGGCCGGTGGCTTTCAGGTAGCGGGCCATGCTTTTGTCGTAGCCAAAGAGCGACGTGGTGGCGCCGATTTCTGCGCCCATGTTGCAAATGGTGCCTTTGCCTGTGGCGCTCATGCTTTGAGCGCCTTTGCCAAAGTACTCCAAAATGGCGCCGGTACCGCCTTTCACGGTAAGGATGCCTGCTACTGCCAGGATCACGTCTTTTGGCGAAGCCCAGCCGCGCAGTTTGCCGGTGAGGTGTACGCCGATAAGTTTTGGCTTTTGCAGTTCCCAGCCCATGCCCGCCATGGCGTCCACAGCGTCGGCGCCGCCAACACCAATGGCCACCATACCGAGGCCGCCGGCGTTTACGGTGTGCGAGTCGGTACCGATCATCATTCCGCCTGGGAAGGCGTAGTTTTCAAGTACGATTTGGTGGATGATGCCTGCGCCTGGTTTCCAGAAACCGATGCCGTATTTCTGGGACACAGTGGAGAGAAAGTCGAACACCTCTTTGTTTTTGTCCAGGGCAACGTTGAGGTCATTCACGGCGCCGGTTTCGGCGGTGATGAGGTGGTCGCAATGCACGGTAGAGGGAACGGCTACTTTTTTGCGGCCGCAGGTCATGAACTGGAGCAGGGCCATCTGGGCCGTAGCGTCCTGCATGGCCACACGGTCTACCTGATAAAAGACATAATCTTCGCCGCGCGTGTAGTTCTGAAGCGGACTGTCTTCGTGCAGGTGCGCGTACAGGATTTTTTCCGCCATGGTAAGCGGGCGTTTCAGTTTGGATTTTGCGGCGTTTACACGCTCGGGGTAGTTTTTGTAAAACTCCCTTATCATTTTCAGGTCGAATATCATCTTACCGGTTTGTTTATTATTTTTGAAGAAAGATTGCAATTGAAAACCGGGCAAATGTAGTCATTTAGCCAACGAAAACGGAACGGAACAATGGGTAAATGGTTGAAAAAAGGGGAAAAAACGCAAAAAATATGCAGAGCGCCACGCTGCCTTCACAGCGGAACATGGGTAAATTTATCAGAGGTTCTGAATCGCGCCACGTCTCTTCATGCTATTTGGCGACTTTTTGCGGATTTGCCTTTTGGCAAACAAACTTTCTTCTTCGATAAAGTTTTGCCTTGACGTGTAAGTGGATTGTGTGATGCTGTTTGCTCCTGTCCATAACAAATGTATGCAGTATGGGAAAAAGACGGGTTTTAACCGTTGCGTTTGTACATTTGCTCAACAGCTTGGCATTGTTTTTTCACCAACTAAATTTTCCCATCGGATTTGTTAACCGCCCTTGTTTTGGATTTATGAAAAAATTGATCCTTTTTGCCGTTGTTTTTTGCTCCGGCTTTGCCTTGCAAGCCCAGGCCATCCCGACCGACGTGGTGACCCTTATTGAAAAAAACGGCTGCAATGCCTGTCACAAAGTGGATAAAAAAATGGTTGGTCCGTCCTGGAACGACATCGCTGCCAAAAAATATTCCAAGAAAAAACTCGTGGATCTTGTTTACAAACCTGTACCTGAAAACTGGCCCGGCTACGTGCCCATGCAGCCCATGCCCCAGGTACCCAAGGCCGATGCTGGCAAAATTGCCGATTGGATTGTGAAAATCTCGAAATAGGATCTATTGCCGCGGGCAGTTGATGGTATGGAAGATCAAGTTGTTGTCAAAATTGAGTGCATTTCTGTCTTTAAACACCATTTTTCCGTTTTTTTCCTCCACTTCACCAAAACCTTCCACGAGGTTGTTGCCCGTCTTTTTAAAGGCCACTTCGCGTACAGATCGGATGCCTTCGGATGTGAAGGTATAATCGGCGTAAATGATGGATTTGTCTTCATTCCGGACACCTTCAAGCGACCCCTGGTTATCATCTTTTTGGGCAAAGTTGTAGGCAAGTGTACCCATTACCTTGGCGTCCATGATGGTCAGTTTGAGTGAAAACGTATCGCCGTTGGCTGCATAGACGTAACAGGAACGCGCTGGAATGGTCATGAATGGTTGTTTTTTATCTTCGGCTTTGGCATCCGGTGCATTTTCTTGTTTGCAGGCGAAAAAAGCAGTTACGAGCAAGGAAAAAAGAAGCAGTTTTTGCATATCGGCGATTTTAAGTTTTGATGTTAGAAGCGTTCTACTTGGTCGTTTCAGATTGAGATGCCCCGATGTTCAAACGTTCGGCAAGGTAAAAGTATATCGGATGCAAATGGTGTACAAAAACATTGGTTTCGCTGTCGGGGAATTTTTTCAGGTATTCAGCATCTGCTGTGGGTACGATGGTGTTGTCCATGCATATCCAAGTGCCCCTTTGGTTGTTTCGCTTCCCAAGGCAGTTTTGCAAAAAAATCACATCGTTTGATTGTCAATTTTTCAAATATAATAAAAAAATGTTTGAAAAAACAATACGCTTCTTTTACCATTGCGGTATCAAAGCTGAGGAACATGAAATACAATCCGAAACACACCCTGATTTTGCAAGCTTCGGCCGACTGTTTTGCGCGTTTTGGGTTTGATAAAACCACGCTCGACGACATCGGCCGTCGTGCGGGACTCAACAAAGCCAGTTTGTATTATTATTTTAAAAACAAGGAAGACATCTTCATTGCGGTTGTTCTAAACGAAACCAAAAGTTTCATTGCCGATATCCAGGCCAAAACACTCGCCTTTCCCGATGTGCGCCGCCAAATTCGTTTTTTTCTTACCGAACGCATACGTCGTTACAGCGAAGTGATCCACTTGACCCGGCTTTCGGTGGAAAACCTGGAAAAGCTCGGGCCTATGTTTGAAGAAGTGAACAAGGAAACGCGTGATTCGGAAATTGTTTTCCTCACCATGCTGCTCAAACGCGGGGTAGCGGAAAATGCCTTCAACTTTCCACTTTCTTCCGTAGAAATGGCCGAAACTTTGTTTTTCCTCTCCAATGCACTCAAACATGAAACCTTGCGCAGCAGCGGACGATTTGCGGGACAGGCGCCCGATTTTGCTCCGACCATTTCACACATGGAAAAACTGTTGCAACTGATCCTTCGTTAATTTGTAAGCAGGGTATCACCTAGTGCCGCAACCAGTGAATGACATACAGTTTCGCGGCCCTATTTTTCGCTCCATGTCGTTATTCGTCGGTTAAAATGTCCCGCATTTCGCCCTCCTCATGCCTAATTGAGCAAAATATAGGTCTCGCCAAACTGTATGTCATTCACTGTACGCGGCACTAGTGCCGCGTCCAGTGAATGACATACAGTTTCGCGGCACTTAGACCTTGTGAGTTTGTTTCGGGGCGCTTACCTTTAGATCTTCAACCGCCTTTGCTTTTGGAAACATCCACCATGAGTACCACAGGACGCGCCATCCGGCAGGTTTTGCATTATTTTGAATTGTTCAGTTATCCGCTGGACGCTGAAGAAATATGGCAATATTTGCCTGTAGCCGGTACCCCTTTTGAAGCCATGGTGCAGGAATTGGAAAGGATGGCTACTCAGGGTGAAATAGTGGAAAACAAGGGATTTTACCAGCTTTACCGCAAACCGGAGTGGGTGCCACGGCGTTTGGATTTGAACAAACGTGCTGAAACCATGATGCCTACGGCCCGGCGCATGGCGCGTTTCATCGGTGCTTTTCCGTATGTGCGTGCCGTGTTTGTTTCAGGTTCGATGTCGAAGAACTGTATGGCGCCCGACGGCGACATAGATTTTTTCATCGTTACAGTGTCCGGTCGCATGTGGTTTTCGCGTACGCTGATGGTTTTGTTTAAAAAACTGTTTCTGCTGAACTCCCATAAGTACTTCTGCATCAATTATTTCGTGGATACGGATCACCTGGAAATCCACGAAAAAAACCTTTACACGGCTACAGAAATCGTCACGTTGCTGCCCATGTACGGACAGGAATTTTGCGAAAAATTTGTTCAGGCCAACACCTGGGCGCGGGATTACCTGCCCCAATTTCCGATCCGAAAATTACTGGACGTGCCTGCCGGGAAGGCAGGATTCTGGAAAAAAAAAGCAGAAAAAATATTTTCAGGTAGCCTGGGCGAATGGCTTGATGTAAATGCCATGGAAACGACACTTGGCTACTGGCGCCGCAAATTCAAGCATTTCAACAAACAAAAATTTGACAGCGCCTTCAGTGCGGGAAGGGGACATTCCAAACACCATCCTTTGCATTTTCAGGGAAAAATAATGGAGTCGTACCAAAAGAGTTTGCAAAAAGAGGGCTTGACAGAATCGCTGGCGAAATGATTTGTTTAAAATTAAATATTTTATATTTGCGCCACAAACAAACCCATTTCATTCAATAAATTTACAACAATGAAACAAACTATTTTGGCTTTGGGCATTATCCTGATGGCAACGATCAGTGTGCAAGCTCAGGTGACACTCCGTCCACAAATTGGATTCAACGCTTCAAGTCTCACAAGCGACCTCGATTCTTTGGCTTACAACAACAATGTTGGTTTCCAACTCGGCGCCGACTTGGTGTTCGGCAATAAATTTTATGTGCAGCCCGGCGTCATGTTTGAGTACCTCAACAACCCCATTGATCCGCTTACCGGAGAGGATCAGGATTTTTCCCGTTCCTACGTGCGCATCCCCGTCATGGTAGGATACAATTTTGCAGGAGCTGAAAAAAGCTTTGGCTTTCGGGTATTCACCGGCCCGAACGCTTCTTTTCGCGTGAGCTCCGATTCCGACAATACCGATATTGAGGAATCCATCAAAGGTGCCATCTTCGGCTGGAACGCCGGCCTTGGTCTCGATATTTCCATACTCTTTGTCGATTTGGGCTACCAATTCGGTCTTTCCGAAGTATTTGATGATTTCGACTCAGGCGCACGCAACAACCTGTTTTACGCGAACGCCGGTATTCGGGTCCGGTTTTAAATTAGCCGTTAGCTGACAGCCGTTAGCCGTTAGTAAAAAAGATTCCAGGAATTGTACTTGGCCTTCCTTACTATCAGCTAACGGCTATCAGCTAATTCCTGGAATCTTTTTTACTATCTGCTAACGGCTAACTGCTAACTTAGCGCCTGGTTTTTACGTTTTTTGCACCGCTATTGCCATGCGTTTATTTCTCTTTTGCATTTTTTTCAGCGCGTTGGCGCTTTTTTTACCCTCCTGCGTGCCGCCAGAAGAGGCTGAAGCTACACAGGCGGACAAAGTGAACGTCGATCTGCGCAACGTGCTGGTACAGCGTTTGCTCGACTGGCGCGACCAGCACCGCACCGACAGCTTGCTGCGCAACCTCAACAATCCGGATGCCACTCTGCGGTATCTGGCGGCCCTTGCTTTTGCATCCACCCGCGACACGACGGCCGTTGAATCGCTGGCCTCACTGCTGGGCGACCGCAATGAGGACGTGCGCATTGCCGCCGCGTTTTCGCTCGGACAAATCGGCCACAAATCGGCCGAAAAATTCCTTATTGCTTCCTTTGTTTCAGGCGACTCCACTTCGGAGCATCAACGTTTCAACGCCATTGTGCTCGAAGCCATCGGCAAATGCGGCACATCGGGCAACCTGCGCAACATCGCCTCAGTTACCACCTACAAACCCACCGACACCCTCCTACTTGAAGGCCAATGCCGCGCCATTTACCGTTTTGGGCAGCGCACCATCACCGATTCGATGGCTACAGCCCGGATGATGGAATATGCAAGTAAAGAAATCATACCCGAATCGGCCAGACTTATGGCCACGCATTACCTGGCACGCACGCCAGGCATAGCTCCCGACAGCGCACAGGCTGTACATCTGGCCGCCGCGTTTGTGCGCTCGGTGAACCCCGACATACGAATGGCGCTCGCCACAGCATTGGGCAAATCGAAAACCGATCCTGGATTTGGTATTTTGTCCAAAGTCATCAATACCGAACCCGACTGGCGTGTGAAGTGCAACATCATCAATGCGATGGCAAAGTATCCATACGATACGGTACGCAGTTTGGTGACGCCACTGGTTAGCTCTACCAATCCCCATGTGGCACGCACGGCTGCTGAGTTTTTTGTAAACAATGGTCAGGTGAAGGACGGCGATTACTACTGGCGTATTGCCCGTGATAAACCCAATTTGCCCGTTCAGATACAAATTGCGCTTTACCGTGCTTCCAACAAATGGCTTTCTGCGCTCAACGAGCCCGAATCGAAGGATTTTGTGAACTACCGTTTGCGGGAGTTGTACAACCAGTCGAAAGATCCCTACGAGCGCGCGGCTTGTTTACACGCCTTGTCGGAATACGGCTGGCAATTCCGGTGGATACACGATAAAGGTTTCAACGATCCCAATCCGGTGGTTAAATCGGCCGCCGCGGAAGCGTTGTTGAACATCATGAAAAAGCCCAATTTTTACAGCTTTTTCGGCGAAAACGGTCGGCCGGTACGCCGTGAGATGTATTACTACCTGCGCGAAGTGGTGGCATCCGGCGACCCGGGCATGATTGCAGGCGCAGTTGAGGGCTTCATGATTCCTGCCCTTGATTACCGCAGTATGCGCGACTCCATGAGGATGGAGGTGCTCACTACCGCGCGACAAAAATTAAAAATACCGCGCGATGTGGAAGCCGTCATCGCATTGGATAAAGTAATGGCCTTTTTTGAAAACAAACCTGCGCCGCCAGCGCTTAAGCTCCCCTACAACCACCCGATCGCATGGGCCGAGCTGGCCACACGCCGCGACACGGCCAAGGCGCGCATCATCACCACCCAAGGAACCATCACATTGGAATTGTATCCCTACTGGGCACCCGGTTCGGTGGCCAGTTTCCTGAGTTTGGCCTCCGCCGGATTTTACAACGGCAAAGTTTTTCACCGTGTGGTGCCCAATTTCGTCATCCAGGGCGGCTGCCCGAGGGGCGATGGTTACGGAGCTCCGGATTACAGTCTGCGCACCGAAATCGGTCTGGTGTGGTACGACAAACCCGGTTACCTGGGCATGGCTTCCGCAGGCCCCGATACCGAAGGTTCGCAATTTTTTATCACCCATTCGCCAACTCCGCACCTCGATGGACGTTATACCATCTTTGGTCGGGTGTTGTCGGGCATGGATGTGGTGGATAAAATTCAGGTGGGGGACAAGATCGACCGTGTGGTGATTGATTGAACCAGGTTTTTTAAACATCAAAAATCAGCAATCATGTAATCGTCAATCAACGTCGTTTCGCAAAGAATTGACGATTGCTGATTTGCGAATTTTTGAATTTTATGGAACATAAAAATATGCTCTCGGTTCGCAACCTCAGCCAGCAGTACATGCGCGTTGCGCGCGTGTAGAGCTCCGGAGCTGGAGCTCCAGAGTACATGCGCGCTGCGCGCGTGCAGCGCTCCGGAGCTGGAGCTCCAGAGTACATGCGCGCTGCGCGCGTGTAGCGCTCCGGAGCTGGAGCTCCAGAGTACATGCGCGCTGCGCGCGTGTAGCGCTCCGGAGCTGGAGCTCC
>JBBSDH010000101.1:0-14641 GCA_038249605.1 Chitinophagales bacterium | reverse complement strand
TGGATCGTTCGCATTGGCCCCGACCGAACGGTGCTTTGGAACCGTCGTTATTCGGATACAACCTATGCAGGAGATCCTTTCACTTTTGTCGACATCCAACCGACCTCCGACAACGGTTTTATTGCAGTTGGAACCCTAACAAACGAAATGACTGGTGTGAAAGAGTCCCACACCTGGTTTGTAAAGCTCGATTCCTCCGGCTGTTACCAGCCCGGTTGCGGTGAAACGGTGTATGTATCAACACACGAGGAGCCTAAATTCTTAAAAGGCATCGGCATGGAAATTTTCCCCAACCCTGCAAGTGATCTAATCAATCTACGGTTGCCGGAAGGATACAAACTTAGTTCCAACCTGCGGGCCGTGCTACTCGACGCCCAGGGCCGCCGCATAATTGATGTGCCATTTTCAGAACATGAATTTTCGGTCAATATCACCGCGCTGCCCGAAGGCATGTATTACGTGACGGTGCGCGACGGGAATGAAATTTTGACAAGCAAAAAGGTGGTGAAGGTGTGGTAAAATTCACGATGGTTGGACCGTTTTCAATTATGGAAAGTGCCAATTTTGGGAATTTTCGTAAATTTGCATGATTTTTGCTGTAGAGCCCATAACGTTTTTTAATCACTTCCCATGCGCAACCGATTTACCCTTGCATTGCTATTTTGTTCTTTTTGGGCGACAGCCCAAATTTCCGAAGGCGGACTTCCACCGAGTCGTCAGCCCCAGTTTGAAGCACTTTTAGCCGCAGAAACGCTGCCTGCTTTGTTGCTTGCACCGCCCAATGTGGACGTGGCCTGGCGTGAAGACGCCGTGAATGAAGGTCCCACCCGTTTTGCCGTTCCCGTGGCCACCGATTTGTCTATCGACCGTCAGGGCAAATGGACGACGCTGCCCACCGGCGAGCGTGTGTGGCGGTGCGCCGTTGAATCGGCCGGGGCCAAAGGACTGGTGCTTATTTTCGACCAGTTTGTTTTGCCGGAAGGCGGAAAATTTTACGCCTCTTCAGCCAAAACCGGCGCTGTTTACGGGGCATATACCACCAAAAGTTGTTTGCCAGACGGCCAGTTCCTCATCGGTGTGGTTGAAGGTGAAAAAGCCATCCTCGAATACCATGCACCTGCCGCGGGTACGGAAGCCCGCATCCACCTCAACCGCGTGGATTACGCCTACGACCAAAACGCCATGCGTGGCGAAACGCCCGCCGCTGCTTCCGATTTTGGCGATGCACTGGCGTGCAATGTCAATGTCAATTGTCCGGCTGGCAACAACTGGCAAACCGAAAAAAAAGGCGTGGCGCGCATCCTGATGGTGTTTTCCAACGGCACCGGCTGGTGCTCGGGCTCCATGATTGCCAACACTGCCGGAAATGCTGAGCCTTATTTTTTCTCGGCCCACCACTGTCAGCTCATCGGTAATACGCCCAATTTTGCCTTGTGGCGTTACGATTTTGACTACGAAACCGCTGGTTGTCCGAACCCTGCCATGGCGCCCCCACTCAAATCGGTACTGGGCAGCACGTTGGTTTCTTGGAGGCAGGAAACGGACTTCATGCTGCTCAAGCTCAATCCGATTCCGTCCAATTACGGCGTGTATTTCAACGGCTGGACCCGCAGCGTGAACCCCGTACCCTCAAGCACAGCTTACATCCACCATCCGCGCGGCGACCTCAAAAAAATCTCCCTCGACGCCAATCCGGCGGTCATACATGCTGGCACGCTCAACTGGGGCGGCATATTCGGCACCAGCGCCCCCAACACGCACTGGAAAGTATTGTCCACCACAGGGACCTTTGAGCCCGGATCTTCGGGCAGTCCGCTTTTCGATCCACAAAAACGCATTGTGGGCAGTTTGCACGGTGGAAGCACAAGCACCAATCCCCTCAATCCCTGCATCGTTACGGGCGCCTATTTCGGTCGCTTCGATCTGTCGTGGGATGTAGGCGCAACCTCAGCCAGCCGATTGAAAGAGTGGCTCGACCCCAACAACCTCAACAGCACCACACAAAACGGCTACTGGCAACCGGCAGTAGGTTCGTTCGACATTGGTGGCACCGTGACCACCCACTGGGGTTCGCCCATGCCCAACGTAACCGTGCAACTCACCGGTGGCGCAGCGGCCACCGACGTCACCGACGCGCAGGGCAATTACTTGTTTGAAAACGTGCCGGGTGCTGAGGACTACACCGTAACACCGGTGTACGACGTGACCGACGGAAACGGCGTGAGTACCTTCGACGCTTTGTTGATCAACAAACACACCCTCAACATCGAACCTATGGATTCGCCCTGGAAAATCATCGCTGGCGATGCGAATCGAAGCAACAGCGTGACTACGTTTGACATCAGCGAGTTGCGAAAAATTATTCTTGGCATCAACAGTACATTTCCCTCCAATACATCCTGGCGTTTTTTCCCCGCAAACACTACCTTCGCCAATCCGGATCAGCCTTTCGCAGGAGGTTTGCCCACTGAAAACATCACCATCAGCGACCTGCAGGCCGACAACCTGAACGCAGGTTTTAAAGCTGTAAAAACGGGCGACGTGAACAATTCGGCCACGCCAGGCCAGTAACTTTTGTATTCCACTGCAATGAAAAAATCTCCCTACCAACACAACACCAAGGAGCGCTTCATGCGCTACGTGCAAATCGACACCCAAAGCGACCCCAACAGTCCAACAACCCCCAGTACCGAAAAACAAAAAAACCTCAGCCGCATCCTGGTGGAAGAGCTCTTGGCTATGGGCATTTCCGACGCCGAGCTCGACCAACACGGCTACGTGTACGCCACCATACCGTCGAATGTGGATAAAAAAGTGCCTGTTATTTGTTTTTGCTCACACGTAGACACCTCGCCAGACTGCTCCGGCGCGGGCGTAAAACCCATCGTGCACAGCAATTACCAGGGCAAGGACATGGTGTTGCCCGACGACAATTCCGTGGTGATCCGCCTCAAGGACCATGAAGATCTCGCCCACCAGATGGGCAACGACATCATCACCGCCAGTGGTACCACATTGCTTGGTGCTGACAACAAAGCCGGCGTGGCAGCCATCATGGATGCAGCGCGCATCCTCATTGAAAACCCAAAAATTCCACACGGCGCCATCCGCATCCTGTTTACACCCGACGAAGAAATCGGCCGCGGTGTGGACAAGGTGAACATGAAAAAACTCAAGGCGCGCTACGGCTACACCATCGATGGTGAAACAGCCGGAAGCATCGAACCCGAAACCTTCAGTGCCGACGGCGCCACAGTAACGGTACACGGCGTGTCGAGCCACCCCGGCTTCGCCAAAGGGCAAATGGAAAACGCACTGAAAATTGCCGCGAAAATCGTTGCCAAGTTCCCCGACAAGCTCAGTCCGGAACACACCGAAGGCAAACAGGGCTTCATCCACCCCATGCACATCGAAGGTAATTTGGAAAAAGCGGTGATCAAACTCATCATCCGGGATTTCACCGACGGCGGTTTGAAACGCCACGCCAAAACCCTTCAGGGCATCGTTGATGGTGTTTTGAAAAGTTATCCAAACTCGCGTGCAGACGTTCAGATCAGCGAACAATACCGCAACATGGGCAAAGTGCTCAAACGCCACCCGCATGTGGTAAGCTATGCTGTGGAGGCCCTGCAGCGCGCCGGTTTCGAAAACCCGCTGCAGCGTTCCATCCGCGGCGGCACCGATGGCTCGCGATTGTCGTTTATGGGACTGCCTTGTCCAAACATTTTCGCAGGTGAACATGCCTTCCACAGCAAACAGGAATGGGTGTCGGTGCAGGACATGGACAAAGCCTCAGAAACCATTGTGCATTTGGCCCAAATTTGGGCTGAAAAAGAATCCTGACCATAGGATTGGTAGCGAAAAAGGGTAACTTTATGCCTCATTTTTTAACAAAACAAAAACATTTAATATGGAGAACCTGTGGAACAACCTGAGCGAAAACGCAAAGGATGCTTTGACCAAAGCTGGCGTCAAATTTGAAGAACTTAAAGACATTTCTGCCGCTAAGTTTGCTGAATTGTCGGCCAAAGCCGAAGCTGCTGCAGCCGAAGCTAAGGAAGAAGGAAACGAAACGATGGAGGAGCTGAAAGGCCTCCGTGAAAAAATCGCAACCTACGAAGGCGGCGCTCTTGGCTACCTTTCCGATAAGGCAAAGAATCTTATGGCCGATGCCAAAGAGGAAGCCAGCGAACTGGCCGAAGATGGCAAAGATTTCTGGGAAAAGGCCAAGGACTACGTTTCCGACAAAGTAGCCGACGCCAAAGATGCTTTGAACAAAAAAGACGACGAAGAAACGAAAGCTGTTTAATAGCCGTTAGCCGTTAATTGTTAGTATGGGTCATTTCGGGTCTTCCGGGATGACCCATTTTTTTTAAATAAAATCCGTTTTTTATCCGTTCAATCCGTGTCATCGTATTGGAACACGGATGACACGGATTGAACGGATAAAAAACGGATTTTATTTACAAAAAATGGGTCATTCCGATGAACTCGGAATGACCCATACCAGCGGCTAACTGCTGCCTGCTGCCCGCTAGCCTACTGATTGGCTTTTTTATAGTCTGCCAAAAAAGTCGCCAAGCCGATGTCGGTCAGCGGGTGTTTGAACAGACCCATGATGGCGCTGAGGGGGCAAGTCACCACGTCGGCGCCGGCTTTGGCTGCCTGTACGATGTGCAGCGGGTTGCGGATGCTGGCGGCGAGGATGGCCGTTTCGGTCTCCATCATTTCGTAAATCTCGAAAATATCTTTGATGAGTTCCATGCCGTCCCACGATATGTCGTCGATGCGGCCAACGAAGGGGCTTACGTAGGTAGCGCCAGCTTTGGCAGCGAGAATGGCCTGACCTGCCGAAAAAACGAGGGTACAGTTGGTTTTGATGCCCAGTTCGGTGAAGTGGGCGATGGCTTTGATGCCATCGGGAATCATCGGAACTTTCACCACGATGTTTTCGTGGAGTTCGGCCAGTTGTTTGCCTTCGATAACCATGGTTTTGAAATCGGTGGCGATGACTTCTGCGCTCACGTCGCGGTCGTCACCTACGATTTCACAGATGTTTCGGTAGTGTTTGAGGATGTTTTTCTCGCCAGAGATGCCTTCTTTGGCCATCAGCGAGGGGTTCGTGGTCACACCGTCGAGAATACCGAGTTCGGAAGCTTCCCTGATGTGATCGAGGTTGGCAGTGTCGATGAAAAATTGCATGTCTAAGAATTGCTAAGCGTGGGTAGAAAAAACGGCTGACGCCGTAACCCGAAGGGGAATAAAAAAAGCGCCAGACACACCGCTCAACCACATATCCTTGCTGCGTTTCCGCCCTAGGGAAGTTTTGCAGGAGCTGGTCGCCCGGCGCCGCCGCAAAGGTACCAGCTATTTTTTTATTTTCCTACAAACGAATAATCCTTGTTAAAAAATCAGGGTGAAATCAACATCAATTTGTGCCTCTGCCTCAAAATGCTTTCATTTGCACAGCCTGTCATCCTCTCCTGGGCCAAAGAAACAACGTTGGTATGCTTCAATCCGATCATCCTTTCCCTGCCGAATCCCAAAACCACCTCCACGATGCTTTCAGCGGCGCTGCACAGCGTTGGTTGAAAACACTTCCTGCGGTGGAAGATCACATCGATCTGTATGCCCTCAACGACGATGATTTCGCCGTAAAAAGCATACGAGCCCTGCTCGAAAACAAACCTTTTGAGTTGAACGTCGCTACCGGCCACCACGCTGGCGCCTGGTTCAACCATTTTTATTTCGAGTCGCGCAACCGCGAAAAAATCTTTGGCGCCAAAAACCTCGGCATCGGTTATCCGCTGTTGCTCGGACAAGTGGGCGATATGAAGGTATCCGCACCGTTGTTTGTGTGGTCGTTTCAGCTTGAGCCCCATGCACAACACGCCGACCATTGGCTGGCGCAAAAAAACCAGCAGCAAGGCGTGCGCCCTAATTTTCCACTTTTCCACCTGCTCGACAGTCATTTTGGCACCTTTTTTACAACCCAGGTGCAGACCATGGTTGATAAAAACCAGTTCGACAACGCGGCGCTTACCGACCTGTGCCAGCGCATCGGCCAGCATACCGGTTACCGCGAAGAAGGTTTGCCCATGAGCGTGCAACCTTGTCCAACCGACGCCAACCTCGACATCCTCCAGCGTCAAGGCACCTTGTTGTGGTCCGCTATGGCAGGCATTTACCCGTCCTTGCCGCGTACTTTTGCGAACCCTATTACAGAGGCCCGATCGCTGCCGGCCAACCTCGACTGGAAGCACAATTTCACCCTGCTTCCCCTTGACCCTTCGCAACGGTCGGTGCTGCAATCCATGCAGCGCAATACCTTCATGAGCATCGAAGGCGCTTCGGGTTCGGGCAAAACCTACCTGATTTCGGCTTTGGCGATGAACGCTTTGTCGAACGGCAAAAAATGCCTCATCGTTTCCCAAAACCTCAATGCCCTAAGGCGTGCGCAAAAGTTTTTGCTCGACAAAGGTTTTGGTGATGTGTCGTTCATTGTGCGCGACCTGGAATCGGACCAGCTCATGTTGTCCGACATGTTGCGCATGGCTGCCGATAGCAAAAACAAAACAGGGCACGACGAAGAACTTTTCAAAACAACACTCAACAAAGTTTCGCGCGAACAGCGCAAACTCGACGATGCCTGGGATGAGCTGCACCAGCCCCTTTTCGGCGAAAAAAGTTTTGCTCAAACGGTTGGGCAATTCCTGCGCGCCAACCGCACCGAAGGCAAGGAAATGCTGCTAAGCCAGCTCAATCCTGCCGATCTGGAGCTCAACAAAGAAGAATTTGACACCATAACGACAGCCATACGGGGCAGCGAACCACTTTTCCGACATTTTCCAACCTTGAACCATCCGCTCGGTAAATTGCGGCATGCCATTTTTCTGGAAAATACAGTCGAAAAAGGACAAGAGTGGACGGATTTTCAGCTCCGGTTTTTATCCGAGAAAGCCGCTTCGCTCTACCACCGATACATCTCCAAAACCAACGATTACACCGAAGCTTTGCTCGACAATTACGAGCAGTATTACGAAGACCTCGCGGCGTACATCAAACGTTTGCGCGACAGCATTGAAGACGGCGTGCAGCGTTTCGGACCCGATTTTGAAAAACCCGCATCAACGACGGAAAAATTGTACGGTGTTTTTTCCGACCGCTTCAAACACATTGTAGCTTCGAAAGAAAAAATCGCGGCCACCTTTGATGAAATGCGTCGCACCTACAACGTGCGCAAATATTTTGAATTCGATTTTCCGCCTAATTTCGACAGCAGGAACATCAAAAAGATCGCAGAAATTACCAAGGATTTTGAAGCCAGTTTGCGCCTGTGGCGCCGGCGTATTCCTACGGTCGTGCGCGACGACGTACGCCGACTCAATGCCAGCAGCATCCATGCCGATCTCGATTTCAGCGAACAAATCAAGGATTTGGAGTACTCAATGGACGTACTTTTGGAAGAGTTTAATGCCGCCGGTTTGTACGAAGAGTCTTTCAAACACGAAATGCTCACCATTCCCAAAAGGCAGGAATACCTTGAGGACATGATCGCCAAACTGGAAGAAACACGGTTTTACCTTCGCGACTTCGCCGATTTTTACATTTGGCAAAAACACTGGCTGGGCCTTTCGGCCGTGGAACAAAAAGTGGTGCGCGCATTGTGCAAAGTGAAACCCCGTAACTGGACTGCTGCTTTTGAAAGCTGGTACCTGCACCATTTGCTGCAAAAAGAATACAATCCGGGCCTCTTGTGGAACGAGGAAAATCTGGGTCATTTCGCCGAATACACCAACGAACTGCGGCGCCTTATGCCCGCCCAAATCAGTACGCTTTGGCACCAACGCAAAACAAAAGCACTGAAAGCATTGAAGTCGGAAGACTCAAACGCATTCAAAACCTGGTTTGGAAAAAACAACCGCAGCCTGATGGGTGACCAAAAAGCGGGTGTGTTGTTTCGCAAACATTTCGAACCGCTCACCGAAACCCTGCCTGTGCTGCTTGTGACGCCCCAGGTAGCCCTCGACGTGATGAATGCCTCGGAGGTTCAGTTTGACTTGGTTTTGGTGGATGAAGCGCACAACATCCCCAAACAGGAAGGGTTTCACCTTATGGGCATGGGCAAACACGTGCTCGTTTTTGGCGACCCCAAGCAGGACATGACACCTTTCGAGCAGGACGATCTTTTTGAATACTGCCAGGGCGCCGGCGCACAAAATTTCAAACTGGAATACCAGCACCAGGACGCGCCTGAAGAATGGCTGGCTTTCAACCAAATTGCTTTCGGTGCGCCGGCGAAACGGATACCCGGCAGCCGAACCGCCCGCGAAGCCACTACGGTGATCAATGTGGAGGGACGTTACGACGAATACGCGGGCACCAACGAAGCCGAAGCGCGGCAAATCATCGACTGGCTCAACCTCATCGAACCTACACCGGCCAAAACCTATCCGGTGGTGGGCATCGCATGTGCAACCGTACAACAACGCGATCTGATTGCCGGCCAACTGCTGCGCATTCGCCAGCGCCGTTCGCCGGGACATGAAAAAATTCAGCAATTGTTGCTCAACGGACTGGGCATATACCAGTTTGCCGAGTTGCAGGGCCAGCACGTCGACATCCTGCTGGTATCGCTTACCCATGGTTTGGTGGACGCACAGGGCAGCCTCACCAAGCACATGCACTTCTGGAATTCCCAGCTTGGGTTCAACCAGATGAACGTGGTGCTGACCCGTGCAACCCAAAAATTATTCATTGCACACTCCATTCCGCCTGGTTTGCACACCGTACTTGCCGCCGATAAAACCTTCATCGGCACTTGCACTTTGTCGCACCTGGTATCCTTTGCCGAGATGGTGCAAAGAGGCGACCAGGAGCAGGCACAAGAACAGTTACGGAACATGGCGATGCTGTTGCAATACCATGAGCCACGCGAAGCTTCGAATGCGTTTATGGACGAAGTGGAAGTGGCTTTGCGACCATTTTTCGAGCCCGGGCAGTTGCGCAGATTCGAAACCATTGCCGGCATTCGGGTTCCACTTTTGGTAGAAAGCAGTGCAAACAGAAATACCCAGCGGAGTATTTTGATGTTCGACGGCGTGTTGAGCCAAACTTTGCTGCCTTCGTATGAATGGGAAGAAAAACTGAAACAGTTTTTTACCAAAAATCAGGTGCAGGCCGTGTCGGTGTTGTCGGCCCAATGGTGGCGGAGTCCGCGCCAGGAAGCCCGAAAACTTGCTGCCCGATTGATACGACATGGGGAGGAAGTGGAAACCGTAGCAGAGGAGATCGTGGAACCGGGAGAAATTTGAAATTTTTTTTCGTGCCTCTATAAGATTGATTTTTAGCGCCTAACAGTCATTTCGCCAAATGTCTTCTACCAATTTTGTGTTATTGGTATCCTTTTTGTTTTACTACTGTCAAACAAAGAGACGTACGAAATGAGAAATCTTTTATTCCCTGTTGCCTTGCTGCTTTGCCTTACTGTCAGTACAGTAAAGGCACAAACGCCCGATTATCCCAATGCCATCAATGCCAAGCTCAACCTGATCGATTTCGGCGCCATGTACGATGGTGAAATGAACATCACACAAGGTTTTGAGGTCGGCTATTTTAGAAACATCGCGCCTTTCCTCAATGTTGGCATTCCATTGAAATTTGGTTTGGGCAAACTTCCCGAATCGGAAGTGGATGGCAATTCCACCATTGCCAGCGCAGATGTGGTGTTTCAACTCATCAACATCAAAGATGAGGCGAAGGTGACGCCTTATGCTTTTGGTGGTGTAGGTTATTTCATGGAAGAATTTAAAGACGGCCATGCCCAGTTTCCTTTCGGCGCCGGGTTGAACTTCCGCGTATCCAAATTCGCTTTTGTGAATTTGCAGGCGGAATTCCGCAAAGCGCTCGTTGACGACCGCGACAATTTCCAGCTCGGTTTGGGTTTTGTATCGATGCTTCACAAAGCTGAGAAAAAAGCCGATCCCATTCCAACCAATGCCGTAACTGACCGCGACAAAGACGGCATCGCCGACGTTTCGGACGACTGTCCCGATGAGGCCGGTCCGTCAAATACCATGGGTTGCCCCGACCGCGACGGCGACGGCACCGCCGATAAAAATGACGAATGTCCCGACGATTCGGGCCCGATGGACCTGAACGGCTGTCCCGATTACGACAACGACGGCGTGGCCGACAAAGACGATTATTGCCCAACCGACCCCGGACCGGTGGAAAACGACGGCTGCCCCGTCGACCTTGATTCCGACGGTGACGGATTTGCCGACGACATCGACGAGTGCCCGCTTACGGCTGGACCTGTAAGCGGCTGTCCAGATCGCGACAACGACGGCATTTCGGATAAAAACGACGAATGTCCCGACATCGCAGGCGTGGAAAGCAACAACGGTTGTCCGTTGGCCAATGACCGTGACCGCGACGGTGTGCCCGATGGCCAAGACGCTTGTCCCGACACGCCAGGTAACCTAGGAGGTTGCCCGGATTCCGATGGCGACGGCGTAGCTGACAATGTGGATAAATGCCCCACTACTGCCGGTCCTGCTTCCAACTTCGGTTGTCCTGAAGTTCGCCAGGAAACCAAAGATCAACTGGTTTCGGTTACCAAAAACGTGCAGTTCGAATCGGGCAGCGCCATCCTCACGCAATCTTCCTACGCTGTACTCGACCAATTGGTGGAGGTGATGCGCGAATACCCAGATTATACGCTCAGCATCGCAGGTCACACCGACAATGTGGGTGATCCCAAAAACAACCTTACACTTTCGGAGTCCCGCGCCAAATCGTGCTACGATTACCTGATCTTCCGCGCCATCCACCCCGACCGCATCCGTCACGCCGGATTTGGACAAAACCGTCCGGTAGCCAACAACAACTCAGCCGATGGACAAAAACAAAACCGCAGGGTTGATTTTGAATTGATTTTGGAATAGCAGGCAACTGGCAGCAGTTAGCAGGCAGCAAAGGGGGCCAGCGGTTACTAACCGTTGGCCCTCTGCTATTTGAATAACTAGATATGAAATGCGGTATTTGAAATTTGATTTTATGGGCCCTCACTCCTCCCATTTGTCTGAATCAGGATTCTCGGGACACGTCCTGAGAATCTTGATTCAGACAAATAGGCAGCGCTCGAGGCCAAATCTCCCACAGACCAAAATCCCAGATCCCTCGTGCATCGGGACAAGTCGTGCAAATCCCATTCAAATATCGTATTTCGTAAATCAAAAGACTTCGGACTTAAAAAAAAAAGGGCCGTCTCTGCAAGCAGAACGGCCCTTCCCATACTTAAAAATTGGCTTGGATTACCAGGTATTGAACACGTTGCGAAAGGGAGTCGCAACGCACGTGCAATCAAGTTTAGACCAAAGGTAAACGGATTTTCACAATACGTTAATAGTGGTACCTTCTTTTTTTCTTGGCAGGAAAAACCAACTCCCGGGTCCACAATCCGGAAAGCACGCCAAGCCCTGCCAACAGGGCGCCGATGAGGCCTGTTACCAGCAACAATTGCCAGCTTTGCAGACCTGCAAAAAGCACACCAACCCGGGCTGAAAGGATGCCTTTGTTGGCCATGTTGAGTTGCAGGGCCACGCCAGCCCACCAGCAAAATCCGAGGATGAAACCCAGTCCGGCGTCGCGCAGGGCTTGTCGGGCAAAGAAAAAACCTGCGATGAAGGCAAGCGGGAGGTAGGCCCACCAAGGCAAAAAGAGCAGGCACAAAATGCCTCCGAGCACTATGGATAAAGCGAGCATTAAGGTATTGTTCATCGTTTGGAGGTCGGTTGGAAGGTGTGTCGGCCAACTTCACGTTTGCCAGCTTCACCGCTTGATTGAAGGAAAAGCAAGTCGAAATATTCGCCGGCTGCCCAGGTGTTCACCATGTTGTCGTAATACATGCTTCCGGGATTGCCCGATTGGCCGCCGGGATAAACACCAAGCGCGCGCACGGGTTTGTCGAGCTCTACAATCATGCGCCACGACGGACCGTTGGAAACAGCAATGGCGTTGGGGGCCGATTTGTGGCCGCCCACTTTGATGTCACTGCGGCCGAACGCATCGATCAAACCGAGGTGTTTGATCACAAAACCGCGGAAAGTCGCCCAGTCTGTTTGTTTTTCCGGGTGACTTTTGAAATAGCCGACCATTTGTTGGAACGACATGTTCACCATTTCCACGGCAGTTTCTTTCACGTCGGGTGTGGAACACAGGTCGAAAAATACGCTTGCACTATCTACCCGCATCAGCTCGATCATGCGCCAGGGTTCCGGGAAAAGGATTTCTTTTTTCTGCTCTTTAAAGTACATCATCTCATCCCAGGTGCCCACATACAACGAATCGAACCACACCTCAAACAAAGGCGCTGCCATGGCTTCGGCGTCGTATCGGTAATCCCAGCGGCTGAGCGCGGCTGCCATTTCCCGGCCTTGGGCGTCGAGTTTGGATGGGTCGAGGTAGCGCAACATGATGGGCAAAACATCGGCGGCTTTTTGACTGTAGTTGTCAAGCTGCATGTTTTTCATGCTGTCGATGGTGGCGTTTTGCATGCCCTTCAGTCTGCCGTTGATGCGTCTGCCGCGGAAGTCATCGAAGTTGCCGGTGTAATAATAAGGATAGGTGGGCGGCGTGCTGTGCTGGTTGGCGGAAGCCACGAATCCGCGCGATGGATTCAACATGGAAGGCACGTGTTCCTGCGGGATAAATCCGGCCCAGGCATCGCTGCCACGGCTGCCGTCGAGCAAAAATCGGCCTTGTTCATACCTGCGCAAAGGGTATTTGCCCTGTGGCTGGATGGCGATGTCGCCGGAAGTAGAAGCAAATACGAAGTTTTGCGCAGGACAGTCAAACGAAGGAATGGACATTTTATAGCCGCTGTAATCCTTACTTTTATTCAATCCCAAAAACGACAGAACCTGCGTGGGAGGAGGCTGGTCGTGGGTGATCCAGCGCAAGGCGTGGTCGCGCAAAGGATGTGCCGGATCGTGTTCGTGGGTGAGCGGCCCCCATTGGGTAAAACGCAGGGTATCGATCACGTCTGCTTTCCCGCGCACTTTTACGACCTGCAATTCCACACGAGGCGACAATTGCTTGCCATCCACGAGGTAATTTTGGCGAGTAGCATCGGTCCAGGTGATGCGGTACCAGTCGCTCACATCGTGGCTCACGTTGGTGACACCCCAGGCGATGTCGTTGTTGAAACCGATGATGATGCCGGGAATGCCGGGTAGGGAAGTGCCGTAGCTGTTGATGTCGGGCGTATGGATTTGCAGTTGGTACCAGATGGAAGGCAGGGTGAGGTTGAGGTGCGGGTCGTTGGCAAGCAGTGGGTTGCCGTTGCTGGTTTTGGCGGCGGCTAAGGCCCAGTTGTTGCTGCCGTACAAATAGGCGTCGAGGGCAGGAATGTTGATGGGATTTTCGCCCCAGAAGCCGTCGGTGTGGCTGAGTGCGCCGGAGAGTACGCCGCCCGAGCTGTCGGCAATGGATACCAGGGGTTTAATGTCCTTCCATTGTCCAGTATCGGGTACTATGGGCGCCTGTTGCGGGTTCCATTCGGGGTAAAGGTAGTTGAAGGTATCGCGGCCGAAGATGCCGAGCGCATTGCTGGAAGCGAGATCACTTTCCCCTGAAGCGAGGTTGTCGGCCATACTTTCGAGCATGAGAGCGCTGTGCAGGAGCGTCCACGTTTCGGGTTTGTAGTCGAGCAGTTTGAATTCGATGGGGTAGTCGGCGGGATCGAGGTTATCGATCCAGGCATTTACGCCGGCGCAGTAGGCATCCATGAGGACCATGCTTTCCGGCGATTTTTTCCATGCTTCCAGCTCGTTTTGCGCAGCAAACAACATGCCGCGGCGGCGCATCTTAAGATCGAGCTCAAGGGTGCGGCTACCGAGCACTTCCGACAGCCGTCCGGAGGAACGGCGTGTAGAGATGTCCATCTGCCACAGTCGGTGACTGGCGGTGATGTAGCCCTGTACCATGAGTGCGTCTTGCAGGTTTTGGGCAAAAATGTGCGGCACCATCAAGTCGTCGAACACCACTTCCACGGGCGCCTTTAATCCGGGAAGTTTATCGACCAGATTTGGCAGGGGTGATTTTTCAGATTCGGCATTTTTCCAAAAGCCTGTAAAAGGGTTGAAAAAATGGCCCAAAGGCGGCACCGTACTGCTGCCTGAGGTGATGGGCGAGGTAAGTCCCCAAAGCAGCAGGGCGCTGAGGGAACAAGCGAAGAGGCATTTAAAAAGGCGCATGCTTGTGGTGCGAAGTTCGAAGTGCAAAAAGCAAGGTGCTTTCAGGGAATGCTGCTAAGGTAAAGGGAAGGTTGGAAATGATGAAGGAAAAAAGTTGGTCTGTTGGCAAAGCATATCACACTTTGGTTTTGATATAAAAATTGGCATTATGGCTTTTATTTGATAAAATATTCCGCTAACGGGCATATAGGCATAAGACATGCAATCTTTTAATAAAAAAAACGGGCAAAAATTTTTCAATACCCAATAAGTTGACTTAAACTTGCACCAAGTAGTTTTTGTGTTTATTTGTTTGGGTTAGGGTCCCTTGCCGTACTGGCAAGGGACTTCTATTTTTTACAAGTTTAAAGTTTGAAGTTTGAAGTTTGAAGTTTAAAGTT
>JBBSDH010000100.1:0-14666 GCA_038249605.1 Chitinophagales bacterium | reverse complement strand
GATGTCTACCGTACCGCCGAGGATGCGTGGCCTGCCGTCGAGGTCGGTGAGCAGGAACGGTGGCACGGCGGCATTGGTGCCTGCGTCGCGCAGGGGCGAGCAGGGTTGCAGGCGGTAGTCGTTGGAGTCGGGGTTGACGAAGAGGGGGTCGATGCCGAAGATGATGCCGGGGCCGCAAGTGACGTTGGGCGGCAGGGTGGCGCAATCGAGGTTGGGGATGTAGGAGTGGGAGATGGTGGTTGGGGAGGAGGTACAACTAAGAACAGATTCAAAGTTCGGAAAAAAGGAGGAGTTACTTATAACAGATCGATTTGTAATAATATTTGCTGAACTTGATTGATTTTTCGAAAAAACCGTATTTAGAACCCATAACGAATCACTATATATGCTAAAAAAAATTAATTCACTATTGTTATTTAAAAATACATTATTTAATAAATAAGTCTCTGTATAATCTGTTCCAATGTCAATATTTGAATTACTTAATGAATTGGAATCGAAGATATTGTTTTTCATTTTTATCTCATCGCCTCCCAAAGACAATAAAATACCTACATTGTTTTTATAAAATACATTATTTTCTATAAATATATTACCATTTGTAATATCGATGGAAAAAAAAATAGGATTTGAATAGTTTTGTTTTATAAAATTGTTATTTAGGTAAACTGAGTTTGAAAAAACCCCTGTTAGATCAGAGGAAATTGCAAAATGATTAGGACTTGAAGGGGCTAAGCGGTAGTTAGAATCAATATTACAATTCATGAATCGACCCAAATTCATTAATCCATTGTTATTTGAGTTGAATGAGGCAATTTCATTGTTTAATATTGCCGAATTTTGTGTAAATGATGTTGAATCAATATCAAAACCTCCTCCATTAACCCTTCCAATAAACATTTGAATGGCGCCGCCTATTTGCAATGCCTTGTTAGCTGTAAATTTACATTTCGACAAATTCATCAGATCATTTTTTTCACTATCAATGAAGAATAAACCTCCACCACGTTGGGCCACATTAAATAGGAATTTACAATTTTCGATATCCTTTCCCCGCTCTACCCATGAAGCCCCCAACCACGCCAAACCACCTCCATTTGCTACGCATCGATTATTTTCAAAAATACAATTGTAAAACTTGGGCGCTATGGAACCCAAGCCTTCCCCATTTACCACTACACCGCCACCAAAGTTGCGCGCTGTGTTGTGGACAAAAGCACAATTTTGAATCGTCGGATAAGCTTCCCAGTCTTTTCCTTCGATGTACAAACCTCCTCCACATTTGTATCTATGACGTGTACTGGTAAATCCGCCTGTATAATCAGCATTGCCGTCCCGCAGGGTAAATCCATCCACCACCGTAAAACTGTCGGGATGGTGCAAATACATAACATTCAGAGAGTTGTCGGTACTGTCGTTTGGCACACCGATGTCGCCGCTCAACACCGTTGGGTGCGCCTGCCAATCACGTTGGCTGAGGTCTGTTTCAGTACCCGTAAAACCGCCATACATCCGTACACTATTTTTGGGTTCAAAAGAAATGAATCGATCGGCCGTGTCCGTAGGATAATAGATACCTTCAGCCACCCAAATAGTGTCACCTGATACGGTAGTTTGCAAGGCAGTTTGAAGATTGTTGAATGCATCCTGCCAGGAGGCGCCGTTGTTTGTGCCAGTGGCGGAGCCAGAAACATAATAGCGTGATTGGGCGGCCAAAAGTGCGGGCAAAACCCAAAGCGTATATAAAAAAACATATTTCATAGGCATGAGATGGTTGGTCTTGAAATCTTGTGTTTCAAGGAAAGTCACCCGGTGATTTATTGCCACCGGGCGACTCGTGTTGTGAAAACCGTTTTTTATTGCTTCACCAAATGTCCTTCGGCCTTGGCGCCTTGGGGTGTCCATACCTTCCACAGGTACACACCTGCAGGTTGATTGATTAAGACATTGGTTTCCAGCGAGGTTTCTCCTACTGGCAGGTTGATGGACTGCATCCACAGCATTTGCCCAAAGGAGCTGAACATACCGATCCGGGCGGAGGTTGGTTGAGTGGAGTGCACCAGCAAACGTACTTCACCAGAAGTGGGATTTGGCGATGCTTCCACGGTCAGTACCTTAACAGAAGTTGACACTTCGCTGCGTTCAATGGAATTGTTTTGATTTGCAAAAATGCGAAACTCCTTACCGTTGGGCGCCCACGCAAGGTTTTCGAGTGCCTCATCATCCAGAGCAAGATACGCCTCGTTTTCCTTTAAACCGCCTTGGGATTTGAACGTTAGGTAAAACATGGTTGTGCCCGGCTTGAGTCCGGGATCCGGCGAAGAATAACCTGCATACCACAGCATTTTAACGATGCCTTGGTCTGCTTGGGTTAATCCAAACGATTCAGCGCCTATGCCCTCAAGATCGCCCATGGTTGCGCCAACAAACTCCCATTGGCCAGGGTCGAATCTTATGCCACATTGCAAGGCTTCCACCTCGTCTGCGCCAGTGTATACAATAGGTACCACCAAAAGTCCGTCATTTTTTATTTGACTGATTTGAAATTCAATAAAGGTTGATCCTTGTTTCCCAAATCGTAAGGCTGAACTGTCTGCTGAGCCATTGACATCGCCAATTTTAATGGCATGAAAATCATAATTGGTTGTCGATGTTACCATGATTGATTCTGGAGGGGATGGATTCAATGGATTCAATGGTATTGAGAGATCAAATGCCGTTGGTATAAATTCCCAAGAGCTACAACTAGGAAGTTCAGAATAAATACCTAATATTAATTTCCTTAATTCTGCAATATCAAATGTTGTTACAGATTTCGAATTATTCGCATCGGCAGCAATGATCTTATACGGACTATCAAAAAGTTCAACACCCAAAATATGTTTATTTATCAACACCAAATCAAATGTCGATACGCCGTTCAAATAATCAGACCCAGGTGGCGACTGGGGTTTGATAACTATTGTATCACACCGCACGCAACCACATTTGGCAAACACACCGAATGCATTGGTTTGCATCGTGTCGTTTGGGCAATAATCGGAATTACAGATCAAATTGTGGTTTGGTAAAAAAAGGACATCAACATCAACTACCGGTTCATCCGTAATTCCCGAAGTGATCGTACCCTTTATCTCGGGTGAACACACCGGGAAGCCCTGGTTCGTTAAATCGATCTCTGGTACGCAAATAAAGCCGGCGGCATCGTCTCTTAAAAACCTTAATACTTCGATATCAGCGCCATTGATGCAACCGTATCCCTCGAAAATAATATTAATGAATGCACTGTCATTCTTAAAAGTAAAACCCCCTGTTTCTCTGCACAATTTTACAATTACTACGTCGTCGAAGCCCGGCGCCAATTCCCAACAAGGAGACGTACAATCTGTGTCATTTGTACAGGTCCAGTTCGACGGAAACACAACATCTTTTATCGAAAGGTTTCCTGTTTGATGCACCTTCAAAATTAATTCAAAATAATCAAATGGTATATAAGTTACCGTGTCTGTTGTCACAAAACCAAAACGCAATTGCGGTTCCGGACATACACCCACAGTATCTTCACGCCCTTCAACCCTGAACACTCCGCCCGGAAGTACGTAATTCGGGCATAAAGTGTCGCCAATACTGTTGATGATCAACACGGTGTCAGCAGACAAATCGATACTCGAACAACCTTGGTCTGTACGCACCCGCGAATCAGCTTCGTTCACTAGTTCAAGTACCATATTGAACCTTTGGTTGAATGGCATGGGAGGACCTACCCTGATAACACTGACCGAATCCAAGCCATCGGGGGCCAACGTTTGGGCAGGGTTGTACGGCACCACATAATGTAAAGTGTAGGTGACTGCATTGCCAGTTCCCGAGGTTTGTATCATCGATACCGGAGCAACCCCTGAAACAGTTGTCGGCGCAGATATGGCTACATCCGATCGTACTTCCACCGAAAATTCCACGTAGGAAACATCAAGATTTCCGCTTCCACCATTTCTCTTCAGCAACACTTGCGTATCGTACCAGCCTTCAGGTTGGTAAATGGTGTCGCCAAACATCACTTCCAATTGGCTGTTTGCACCACTCGGTGGATTTACTTGAGGGATGGTGTACTGTGCGACGCCATTGGTGTTTGGAGTACCTGTACCAGATGTGTACGCACAAGGCAAAGGATCGCATGGTATTGTACTTACAGATGAACTGTATTCCAATTTTTTGCATTCAAGCCAGATCGTTTCACCAGGGTATGACTGAACAATTATGGGGAACAATTCTGCATAGGCACAGTTTGATGTTATGAAACATGTTGGCGCTCCACTTGGTGGATTTGGTGAAAATTGGATACGAGCATCAGTTGGTCCACATGCCGAAGCTGATTCATTGATGAACAATATCGAAGCTTCATTTGCAACACTTAATTCATATACTACTGTAGAATCTAAATCCCAACTTACTCCTGCACCGCTACGCATACACGCTCGAGAAGCATTTTTGTCAATATAACTCAGTCCATTATTGTCTAAGTTTCTCAATCTAACGTTAGCAAATAAATAGTTGTAATTTAACATGAAATTTAAAATCGAATCAGGCACCGAACTGTCGACCTCGTAATAAAGAAAGACACGATAAGTAACATGGTGCAAAGGATCGGTAGTAGAGCAATTGCTACCCAGCGTCGTACATCCAGTATCAGGATGTTCGCGTACAAAAAGTAGCCGAAGGTCGTCGCATTCTTCAATTGGTACACATTCGGTTTGGCCCAATGCACCTGTTGGATTTAACCAAAGCATGAAGATACCGAAAATGCAGCTACAAATCATGTTTGCCCCCTCCCTGAGTTTTTGAAATAAAATTTTGTGAAGCATGTTGAAACGGTTAAAAAGATGAAAATAAAGAAATGGTAAGCCCATTGCGCATAAAGCACAAAAAGGCATTCGAAGGATTAAACCGCTTTTTTCTGATACGAAAACGAAAGTACGGAATCATTTTTAGTGATCCAAATTTTTGTCAGCAAACTTAACAAAAACGTCATGTGATTTGCGAGATACGAAATTTGTTACCTTCCCCCGTAAATCCACGCGCCATGTCCAAACGCATCTCCCGCCGCCAATTTCTCAAAAACACTTCCCTCGCCGCAGCCGGTTTCACCATCGTGCCACGCCACGTGTTGGGAGGCAAAGGCTTCACTGCACCGAGCGACAAACTCAACATCGCACTCATCGGATGCGGGGGCAAAGCCGGCAACCACATCAGCAACGTTAAAAAACACACCAACATCGTGGCACTTTGCGACGTCGACGACCGGCGCGCCAAAGACGCCTTCGAGGAATTCCCCAAAGCCGCGCGTTTCCGCGATTTCCGACGTTTGTTCGACGACCCCATCGCCGCCTCCATTGACGCAGTAATGGTCACCACGCCCGACCATACCCACGCGCCCGCAACCCTGCTCGCCCTCGAAGCCAAAAAACACGTGTACACCGAAAAACCGCTCACCCACAACATCGCCGAAGCACGCCAACTCCTCGCCGCCGCCAAAAAAGCCGGCGTGGTGACGCAAATGGGCAACCAGGGCGCCTCCATGGACTGCAATGCCGAAGTGGCCGAGTGGATTCAATCGGGCACCATCGGCGATGTTACCCGCGTGCACGTGTGGACCAACCGACCCGTCTGGCCGCAAGGGCTGCCCACCCCCGCGCCCGAAACCATACCCGAAGGACTCGACTGGAACCTCTGGCTCGGTCCTGCCCCACAACGCGACTTCTCCGAACGCTACCTGCCCTTCCGCTGGCGCGGCTGGTGGGATTTCGGCACAGGTGCCCTCGGCGACATGGGCTGCCACCTCATCGACCCCGCCTACCGCGCGCTCAAACTCACTTACCCCACCGCCATCGAAGCCAGCGCCACCACGGTGTGGTCCGACGAGTTCCAGGAAGCCCTGTATACCGACAGTTGTCCGCCCTCCTCTACGGTACGCATGGAATTTCCCGCGCGTGATGGCATGCCCGCTTGTGAGCTCTGGTGGTACGACGGCGGCATCCGGCCCATGCGACCCGCCGAGCTGGGCTCCGACGAACGTTTCGGTTCCTGGGACGGCGGTGTGCTTTTTGAAGGTTCCAAAGGCAAAATGTTGTGTGACATGTATGGCGAAAACGCAACGCTTTTGCCCACCAAAAGGATGAAGGATTTTGACAAACCCAAAAAATGGCTGCCGCGTTACAAGGACAACCACCAGATGGTTTGGGTGAACGCCTGCAAAGGTGAAGGCAAAACCAGTTCGCCGTTCGAATACGCCGTACCACTCACCGAAGCCATCCTCATCGGCAATTTAGCCGTGCGTTGTTTCGACATCAAAAAATTGGGCAAAGGCAAAAAGCCGACCTCCTGGCAACCTTGGGAATACCCCGGCCGCCTGCACCTCGAGTGGGACGCAGCAGCCATGCGCATCACCAATTTTGACGAAGCCAATGCTTTTGTAGGCCGGCAACCGCGTACAGGATGGTAATTTTGTGTTGGCATTTTTTTAATGCTGTCCGCAACATATATGCATTGGCTGGTTTTTAACGTTTAAAATAAAATCAAAACCAAACAAAACTATGTGGAAAAAAGCCATTTTTAGCTTAATCGTCATTTCCGTTGCATTAGCTTGCACCAAAACGGCATTTACAGGCCGTAAAGCACTGAACATTGTCCCCTCCAATGAGATCAATGCCCTGAGCAACGATGAATACCGAAAATTTTTATCTCAAAACAAAACCCTCTCATCCGGCCAGGAAGTGGAAATGGTGCGCCGCATCGGCAACGACCTCAAAGAAGCCGTGAACGTGTACTACCGCAAAACCGGCAAAGCGGCCGAATTGAAAAATTTCAATTGGGAATTCAACGTGGTGGACAGTAAGGAAGTAAACGCTTGGTGCATGCCCGGCGGTAAAGTCGTGGTGTACACCGGTATTTTACCGGTCACCAGAAATGAGGACGCCCTCGCGGTGGTCATGGGCCACGAAATCGCCCACGCCATCGCCAACCACGGCAACGAACGCATGAGCCAAGGCCTGGTGGCGCAACTCGGTATGACGTCGCTGGACATCGCCCTATCCCAAAAATCCACCCAAACCCGCAACCTGCTCATGACCGCAGCCGGCGTCGGCGCGCAATACGGTGTCATGATGCCTTTCAGCCGCAAACACGAATCGGAAGCCGACGAAATCGGCCTTTACCTCATGACCATGGCAGGTTACAACCCCGCCGAAGCAGCACCTTTCTGGCAACGGATGGGACAGTCCGGCGGCGGTAGTCCTCCAGAGTTTATGAGCACCCACCCGGATCCGAGCAGGCGCAGCCAGACGCTGAAAAAATTGATTCCGAAAGCGCAGGAATACAAGCGCAAATATCCGGTTCCGAACAGCTCGAGGAATAGGAAGTAAGTCTTGAAATAAGGGGTAAAAAACAGGCCTATTTTTTTGCGTTAGCAAAAAAATAGGCCTGTTTTTTACCCCTTATTTCAAGACTGTATTTTATTCCGTAAAAAGGTTTTTGGTCCTTTTTAAGGGTAGTTCGCCGTCTTTTAATTGTACCTGGACGGTTCCTCCTTCTGGGATTTCGTTTGGATTGGTGACTATTTTGCCGTCAAAACGTGTGATGCTGAAACCGCGGCTCAAAATTGCCGACGGATGTAAGGCGGCGCACAATGCCTCGAAACGATCGAGGTTGGACCGTTGGTTTTGGATGGTCTGGGATGTCAGAACAGGCAACATTTGAGCTACCCTTTTTATGTTTTGCGAAGCGATTTGCAATTTTTCCCTAACGCCCCAACGCAGGTTTTGCTCTTGTCTTTCCAGTTCGAGGTTGCCGATGTTGAGCTGGTGCATGCCGTAACGTTGCAAGGTTTCGGCGCTGCGCAAAATTTCATTTTCAAAAAACAGGTTGTGCTGCACGAGAAAATCGGCCACGGCGGTGGGTGTTTTTAAGGATTGGTGGGCCACCAAGTCGAGCACCGTTTCGTCCACGTCGTGGCCAATGCCCACCAATACGGGAAGCGGCATGGCGGCTACTTTCCGGCCGAGCTCAAGGGTGTCGAAAGCGGCAAGGTCGAGACGGGCGCCGCCGCCGCGAACGATTACGACAGCATCAAATTTGTCGTGCCGCAACGCTACGGTTTGCAAAGCAGCAATGAGCTCTATTTCCGCGTTGCGACCCTGCACGGCGCTTTGAAAAAACTGCACGTAAAATTGGTAACCAAAGGCGTTTTGTGCGAGGTGTTCGCGGAAGTCCTGCCAACCGGCGGCGCCTTCCGAGCTCACTACGGCGATGCGTTGCAACACATGGGGCAAAGGGTGTTGGCGGTTGAGGGCAAGCAAACCTTCTTTTTCCAAAGTAGCCAACGTCTGACGGCGTTGCAAGGCCAGTTGTCCGAGCGTGTACGCCGGATCGATGTCGACGAGGTGCAACTTGAGTCCGTAACGTTCGTGGAACTCCACCCGCACCTGCATTTTCAGGGCCACGCCTTCGCGCAGCACCTGGTCGAGCGTGAGGCCATGACTGATGCGCAACTTCCGGTAGTCGTTTTCCCAAAGCACGCCCTGCGCTTGTGCCAGGGGCTCATTGTTGTCGCCTTTTTGCACCAAATCGAGGTACAAGTGTCCACGCGAACGGTTCGCCTGGGCTATTTCCGCTTCGATCCAGAGTGGTTGGGCAAAATTGAGGGCTACCACCTGTCGGATGAAGTTGTTCAGTTCATTGAGCTGGTAAACATTCATACGCTCAGATTAGATGGTGCAGGAATTTTCCAGCGTTTGTGGCTCCACAACCAGTTTCCGGGTTGTTCGCGGATGTCTTTTTCCAGCGCTTGCATGAACAGACGGGTTACGCCGCCTGCTGGCAGTTCGGCCGGATTTTCATGCAGCGGGGTAAATTCCATTTTGTAATAACCCCGACTGATGCGTTGGGTGTGGTACATGAATACAGGCATGTTGTTGGTGCGGGCAATCACATCGGGGCCCGGGGCGCAGGCCGTGGGTTGACCGAAAAAATCGACCCACTGGGCGCCTTCGCGGTTGCTGGGCGACTGGTCGGCCACCAAAACAAACACAGCGGGTTTGTTGAGGTTGGCTTTTACGGCGGCGAATGTTTCGCGCATGGGTGTGAGCACCATTTTGGGATCGCGGTTGCGCGCGTCGGTGTACCAGTTGTTGATGTATTTGTTTGAAAGCGGTTTGTACACGCCGTAAGAGGTGCCTTCAAAACCGTCGGCGATGGTCAGAACGCCCCATTCCCAGTTGTTTACGTGCCCACCGACCATCAAAATGGGTTTGCCTGTTTTCAAGTACATGTTGGGCCGTTCGTGGCCTACACATTGGTACCGTTTTTGAATTTCGCTGCGCGGCAAGGTGACACCCTTCACCGATTCGAGGGTTACATCGCACAAATTCCGGTACGATGCTTTGGCGATTTGGTTGAGTTCGGCGTCGGACAATTCAGGAAAGCAGCGCCGAAGGTTTCCGGACATCACGTTGTTGCGGTAACCAAAGCGGATGAAGACGGCGGCAAGCAGGTTTGAAAGTGCGTACAAAGCCGGGAAGGGCAACAACCCAAAAAGTCCTACAAAACCCCTGGTGAGCAGGTAAGCGAAATAAGCCATCATCGGCGTTTCAGGTAAGTTTCCGTGCGTAATTCGGCATTTTCACGCACATTCATGTAATAGAGGTTAAGGTCGCCGGCGTGGTAATTTTTTGTGCGGAAAAAGAAGCTGCCTTTAAATTTAGGTCGGTCGGCAAGCAACAGCCCGTTGTACACCTCCGCATCGGTAATGCCCTGATAAATGGCGCAAAACGGCCGCACCACGCCGCCTTTGTTGAGTTCTTTGGAGGCGTATTGCCCTTTTTCGATGGACCAGTTGAGCGGATTGGTACAAACCACACTGTCTTTGGCGTCTTTGGCGCGTTTTATACCCTCTTTGCGTTCCCAGGTACGCCACGTGCAGTAGCAGTCGAGTTGATCGGGGGTTTCGCAGGGTTTTATTTTTTTCAAATCGGTTGCTTTCACAGGCCACCCGACCACATAGGCCACCACCAATTGTTGTTCGCGCGGGGTATTTTCGATGCGGTCGCGCAGCAGCGAAAGGGTGTGCAGGGCGCCCTGACTGTGGCCGACCAAAATGAACGGACGTCCTTGGTTCCAGTGTTCGAGGTAGTAATCAAATGCCGTCAACGCATCGGCATAGGCCACGTGGAGCGCCTTGGCATCGGAATCGGTATCGTTGCCGAAAAAGGCATTGAGGTGTGCCTGGCGGTAGCGCGGCGCATACACCCGGCCGACGCTGTTGAAAATGGATCCCTGGAAAAGAATGGGCGTCGAGTCGGTTTTGATGTTGAGGCGTTGGTCGGATAGGTCTCCATTCCAATGGCGGTCGCCGCGGTGGGAACCTGTAAGTGTTGTGGGGTGCAGAAAAAACACGTCGATGAGGGCAGAATCCTGCTTGTTGGTAAGAAAAGGGCAGGGCACCTGGTCGGCAGGATCCGCTTTGTCGGGGTGTGCAGCCCAGCTTTCGAGGCTTGCATAGTTGGGCGCAGGCGGTATTTGTGCCGGGTCGAAGGCATTGCGGGGCTTGAAACGGTAACAGGCGCACAAGCAAAGACAACAGCAAAACAGTAATAAAACGGGGCGTATCATGGGGTAAAAATGAGAAATAAGCACGAGAATTTGTGAGGCAACTCACATGGCGCTAAAAATGTATTTAAAAAAAATGTGTTTAAGTGTGTGAAAATACCGAAGGATTTGAACAACTTTGAACGTCGGACTTAAGCCCGCCCGGCAAAACCGTGATGCAGCGCTACGTAAACCAATTGCTTGCCGACCTTGATTCGGCAGCGCGCCATGCGCCGGCGTCGAATTCGTACAGCTTTCTTCAACAAACTTTCGACGACGAAGAAGGCGGCAGCGATCGCGCCCATTACACCCGACTCCTGAGTTTGGGCGAACATACGGGTGTGCCTGCCGAGGTGTTCCCGCCCGTGGAAAGGCTTAAAAACAACCAAGTAAAAGACCTGCTTACAGCCCTCGAAAACCTCTGGCAGGCGTGGCGGGTACACTGGCATTGTCCGAACGGCCTGCGCGCCCGCAAGCGCTATACCGCCATGGTGGCCTGGATGGACCGCAACGACGTGGCTTACCATGTGGACCTCGGTGCCAGCATCGATTTTTGTGCCGACCGCGAATCCCAGGGCTGTCCTTTCGGGGAAGAGGGGGCCTGCACATGTGCCATCAACGAAGCCCATCAGCGGGAAGTCGACAACTGGCAGCCGCCCGGTTCGGAGTCCGCTGTGCCGCTTTCACCTTCCGAAGAACTCAACCAATGGCTTCAAGGCGATAAAATGCCCTACGCGCCTTGGATGGAAGAAGACGACCAGGAACGTTACGACAAATTCATGACCGAAGAAGACATGCTCACTTGGCTGTACTTCTACCGTCCGTACTGGAACGGCGGTATGCCTCCCGACGAAAGCCACGACGACCCGTCGGATTACGAAGATTTTGATTGGCGGGATGAAGGGGACGATGTTGATTTACCGTTTTGAAAAAATCCGTACATATCCGTTGAATCTGTGTTCCAATACGATGATGCGATGGAACACGGATGGAACGGATCTAAAGGATTAAAACGGATTTTTTCGCAACGTTTCCACTTCTCCGGCGTTTAAAGGAAATGAAACGCGTGTACAAACGTCTGCTGATTTTTTCCATTGTCCTTTCCATCGCCGCCGTTGGTGGCAGCTGGTATGTCCTTGAAAACGTCCTCCCCTTCACGGCCATCAAACCTTACCGCCAAACACCTGAAACCGCTTCGTGGCGCATCCCCCGCGGCGCCGACCCTGCCGATTACGGCCTTACGGTCGATTCACTCGTGATCACCACCCGCGACAGCCTCACGCTACAGGGCTGGTTTGTTGCCGCCGACCCCGATTCGTCGGTAAACACCACGGTGATCGTTTTGCACGGCATCAGCAGTTGCAAAGAATTCTTTTTGCCTACGGCAGAAAAACTTTCGCAGCGCGGCATCAGTACGGTCCTGTTCGACCTGCGTGCGCACGGCGACAGTGGCGGCGACTACTGCACCTTTGGCGCCAACGAAAAATACGACGTGTCCCTTATCGTCGACTCCCTACTTGCCCGCGATTCCACCATGCGCATAGGGGTGATGGGCCACTCGCTCGGCGGCGCCATCGCTTTACAATCTTTGGCCCACGACCCACGCCTGCAATTCGGCGTGGTGGAAAGCACGTTTTACAGTCTGGAAAAAGTGGTGGAACAATACGGCGAAAACTGGTTCGGCATCCGCAGCGAATGGATGGCCCACGAAGTGCTCGAACGCTCGGGCGAAATCGCGCATTTCGATCCTTTCGCGGTTTTGCCCTGCGAAGCAGCCCGCGAGGTGAAACAACCCGTATTCATGTCGCACGGCGACCGCGACGAACGCATCCCGCTGGCGTTTGGACAAATCAACTACAACAACCTCGCTTCCAGCCAAAAACAGTGGTACACCATCACCGGCGCCGGGCACAACGGACTTTGGCAGACGGGAGGGCAGCGGTATGTGGATGCGGTGGTTGGTTTCATTAAGGATCAATCCAAGTGAGCCTGTGATTTTCCCATTCCATCCATTTCCTGGGGAATTCACGCACCCCGTGGAAAGTTAAATAAGTCCCCTCGACTTCAGTTCCAAATACTTGTTGATCGTATTCAGCGTCAGGTCTTGCGGCTTGGTGAGGATACCCTGGATGCCGTATTGTTTCAGTTTGACCACCATTTCCTTTTTTTCCTGTAAAAACTGCCGCGCCACGGTTTGGCGGTAGATGTCGGCGGTGGTGTATACCTCCTCCTGCGACAGGGCGCGGATTTCTGTGTTTTCAAAAAAAACGACCACCAAAAGGTGGAAACGGTTGAGGCGACGCAAGGTGGGCAGGGCGCGCTCAAGGGCGTAGCTGCTTTCAAAATTGGTGAACAGCAGCAGGAGGGAGCGGGCGCCAACAAGACGGCGTACGGCCTCGTACAGGAGCTCATAGTTGGATTCCACGGGGCGTTCCTTTTCGCGGTACAGCGCTTCGAGGATGCGGTTGAGTTGTCCGCCCCCGCGTTCGGCTTTGATGGTGGCGCCTACCACATCGGAGAAGCTGAGGAGACCGGCTTTGTCCTGCTTTTTGATGATGATGTTGCTGATGGCCAGACAGGTATTGATGGCGTAGTCCATGAGGCTGAGCCCTTCGAAAGGCATGCGCATGGCCCGGCTTTTATCCACGAGGCAATACACCTGCTGGCTGCGCTCGTCTTCGTATTGGTTCACCATCAGCGATGCGCGGCGGCCGGAAGCTTTCCAGTTTACGCTGCGGTAATCGTCGCCATCCACGTAGTTTTTGATTTGTTCGAACTCATAGCTGTGCCCGATGCGGCGCATTTTTTTGATGCCTGTTTCGTGGGCGATGTGGCGCATGGCCCGCAGCTCGTATTGTTTCATTTGGATGATGCTGGGGTACACCGCCACGTCGGTGGCTTGCTTGAACGCGATGCGGCGCTCCACCAGTCCGAGCTGGTTAGATACAAAAGCCAACACATTTCCGAAGGCGTACACGCCTCGGCTCAGTGGTTGGAGGTCGTAGCGCAGGGTTTGTTTTTCACCGGGCGCCAGCCAGAGTTCCGAGGTAAAATCGCGGCGTTGGAATTGAATGGGAAGTTCGTCGATCACCTCGAGGCGCCAGCGTTGGGCACCGTTGTTGGCGAGGCGGATTTGCACCGGATTGTTGTCGGAAAGCGAAAACACAGGGTTCAGGCTGCGTTGGGCCGACAACCCGTTTTTGCTGCCGTACAACAACGCCGCATCCACGCCCACCAGCGCCACGCCGATGAGGAATGCACCGAGGGCCGGGGTAAACATCCAGCCAAAAGGATACGCCAGGGTGAACAAAAAAGCCACCGAGCCGAAGAAGTAAAAAAAGCGGTTGCGCAGGTAGAGGGATCGCACGGGCATTTTCCGGTTGAATTTTTGTTACGGTATTGGAGGTTGCGTTTGCAAAGATGAACAATGCAAACGATCCTTTTTCAAGTTTACGACATATTATTTATTCAATTATGATGTAAAAGCCATACTTTTAGTCAAAACGTAAATATTTAACATTTTTTTTCTAGAGAAAAAAAAATGACTTAGTTTTGTTGATCAATTCCAAATTAATCCAAATGCAAGAACACGTAGCCTTGACTTTTGCGCAATTCGCGCGCACGCTTGGCCTGTCGGAGAGCACACTTCGGAGGCGCTTGAGATCCAAAAGTATTTCAACCACCGGGAAATTACTTTCCCCGGATGAACAGAACACCCTTCGTAGGGTACTGGGCTTTCCTTTGCTTTTGATAAAAGACTGGGAAAGCGACAATCCACATTGAATGTTATTGATCGAATTTGACAGAGACATGTTTCACTGTTATGGCCAACCTTTGTGTTGGTTAAAAACGGAGGAAATATAAACTGTACCACCCAATTTTTCACCAATCTAATTTTTCACCATGTATCAAAAAATTGTAGTAAGCACCGTATTGCTCTTTATGACCGCAGCGCTTCAGGCCCAATCAAAGGCTCCGATGAAACGCGACAGTTTTCCGCGCAACAGTTGGGAAATCGGGGTGGATGT
>JBBSDH010000099.1:0-14695 GCA_038249605.1 Chitinophagales bacterium | reverse complement strand
GGCTGTACGATCAACCTGGTAAAAGAGACGGAGGTTGAAACCGTGGTTCAAGTGCTCAGCGCTGCTTACAAAAAAAGGTTCGGCAGGTCGCCGGTACCCATCCAAATTGGTGTTTCAAACGGTGCCAGGATGATGAAAGCATGGCCGACCGCAAGTTGAAATTCTCTTTTTTTACGATGTTTGTCGAAAAACAAAGGATAAATTGTTTTTAAAACTTTTTATTTTAAATATTTGCAACACGTTTCTTTTTAAAACCCTATCAGGAATGAAAATACTTAAAATTCTACTTTTTATCTTAATTGGTATAGTAGCATTGTTTGCAATTATGGGCATTTTTGCAAAACATGAGTACCGTATCGAAAGAAGTACCACCATTTATGCCCCTCGAGATACTGTACTCCAACAAGTGCGTTTTTTCAAACATTTTCATGCATGGTCGCCTTGGAGTAAAATTGATGACAGCATGCAGTGGAGTATTGAAGGCACAGATGGAGAAGTGGGCGCTGTGTACAATTATAAAGGAAATGGCGATGTAGGCGAAGGCCGGCAAATCATAAAATCCATCACACCCAACCGCATCGATATCGATATTGTAATGGTAAAACCCTGGCGAAGAAGCATACCAACCTGGTTTGAGATGACTGAAAAAGGCGACTCAACTGAGGTGCTGTGGGTTTACGACATGTATGTGCCTTTCCCCTGGAACGGTATGGCCATGTTGACCGATGTGAACTCATTTGTAGGCAAAGACTTTGAACGGGGTCTGGGAAACCTGAAAAAATTGTGCGAAAACCTAGCCCACAAAAAATACCGAGGATACGAAGTATTGGTGGAATCCGTGCCGGAAAGTTATTTCCTGGGCATTCGTGGGTTGGTTCCGTTCGACAGCATGAAAATCTTTTCTGATTCCTCCTTCGCCCTCGTTAACGGCGCCATCGCTGCCAACAATCTTACCGCTGCCGGTCTACCCACCAACCTATACTGGTCGTGGGACACCCTTGTAAAAGTGGCCGACATGGCAGTCGCCATGCCTGTAGCTGCTTCGGTGCAAAAATTGACCGGTGCTGCCAGTTTGTTCACTTTGCCCGCCGCCGATTCGGCCCTCGTGATCAACCATTACGGAAAATACGACAGCATAGTGAACGCACACTTTGCTATGGATGATTACATGCTGGAACATAAACTCGTAAACATTCCGCCAGTGGTGGAAATGTACATTACCGACCCGAGCAAAGAGCCCGATACACTCAAGTGGCTTACCAGACTTATTTACTTTGTAAAACCTAAAACAGATTCTATTCCTCCCTCACAAGTACCATTGCAGAAATAGGCGGAACAAAGGTGCCTTCGCCTGTCAGGAAAATACCACTGTCTTCCATGATAACGGAATCGGCGACCACAAGTCTCCAACGACCTTCAGGTAATTTGAAAAAATGGTTGTTTCCATTTCCGTTCAACAAAACGAGGATGGTTTTCCAGGCGTCACCATTGGCGTTGTTTTTCAGCAGGTAAGCTACGGCCAGTTCATCGTAGCCGGTTACGGGTAAAAATTCGAGGTGCTCTCGAATCAAGGCTGTCGTAGGCATCCGGAAAGCAGGATGGTTTTTGCGCAAAGCGATGAGCCCTTGGGTGTACTCAAAAACATCGTTGTACTGCGTCTTTCGGCTCCAGTCGAGCCAGTTGATCGAATCGGGAGCGTTGTAGGAGTTTTCTACACCTTGTTTGGTGCGCAGCATCTCTTCGCCGGCATGCATAAATGCTACGCCTTGCGATGTAAATACTACAGCATGGGCGAGTTTGTGCATTCGGATGCGGTCGGATTCGGAAGCATTGGGATTGGTGATGGCCAGACGGTCCCACAATGTGTGGTTGTCGTGGCAGGATACATAGGTAATGGTTTGCCAGGGCTCACGTGCCCATGGCTTTTTGGAATACTTGACTTTGCTGTAATCGATCTGCGGGTGTAACGTACTGGCGACGATGCCGAATTTGATGCTTTCCGCCAGTCCCGGTTTGCCACTTGCAAAACCCTGATCGGTGTGGGTGAACACATGGCCCCTGAGTCCGTCGCGGATGTCATCACTGAAAGCCGCCGTGGCATCGAGCCAGGCTACGTTTGCTTTGAGTGCGCGTTGTTCGTCGGGCAATGGGCTTGAGCCTGCCGTCCAACCTTCGCCGTACACAAAGATGGTCGGATCAAGTTCGTGTAGTGCTTTGGTGACGGCATTCATGGTTTCGATGTCGTGTATGCCCATGAGATCAAATCGGAATCCGTCGATGTGGTATTCGCTTGCCCAATAAAGCACAGACTCAACAATGTATTTGCGCACCATGGGTCGTTCGGAGGCTGTTTCGTTGCCACACGCAGAGGCGTCGGAATACGATCCATCGGGCCGCTGCCGGTAGTAATACCCGGGTACGGTACGGTCGAAAACCGATCCTCCCGTTGCGCCCGTATGGTTGTATACCACATCCATAACCACACGGATACCGATTTGGTGGAGCGACTGCACCATTTGTTTGAATTCGCGGATGCGTACGGCCCCATCGGCGGCATTGGATGCGTAACTGCCTTCGGGAACATTGTAGTTCTCAGGGTCGTAACCCCAGTTGTACTGCCCGTCGGAAGGGCGACTTTCATCCACCGAGCGGTAATCGAACACTGGCAGCAGGTGCACATGGGTGATGCCCAGGTCGCGAAGGTGGTCGATGCCTGTGGACAGGCCTTCCGGACTGCGGGTTCCTTTTTCGGTAAATGCGAGGTATTTGCCTTTGTTATTAAGTCCGGAATTGGGGTTGGAAGAGAAATCGCGTACGTGCAGTTCGTACAAAACGATGTCGGTAGGTTGTTTGAGTTCGGGACTTTTGTCCTCCGTCCAGCCTACCGGATTGGTCTTTGTGAGGTCTACGATTTGTGCCCTTCGGCCGTTCACACCTACTGCTTTGGCATAAGGATCGGGTGTTTCTTCAATCCAGCCCATGTTGGGTCGTTGGATCTGGATGGTGTAGTACAGCTCTTTGAAATCACCATTGAGGCGAATGCTCCAAACACCTGTGGACTTGTCGGACTCAAGATTAATCATTTGTTCAGGAAGGCCACCTTCACCTGCGGCATACAGGTACAGACGCACCCCAACAGCCGATGGGGCCCAAACTTTGAAACTGATTCCGGAAGGCGTGTAGGTCATGCCCAAATCGGAGCCGTCGTAAACAGGAAAATTGAATTCGGTCTCTGGTTGTTTGTTTTGGCCGAGCAGGCGCATAAAAGTAGCGAATACCAGAACAAACAGCAGGACGAGAAACAAACGGATCATCATAGCAGGTTTCAATTTTGTAAAAAAACGCATAATGATAGGCCAATATCGCAAAATTGGCCGGTAGTTACCATCAATGATCAAACGACTTTTTTAGTCAAACTCGATCGTGTCTCCCGGCTTGAATGTTGAGGATTTTTTATCCGGTTCTGCCTTTGGAGGCGGTGTTTGTTCGGGTTCATCTACAACATCGAAAAGGGTAGGTTTTATGGCGTCGTGTTTGGCGGTTGGCGCAGCCGGAACGGGTTTGTTATCGGGTTCATCAACCTGGCTGACGCCTGTCAGGATCTGGTCGGACAAACGGTTGCCGACGGCTTTCCAGCCTTTAACGTCCATAAACTCACCAAGGCTGACTTCTCCTTTCATGGCTTTGCCTTTGATCTTAATGGTGTATCGGATGCGTGGGTTTGCTACTGTGCTCACGAACAACAGTTTTGATTTGTTGTGTTCGGTGAGGTAAGTATAACGTTCGCGCAGTTTGTTGGTTTCAATGCGAAAACGTTTGATCATCGTCAGGCCTTTGATGCCGTCGAAATACACAGCATTGACCACCAATTCGGGGTGGGCTTTGCCCAACCATACGATTTCCTTAGGATCGAAACGTTGCAGAAGTTCGGTGTCGGTGAGTTCGTACGTACCGTCGTTGAAAAGCACAAGTATGTTGTCGCCGGTATCGAATTCACCGATCAGGCGGCCCCGTTCCTGGATGTTGAGGCGGCCGGTGATGTCGTCGTACCAGAGTTTCTGAGCACCGATGGTGCTTTTACCGACTTCTTTCTGGCGTATTTGTTTGACGGGATACTTGGTGAGGATGTTGCCCTGCGAGTCGCGTCCTTTGATGCCCAATTCGGCAAAATCATAATCAAAAATTTTGATTTTGGCCGTACTACCCGGGCTTAGGGTTACGGTGACGACCTCGCTTTCGCCGTTGGGATTTACGGTAAGGTAGAGCAGTCGCGAACCTTTGGTGTCGGAGCCGAGCTGGTAATCCTTATCGCGGGTGATGGCTGTAACGTTGAAACGTTTCACAAAGCTGCGCCCCGTTTTGGCGTCGGCATAGGCCATGTTGTAGGTTGTGCGTTCGTCGTTTTTTTTCCAAACGGCCACGTGTATGATGTCTTTGCCAACGAAGGCTTTTTCATCTATGCGCACCACTTTCATCACACCGTCGCGGCGGAAAATAATCACGTCGTCGATGTCGGAGCAGTCTTGAACAAACTCATCTTTTTTCAGGCTAGTTCCGAGGAATCCGTCGGCGCGGTTCACATACAGTTTGGCGTTGCTGGCCACCACGGCGCTGGCCTGGATGGTGTCAAAAGCGGCTATTTCAGTTTTGCGTTCCCGACCCTTGCTGTACTTGCTGAGCAAGGTTTCGAAATAGGCGATGGCGTATTCGGTGAGGTGCTCGAGGTGGTTCAGTGTTACCTCGAGTTCGGCGTTCAGTTTGGCGATTTCTTCGTCGGCTTTGAACGTATTGAACTTTGAAATGCGTTTGATTCGGATTTCGGTGAGTCGCAGCAGGTCTTCTTTAATAAGCTCCCGCAGCAGGCGGATTTTACCGGCTACGGCTTTTTCCGATGGGGTAGTGACGTACTTTCGAAGTCCGGCCTCGATGGCTATCAAAACCGCTTCCCACGTTTCGCATTCTTCGATGTCGCGGTAGATGCGTTTTTCAATAAAAATACGCTCCAACGAAGCGAAGTGCAGTTTTCCCTCAAGATCATTTTTTTGGATCTCGAGTTCCATGCGCAGCAGCTCCTTCGTGTTTTCCGTGCAGATGCGCAGCAACTCGTTTACGTTGGTGAACATGGGTTTGTTCTCCACGATGATGCAGCAGTTGGGACTGATGCTCACCTCGCAGTCGGTAAAAGCATAAAGGGCGTCGATGGTTACATCGGGACTAACGCCGGGCTGCAGTTCTATTTCAATATCAACATCGGCGGCTGTTTTATCAATCACCTTTTTAATCTTGATTTGTCCTTTGTCGTTGGCTTTGAGGATGGACTCGATCAGGTCGCTGACGTACACACCGAAAGGGATCTCGACGATTTGCAGCGTTTTTTTATCTATTTCCTTGATTCTTGCCCGCACGCGGATTTTGCCGCCGCGCCCGCCGCCGTTGTAGTTGCTTACATCGACCATCCCGCCCGTGGGGAAATCGGGGAAGAGGTCCGATTTGCGGCCTTTCAACTGAGCTATGGAGGCTTTGATGAGATCGATGAAGTTGTGGGGCATGATTTTCGTGCTCAGACCGACGGCGATACCTTCGGCGCCCTGGGCGAGCACGAGCGGAAATTTCATGGGCAGGTTGACGGGCTCGCGTTTGCGGCCATCGTACGTAAGTTGCCAAACGGTGGTATCGGGGTTGAAGGCTACGTCGAGCGCAAACTTGGTGAGGCGAGCTTCGATGTAACGCGCCGCTGCCGCCGAGTCGCCGGTGCGGTAATCGCCCCAGTTGCCCTGGCAGTCGATGAGCAGTTCTTTCTGGCCCATGTTCACCAGGGCTTCGCCGATTGCAGCGTCGCCGTGGGGGTGGTACTGCATGGTTTGCCCGATAAGGTTCGCCACCTTGTGGTACCGACCGTCGTGCTGCTCGAACATGGCGTGCAGGATGCGCCTTTGCACAGGTTTGAGCCCGTCTTCAACTGCGGGCACGGCACGTTCGAGAATAACGTACGACGCATAATCGAGGAAGTAGTTTTGGTACATCCCCGATAGGGTAATCACACTGTCTTCGTTGTACGCCGAAATGGTAGGCGGTACAGAGGTGTCTTTTTTGGACTTGGCCATTTTTGAATGCGGAGTGCAGAATTCGGAATGCGGAATTGTCATTCCAGCAACGCTTGGGATCTACCCAGAATATTATGGAACAGTGGCAAAAATACGAATTTTTAATTTAATCTTAAAACAAATTGTTTTTTAAACATTTTTTGCAAAAAAATCTGTTTTTTATCCGTGTTCGAAGATCGGTGCCATTAGGTGTACCATTGCAATATCTGATGGTAAACCTATTTTCGAACACGGATAAAAAACGGATTTTATCAAGTTTCCCCTATAAGGTGTATTTTTGCCGGGATCCCACACCTTGCTGGGTAGATCCCACGCGTTGCTGGGATAAATTCCGCATTCCGCATTCTGCATTCCGCATTCAAAAATGGCCAAGAGCAAAAGAGGACAATTAAGTTTCAATTTCGACGACGAGCGCGTATCGAAGCTCATTGGCATGGTGTTTCTGTTTCTTGCCTTTTACCTATTCGTAGCCTTCACTTCTTATTTCTTTACCTGGGAAATAGACCACGATCTGGTTTTCCGGTTTTCTTGGGAAGTATTTTTGAGCGACACACAGGTTGACAACTGGCTCGGTCGTCTCGGCGCATTTTTGTCGGATTCCATCATGTATTGGGGTTTCGGCATCGCTTCTTACGGGTTGGTTTACCTGCTTTACAAATACGGCCTGTCGCTCATCCGCCGTTCGCCGCTGCATTACCTCACCTCAACCCTGCAACGCACGGCCATCTGGATGGTGGTGGTTTCGGTACTGGCATCTTTTTTCCTGCAATCGTTTGAATTTCCTTTCGGAGGTGTGTTTGGACAAGCGGTGAGCACCTACATCCAAAACTTTCTGGGCGTCCCCGGCACACTTGCTCTGCTGTTGTTTTCGCTTACGGCCGTGTTTGTGTGGAACAACAATCCCAACCTCGACGAATTTACCTGGCGCCAACTTTGGTTTGAAACCAAACAAGCCTGGAACGACCTGCTTTCCGGCAACTATGGCAAACGACGTGCAAGTATGCGCCCACCACCGCGTGCCACCGGCGCAACCTTCAGGGATACTGTCAACAACAAACCCGGTCCGGAAGCATCGCCCGCGCCCGAACGCGCCGAACCTTTCGAAATGCCTGTGGGGCAACTTGCGCTCGACCTGAGCAAGCGCAGCGCCCTGTTTGCCGATGTGCCCAAAAAAGAAGTGGTAAGAAATGGAGCCCTGGACCCCGACGATGCGGAGATGGAAATCAACATACCTTCCACGACGGCGCCTCCACCCGTTGAACCCGAAGACGCCAATGCTTACAAACCGCCTGTGCTGGCCGTTCAGGAAGACAACCCCAACCTCACCGAACCCTACGACCCGACACTCGAATTGTCGCACTACGAGTACCCGCACCTGCAACTGCTTGCGGAGTATGAACAACGCCTCGAAATAGACCGCGAGGAGCTCGAAAGCAACAAAAAGCAGATCATCGAGACGTTGCTGTATTTTAAAATTGAAATTGAAAAAATCAGGGCAACGATCGGTCCAACCGTCACCTTGTACGAAATCATACCCGCACGCGGTGTGCGTATTTCCAAAATCAAAAACCTGGAAGACGACATCGCGCTCAACCTTTCGGCTCTGGGCATCCGCATCATTGCGCCCATCCCTGGTAAAGGAACCATTGGTATCGAAGTGCCCAACAAAAACCGCCAGACGGTGGGCATGCGCGAAGTATTGATGAGCGACAAATTCAAACGCGCCAAAATGGAGCTGCCTGTCGCACTTGGCAAAACCATTCAGGACGAGGTATTTGTGGCCGACCTCACCAAAATGCCCCACTTGCTCATCGCAGGCGCTACGGGCCAAGGCAAATCGGTGGGCATTAACGTGGTGCTTATGTCGCTGCTGTACAAAAAGCACCCCTCGCAGGTCAAACTCATCCTCATAGACCCGAAAAAGGTGGAGCTTTTCCCCTACGCCCACCTCGAAAACCACTTCCTGGGTTATTTGCCCGACCAGCTTGAGCCCATCGTGACCGACACCACCAAAGTGGTGCACACGCTCAACTCGCTCATCATCGAAATGGAAACGCGCTACGACCTGCTCAAAAAAGCCGAAGTGCGCAACATTGCGGAGTACAACGACAAGTTCGTGGCACGCCGCCTCAACCCCAACAAAGGCCACCGTTTCCTGCCCTACATCGTGCTCATCATCGATGAATTTGCCGATCTCATCATGACCGCAGGCAAAGAAGTGGAGCTGCCCATCGGACGCCTCGCACAGCTTGCCCGCGCCGTAGGCATCCACCTCATCATCGCCACCCAACGCCCATCGGTAAACATCATTACGGGCGTGATCAAGGCCAACTTCCCCGCCCGAATAGCCTTTAAAGTAGCCTCCAAAGTCGACTCACGCACCATCCTCGACGCAGGCGGTGCCGAACAACTCACCGGCCGAGGCGACATGCTGCTCAGCGTGGGAGGCGACATCATCCGATTGCAATCGGCTTTCGTAGATACGCCCGAAGTGGAACGTGTGATCGATTTCATTTCCAATCAACAAGGCTTCCCTGAACCATTCTTCCTGCCCGAATTCCATCCCGACAAAGATGGATCAGGTGGTGGTGCCAACTCTAAACAAATAAGTCTGAAAGACCTCGACGAAATGATGGAGGACGCTGCACGCCTCATCGTGGAAACCCAGCACGGCAGTACCAGCATGATCCAACGCCGCATGAAACTCGGCTACAACCGCGCAGGCCGCATCATGGACCAGCTCGAAGGGCTCGGCATCGTAGGCCCTGCCGAAGGCTCCAAACCAAGGGAGGTTTTGTATTACGGCATGGATGAATTGGAAAGGTTCCTGACGGAGTTGAAGAACCGGAAGTAAATCAGGATTTTCAGGATTTGAGGATATTCAGGATGGATTAAATTGATTTTTGAGGATTTTACGCGCTTTCCGTAAGGTTAAATGGAAAAACTACTAAAAATGGATTGGTTTGAGGCGTATTTTTCCAAACTGGAAATAAACCTCAATGATGCTTTTGCTACCGTAAAAAAACGGGAATGGACGCCTGATAATTTTAAGTTTGCTACCGCAGTATCGGTTATGGCTTCATCGCGCATTGAGGGTGAAACGCTGGAAGTGGAGAGCTATGTAAAGCATAAGGTTTTGGATGTAGAATACCTGCCCAACCTAACCGAAAAGCCCAATGATTTGTATGCCGCTTATGAGTTTGCCAGAGATCACAAACTGAGTCTTTCCAATTTTTATACAGCTCATGGCATTGCTACACAGCATCTATTGCCTGAAACACAAAGAGGCAAAGTCCGTACAGGAAATATGCTCATTATGGACCACCAAGCAAAGCGTGTGCAATACGAAGCGGCGCCTTCGGCCATTGTAGAAGAGGAGTTTGAACTTTTTTGGAAAGAAGTAGATGACTTGCTTGCAGCAAAATTGAGTTTGGAGGAGGTTTTCTATTTTGCTTCAACCATCCATTTGGTCTTTGCAAAAATCCATCCTTTCAATGATGGAAACGGCAGGACAGCACGACTTTTAGAAAAGTGGTTTTTGAACAGTCATTTGGGTAAAAAAGCATGGTATGTTACAAGTGAACTCTACTATTACAACAACATACAAGTCTACTACAACAACCTGGAACGCATTGGTTTATTTTATGATGCGTTGAAATACGATCAATCACTGCCCTTTTTGCTTATGCTTCCAAAGGCATTGGAATCACAATACAACAGCATCTAAAACCTCCAAATATCATGAATAATCACCCCCACAATAATCGCTGAGGGTATGTAAAAAATCTTCGTCTGCAAGGCAGGGAATACCGCAACACTCAACATGGCACCACCCAGGAAACTAACCATAATGATTAAGCGCAACGAAGCTTCGCGTTGGATGATCCGGCGTTTTTCGCCTTCAGAATGGAAGAGTTCCGCAATGTCCACCCCGAGTTCGTTCACCACCCCTGTTATTTGACTGGCTTTGATGAGTGACGATGTGGTGAGGCTCACCATCGCGTTTTGTATGCCGATGGAAAAAAGCACCATGGCTGGAAAAATCACGGGGTGCAGGGTGGTCGATTCACTTGGCGCGTAAGCTACCCGGGCAAAAATAAACGAAACAACCATGAGGGGAAGCAGATGCAAGTAGCGTGATTTGTTGAGTTTTTCGCGCTCGACGCAAAAGCCGGCAAAAAAGCCACCCATGAAAAAAGCGAACAGCCACAAAAAAATGGAACCGGCGGTGTTGAGCCGGCCCTGATAAAGATCCTGCGCTATCTGAGGCAACAAACCGGTGATGTTGGTTACCACTACCGAAAACGTCATCAAACCCGCATAAATCACGATGCCCGAGCTGAATGGGTAGATGAAGGCGAAAAACATTTTGACACGAAACGACTGACGCCGCGTCTTGGGCAGATCGCGTAGAAGCGACCACAACTGAAAATTTGTTTTTTTCTCTGTTTCCATCATTTCTACAAAGAAAACGATTTTTTCAACAAACCGTTCACATCTCTGTTAACGAACCATTTAATATTTTAACAATATTTCATAAAACCCTAACAACCTTTAAGAACAAAGTTGCATCCTTGCCCCCAATCTTGTGGTCATATTCAATACAATACTGGAAAATCATGAAAACTTTCTTTCGTTTCGCCCTATTGTTCGTAGCCGTAGCCATTACCGTACCCGCTTGCCGCAGCAGCCAGAAAATGATTGAAAACGGCGACTACGACGCCGCCATCGATTTCTGCGTGCAAAAACTGCGTGGCAAAAAGAATAAAAAATACGATTACGTGAAAGGCCTGGAAATGGCTTTTCAAAAAGCCAATGCCCGCGACATAGCCAACATCGATCGCCTGAAATTGCAGAACCGCGAAGAAAACTGGACGCAGATCCACGACAAGTACAAGGGCATCGAGAGGCGCCAAAACAAAGTTCGCCCACTCATGCCCCTGCGTGCGAAAAACGGCTATACCGCCCGTTTCAACTTCATCGACGTGAGCCGTGGGGAAAATGAAAGCCGCGAACAAGCCGCAGCTTTCCTCTACACCAAAGCAGAAGCCCTGCTCGAACGCGGCAAACGTGGCGAAAAACTTGCAGCCCGCGACGCGTATTACACCCTGCGCGACATCGAAAAAAAGTACTACAACACTTACCGCGAGAAGGATAGACTCATGCGCGAAGCGCGCAACTGGGGTACTTCGTTTGTGTTGTTCGAAATGAAAAACCAATCGGGTAAAATCCTGCCTTCCCACCTCAACGACCGCCTGGGCGCCGTAGCCGACCCAAGCCTGAACGAGGAATGGAAACAGTTCATCTTCGAAGCCGAAGAAGGAGTAGATTACGATTACTTCGCCACCCTGCGCTTCCGCGACATCGATGTGAGCCCCGAACGTGTGCACGAACGCAGCTATGTGGATGAAAAACGCATCAAGGATGGCTGGGAATACGAATACGACGCCAAGGGGAATGTGAAGAAAGACTCGTCTGGCAACGACATTAAAAATCCGAAATACGTGATCATTCGTGCCGAAGTGCTCGAAGTTTTCCAGTCCAAAGCAGCCCGCGTAGGCGCTACCCTCGACATCGTGGACGGCCCTACCCGCAAACGCCTCGACTCGGACGACATGGCCACCGAAGTGATTTTTGAAAACTACGCCTCCACCTTCCGCGGCGACGAACGTGCGCTCAGCGACGAATCGAGACTGCGCATAGGCAACCGTCCACTGCCGTTCCCCACCGACGCCGGCATGATCCTACAGGCCGCCGACCGATTGAGGCCGCAACTGCGGGATGTGTTGAGAAGGAACAATGCGATTTTTTAAGGTGACTTCTCCGACGAAGAAGGAGGCGTCATCTCAAAAAATTATTTCCTGAAATTTTGTTTAATTAAAAGCACCGCAACCGATCGCACGAGAAGTCATCTCGTGCGATCAGTCACAAACGCCACCAAATCCCTCAACGCCGTCCGGTATTCCGACTCGGGCGCTTTTTCCAGCAACGCAAAAGCTTCGTCGCGGTAGCGGTACATGGCGGCCTCAGCGTATTCAAGGCCTCCACTGTTGCGCACGAGGTTGATAACCTCGTCCACCTTTTCCCGTTCCTCGCTGTGGTTTTTCACGATGTTGAGGATGTGGCGGCGGGTAGTGCGGTCGGCATGGGCGAGGGTATAGATAAGGGGCAGGGTCATCTTTTTTTCCTTGATGTCGATGCCGAGGGGTTTACCTACGTTGTCGGTGCCAAAATCGAAGAGGTCGTCGCGGATTTGGAACGCCATGCCTGTTTTTTCTCCAAAGAGCCACATGTTGCGGCGTGTTTCGTCGTCAGATGCAGTACTTGTCGCGCCGGCGCAGCAGGCTGCGGCAATGAGCGAGGCTGTTTTTTGGCGAATAATTTCGAAATACACGTCTTCGCGGATGTCGAGTTTTCGTGCTTTTTCCATTTGCAGAAGCTCCCCTTCAGCCATGTCGCGCACGGCCTGACTCACGATTTCGAGCAGGCGTACTTCCCCGTGCCGAATACTGAGCAAGAGGCCCTGGGAAAGTAGGAAATCGCCTACGAGCACGGCGATTTTGTTTTTCCAGAGGGCGTTGATGGAGAAAAAGCCGCGGCGTTCGTTGGCGTCGTCCACCACGTCGTCATGCACGAGCGTGGCGGTATGCAGCAGTTCGACAAGCGATGCGGCGGTGTACGAAGCTTCGTTGATGGGACCGAAAAGGCGGGCGCTGAGCAAAACAAGCATGGGACGCACCTGTTTGCCTTTGCGTTGCACGATGTACCAAGTGATTTTGTCGAGCAAAGGCGTCTTGCTGCGCATGGCGTCGCGGAAACGGTCTTCAAAAATATCGAGTTCGCGTGCGATGGGCTGTTTGATGGCTTCCAGAGACATATCGCGCAGGGGCGGGAATTTTCAAAAAAAATTGAAAGTAATGAAAGAATAACAGACGTGAAGGTAGGAAGGTTGTGTGAAATGGTTGGATTAGTTCGGTGTGGCTGGCTGAATGTTTTGTCTTTTGGCGATATCGGCTCGGAAAGCAGACAAGTTTTTTAAGGTTTTTTCATTTTTCTGGCGTTCGTCCAGCGTTGTGGGGTTGGGTATGGTGTCTACTTTGTCGAGCCAGGATTCGGCTTTTTGAAAATCGCCGAGTTGCGTCCAGCCGTAAGCGAGGTTGAATTTACCTTCGTCGTAACGCGGGTTGATGTCGATGGCTTTTTCGAGCAGGGGAATGGCCTCCTGGTTTTTTTTCAGGGTCAGCAAGGCTGAAGCGTAGTTGTTGATCACCTGAAACGACCAGGGGTTGAGGTGGTAGGCGCGTTCGAGGTGGTTGAGGGCTTCTTCAGGTTTGTTGTTTTTGAACGCTGCAAAACCTGCATACCAAGCCATGGGGACCGCCACTTCATTGTATTTGTTCCAGGTATTTTCGGCGAGCAGGGCTTCTTTTTCCACTTCGGTCCACTTGCCCTTGGCTTGAGCGTTGAAAGCTTTCAAATAATGCCTTTCGCTTTCGTATCGTTTCCAACCCATCAATAGGTTGAAAAGCAATCCGAAAGTCGCGAGGGACAGCAGCAGCATCCGCATGCCTGCTCCGGGCTTCCAGATGCTGCGCAACAATCTGGTGTTGCGGCATTCGTAAGCCACGAGGGCCAGGAAAATTGCCCAATACGCCTGCATGTCGATGCGTTCGCGTGGAAAATCAAAAGACTGAATCACCGCGTAGCCCACCAAGCCGCCTCCGGCAAACAAAAGACGTTGTTTGGATGGCCCGTCGGTACTCCGGCCCAACGTATACAAGGCCAGAACAAATGGCAGGAAAAGCAACATGCCGTACATCAGTGCTCCGGGCAGGCCCAATTCGCAACGTATTTCAAGTAGGTCGTTGTGAACCCGGGTGAACACCACGTTTTTTTCCATCATGCGGTAAGCGCCCTGCAAACTTTTGGAGGGGAAAAGGAATTTCCAGCTGCCGTTGCCCATGCCGTACCAGGGAGTATCGTCGATGAGTTTCTCTGTTTTGTACCAAACGAAACGGCGCTCCAAAGCCGAAGCGCTCTCCATGTAGGTAGCCGGATTGAGTCGTTCGGCCAAACTGCTGCCTTTGCCTTTAAAGGTAACAAAAGCTATACCCGCCACCACAACCAACGCCAACAACGGCAACACCCGCCGAAAAAACACGGGTTTAAATTCCGGGTCGCTCATCAAGCGTCCGATCAGGTAAAACAAACCGGCTGCAACCAATGCCAGGTACACGGCACGGGTTTGCAGGATAAGTATGAGGACCAAAAGCAGTGCTGCCAGCAACAGGGTTGGGCGTTTGTACATGCCCGAAACCCGGCCTACACCGAGCAACATAAGCAGGAAAAACAAACTGTTGCTGGTAAGTCCTTTGTTGCCCGACATGCCGATGGTGTAACGGTACAAGGCATCGTTGTCGAGCCCGCCACCAGTAGAGGCCAAGGCCAATTGTACACCGAGAACCAAAACCGAAAGGGCTGCCAGTATCAGGGCAATTTGGTGCAAGGTTCGCAAGGCCAGTATTTCGCCGGCAAACAGAGATTCTTTCACCAAAAAGTATACAAGTACAAAAAGCAGAACCTTTTGGCTG
>JBBSDH010000098.1:0-14707 GCA_038249605.1 Chitinophagales bacterium | reverse complement strand
TTAAATCGTTAAGCTAAAGACATGTTGGTGCCTATAGCGGCGGGGTCCCACCTCTTCCCATTCCGAACAGAGAAGTTAAGCCTGCCAGCGCTGATGGTACTGGGGTAGATGCCCCGGGAGAGTAAGTCGGCGCCAACTCAAAACATCTAGCCTCTACCGCACACGCAGTAGGGGCTTTTTTGTCGTGTTTTGATACTTTTGAGGAATCTAACCACGGAAATAGCCTTCTTTTGTTGGCAAATCCAAAAAAATCGAGTTTACCCACCACCGAACGCCGCGCCGTATACAACCGCGCCCACGCTTACTCCGAATATTGCCCCTCTTTACCGCGTCACCCCCCGCGAAGCCAAATGCGCCATCACCATCCTAATTACCCCATAGGAATAAACTTCTCCAAAATGCGCCCGGGCTTCCGAACTCAATGCCATAGGATGATCGGTGAAATAACCGCTGAGGGCACGTAGGTCTTCGTCGACTACCAATTTACGGACATCCAACGCGCCCGTTTCCACAAAATACGCCAAATGCCCTTCGATGGTGGTTTGTACAAACCCCCGTTCCTTTGCAATCTCCTCTATGGTTTTACCCGATTGAAACATCTCAAAACTGACCGTCTTTGTGTCTGCTTTGTTAGACTTAAGTTCTTCATCGGAAATCCTAAGCGCCGCCGTTTCAATGTTGTTGACGGCGCAATAGGTCTGGACCAGATGCAATATCTCGGCCCCGAATTGACTGAGCTTGATTTTGCCGAAGCCCTTAATGGCTTTTAAGGCAGACTGCGTAACAGGCAGGCGGTGCGTTATGTCCACCAGTACACTCGTAGGCAACACCTTGAACAATTCCACATCGTAACGATCGGCCGCATCCTCGCGCCATTTTTTGAGTGTGGCATAAAGCATAGGGTGGGCAATGTCCTGGGGTACCGTGGTTTGTACCAGCGCGGCTTTTTCCTTTTCCGCCTTGAAATTCAACGCAGCATCCGCTTTGAGCCGGATGTAGGTCTTGGCGACAAAGCCTTTTTGTGCAGCTACCAGATTGGCATGTTTCACAAACAATTCTTCCTGCAGGTTTTCCAGCCCTTCCAAAGCAGTTTTGCGCAGTTCCTTGTTGTCGCTGATGATGCGGATATCGTAAGCTGCCGGCAACAATTCGGCGCCTAATTTTTCGGCAAACCACGCAGCCGCTTTTTGCAACCGTTCCTGTAGCTCCGTGTTGGCTTCCGGAAGCACTTCCTGAAGGAAATGTTGTTGCAGTTGGGGAAGAAACTTACCGGCTACAGGCAAAATTTCCACCACTTGTGCGCTGAGCACTTTAAATTGTACCAACGCCGAAGGATGAAGACTGCCTTCATGTTCAAGCAGTATCCTGTTCATTTGTTCCATCCGTTTTTTAAGCACCGTGTAACTGAACAGTTCCTGGATAAGCATCCGCTGAAAATCTGCTTTGGAACGGTCCAGATGGGCCTGATCAGGTGCGTTTTTGGCAGCTTCTTCGCTGTAATTTTTAACCGTCGAATCGGTGCGGATGGCCGATGATTTGATGACCGTTCGGAGCACAATGCCCTCGAAGGTCTTGCAACGACTGAGGGCTACGTATACTTGTCCATGCGCAAAAGCTGACTGGGCATCCAGGATTACCCTTTCGAACGTTAGCCCCTGACTTTTGTGGATGGTGATTGCCCAGGCCAGTTTTAAGGGATATTGGGTGAAGGTCCCCAGGTTATCTTCAGACACCTCTTTGGTCTGCTCATTCAAACTGTATTTGATGTTTTGCCATTCTATCGGTGCGACGGGGATGGCTTCCGGTTCATCTGGGCAAGTAACGTAGAGGATGTTGTCTTTTATTTTGATGATTTTACCGATTTTCCCATTGTAATACCGTTTTTCACGCGTGTGGTCGTTTTTAACAAACATCACCTGCGCCTCTATTTTTACCTCCAATACCTCGTCCGCAGGGTAGGCATGCGCCGGGAAATCGCCCGTGATCAAGGCCCGAAAGGAATGCAAAGTTCCGGAAGTGGCAGTGAGTTTTTCCGCATTGATGGCTTGCACTATGGCGTTGTGTGTACTTAGGGTAATGTAAGGCTCGTTGTCGGGTGGTTGAAAGTTGGGGACATAGCGGCTGTTCAATATTTCAAGTACAGCATGGTCGATCTTCTGGTCGCGAACCTTATTGAGGAGTTGGATGAAAGTATCGTCCGATTGACGGTAAATATGTTTCAGCTCAATGACCACCGGAGCAGCTTGCCTGAGGGCCTGGCTGCTGAAGAAATAAGGCGTATCGTAATAAGGTCTCAACAACTCCCAGTCATCCTCCCTGGCTATGGGTGGCAGCTGGTGCAGGTCACCAATCATAAGCAATTGAATGCCGCCAAAGGGCCTGCTTTGGTCGCGGTATCGCCTCAAAACATCGTCTATGCCGTCCAATACATCGGCGCGTACCATACTGATTTCGTCGATCACCAACAGATCGAGGCTTTGGATCAGTCGAACCTTTTCACGAGAAAACTTGCGTTGCCGCGATGCGTCGCGGCTGCTATCAGGCACGTAAGGGCCAAAAGGCAGCTGGAACAAGGAGTGGATCGTCATACCACCTGCATTGATGGCCGCCACGCCGGTTGGAGCCACAACGGCCAAACGTTTCATCGCTTCATTTCGAATACGATGAAGAAAAGTGGTTTTCCCCGTTCCAGCTTTCCCCGTGAGAAATATGTTGGTTTGGGTATTGTTGACGTAGTCAAAGGCGAGTTCCAGTTCTGGATTAGTTTGGAGGTGCATTTCTTTTTTTCAACGAAAATGAGGGAAATAAAACAATGATATTCCTAATGTAAAGTTAATCGGTTAAATTTGAAAGATTTTGTACCGAAGATACCGTCTGAAGGCAATAAAACCGACGGTGTTACCAACGTTTCACAGTCTGACTTCGTCTTTCTATACAGGAGCTAATTAACAACCCAAACCTCTCCCCCACCCGTTATGAAAAAAAGTATACTCTTCCTCGCCATCAGCATTACCTTAAGTACCCTCAATGCCCAGGTTTCCGAAAACTTCGAACTCTGGGTCACCGACCCTCTCAGTTTTCACCTGCCATCTGGTTGGACGGCAAACAACGCCAACCCTACCAGGCCTGTTACCGTGCGCAACGAAGTACCCTACGATGGAACCTACTCCATGCAATTGTACAGCGAAGGGCCCTCCTTTGAAGGTAAAGCGCCCGGACGGGCAACCCGGAAATTCTACGCCGCCACAAATGGCCCCATCAGTGTGTATGTTCGTGTCGATTCGCTGCAGCCCGGAGGCAGCGCAGAAGTCATCGTTTATGCAAACAACAGCTCATTAACAATCCTGGGAACCTGGTCAAGCACTACCGTGACACCTGGGTATGTGAACGCTCAAATTGCCATACCCAACTTTACGGCCCCGGATACCCTGATCGTTACACTGGCAGCCAGCACCACCCTCGGTCCTCTTGGCTACGATGGGTACGCCATCGTTACATTCGATGCTCTCGGACAACTCAGCACCTCTACAGGCGAACCCGAGGCAAAACCTAATTTCACATTCTATCCCAACCCATCCACCGGTTTGTTCACCTTTGGTAACGGCCAAACAACCGTAGACCAAGCCGTCGTCACAGATCTCCAGGGGAGCACCTTGTACAACCTAAGCAACGTCCGGGAAATCAACCTGAGCAACGAACCCCCAGGCATGTACCTCGTACACATCCAACACCAGGGGCAACATCAAACGATGAAAGTGGTTGTAAGTCATTAGTCGGTTATTGGTCGGTTGGTCATTAGTCGATTTTTCAACCACCCGACCGACCAATTACGATCTTTCCAACAGCCACCACGTTGGGCGTTTTTTCACTGGCTTGTAATATTTATCCAAATAGTAGTGGATGTGCGCCATCGCTTCTTCAGGATCGTCTGTGAATTTGATCAATTTGAGGTCCTCACGTGAAATGGTACCTTCCTCGGCCATGTCCTCAATGAGTTCAATCATGTTTTTGTAGTAATCCAAACCCATCACCACAATCGGAAAATCTTCGATTTTTTTGGTTTGTACCAACGTCAGGGTTTCAAACAACTCGTCCATGGTACCAAAACCGCCAGGCATGATCACAAAAGCATAGGAGTATTTTACGAGCAATACTTTGCGCACAAAAAAGTACCGAATGGTCACAAACCTGTCGAGCCATGGATTTTCATGCTGCTCGTGTGGCAACTCAATGTTGCAACCCACCGAGCGTCCGCCCGCTTCTTTGGCCCCCCGGTTAGCGGCTTCCATCACACCCGGGCCGCCGCCGGTAAGCACCGTAAGTCCAAGATCTTCCACAATGCGCCTGCCTACCATGCGGGCTGCCTCATAGTGGGGATGCCCTTCCTTAAACCGCGCCGAACCGAACACAGTAACGGCTGGTCCGATGAAATGCAGGGCGCGGAAACCCCTTATGAACTGCCAAAATACATTCAAGGCAAACAACAACTCAAAACTACGACTCTTTGGTCCTTCAAGTGCCGTGGTTTCCAGATCGTTCAGGATGGGTTTTCTACCGTTGTCTTTTCTCTCCAGCGGTGGTGGATTCGTGTTGTTTTCCATAAGTGTAAATACGTATTAAATAAAGATCGGTTCGATCCGAAGTTCAAAATCAAGGCCCAAACTACAAGTTTTCCGATAAAACCGGGCGCGCATGTCGTACCTTTGCCGTTTAATTGACAATCCCCAAGACCATTACAAACAACACATGGCCGAACAAAACTTTGTTGACTACGTCAAAATAATGTTCCGTTCCGGAAAGGGCGGAGCGGGAAGCATGCACTTTTTCCGCGGCCCAGGCATGCCCAAAGGTGGTCCGGATGGCGGCGATGGTGGGCGTGGAGGCAACATCTACCTCATAGCCGAACCCCAGGAATGGACGTTGCTTTCGCTTAAATATACCAAACACATTTTCGCCGAAGATGGCCTAAATGGCAGAGGAGGCCTCAAAACAGGTTCCGATGGCAAAGACATCATTGTGAAGGTTCCTTTGGGTACAGTAGCCCGTGATGCTGAAACCGGCGAAATTCTGCTCGAAATCACCAAAGCGGGTGAAAAAAAAGTCCTGCTTCCAGGCGGTCGCGGCGGCAAAGGCAACAACTTTTTCAAAACATCTACCCACCAGGCGCCAAGGTATTCCCAACCCGGCGAACCCAACCAAGAAAAATGGGTCATCCTCGAACTTAAGGTGATCGCCGACGTTGGTCTCGTGGGTTTTCCCAACGCAGGCAAAAGCACACTGCTCAGTTCCGTTAGCGCCGCTACTCCCAAGATTGCCGAATATGCCTTCACCACCCTCACGCCCAACCTGGGCATCGTGCAGGTGCGACCCGGCCAAACATTCGTGATGGCCGACATACCCGGCATCATCGAAGGCGCCCACGAAGGCAAAGGTATCGGTCACCGCTTCCTGCGGCACATCGAACGCAATGCCGTGCTGCTCTTTCTGGTTCCATGCGATACCCCGCGAACCATAAAAGAAGAATACGACATCCTGCTTAATGAACTGCAGCTTTTCAACCCCGACCTGCTCGACAAACCACGCCTGCTTGCAGTTACTAAGGAAGACCTTATAGACGCCGACCTCGAAAAAATGCTGCGCGCTACCCTACCCGAAAATGTCGAATTTATGTTCCTGTCGGCCGTTACCACCAAAAACATCCAAATCCTCAAAGACAAACTCTGGATCATGCTCAACGAAGGCAATGAAGTGTTTTTGTCCGAGTGGGACCGCTAGTGCCGCGTCCAATGAATGACGTACAGTTTGGCGAGACCTATATTTTGCTCAATTAGGCATGAGGAGGGCGAAATGCGGGACATTTTAACCGACGGATAACGACATTGAGCGAAAAATAGGGCCGCGAAACGGTATGTTATTCACTGGCCGCGGCACTGGTACCGCCAAACTGTACGTCATACACTGGACGCGGCGCCATGCAAATACAGATCCCACGTTTCGCAAGGATGACAAAAAGCCCCCGCCGGTGGTGTCGGCGAGGGCTGCGTTTGGTAGGTAGGGAGAACTGCTCCTGTTAAAGAGTAGCTTCCATAGCCGTTTTTGTGCTGTATAGTAGTATGTTGTTCAGTACCGCATTCGAGGGATTGAACATCACCTTCGGCAATTGGGTTTTGGCGAACAGCATCTTGCTGAAGGCATCGTTCAGGTCAGAATTTTCCTGAATCTTTGCCGACAAATCAACCTTGCCAGCTACTGCCAATTCCCGGTACAGCATAAGTACCATCGCTTCATCGTATGTGTAGTTTTCTTGCATAGGCTTCATGCCGGATTTTGGTTTGTGAACATGAGGTAAATATTGTTTGAAATCATGTGTAAAACAGTAGTCCAAAGCTAAATATTGCTTGTTTGGCTGTAAAATTTTGTACAATTTCAGACTTTAACGTTTCTCCGTTTTAAACCAGGTTCAAAACCCTGAAATCCATGCCTCGGGCATCAAAAACGAGAATTTTTCCACTTAAACCTGCGCCATTTCCCGCCAATATATTCAACGTTTCAGCCGCCATAATGCTGCCTGTAATGCCCGGAACAGGCCCCAAAACACCCTGATCAACACAATCAAAAGCGTCAGAAGGCGCTTCTTCGTAGATGGAACGCAGGTTGGGTCCGCGAAGATTGCCGACCACCGGAGCGTTGAACACGCTCACTTGGCCCGTGAAGCCCGATGCGGCGCCCCAAACCAACGTTTTGCCCAAAGCTATACATGCGTCATTCACCACAAAACGGGTAACCGTATTGTCTGTACCGTCGCAAACCAAATCACAATCTTTGATCCATTCGTCCACATTGGATGCATCTATCCGGTAGGGCACAGCTTCGAAACTTACCAGATGATTCACAGCTTTTAACCGTTTCACAGCCGCTTCTGCCTTCAACAATCCAACATCATCGGCAGTGTACAAAGTTTGTCGGTGCAAATTGGACAACTCTACCCTGTCGCCGTCGGCAACAACAATGCTACCTACTCCCGCTCCTGCGAGGTAAGGCAACAATGCCGAACCAATGCCGCCAGCTCCCAGTACCAGTACTTTTTTGCTTTTAAGTGCCTCGTAGGTTTCCATTCCCCAGTCCTGCAAACTGAATTGTCGTAAATAACGTTTCCATGATTCGTCGGTGAGGGTAGTAGCCATGATTTAGGAATTACAGACGGTGATTTAAAATGAGGAAAACCTGGCAGTAGCGTCGATTCAACTTTGGCATCAACTGCATAACTTCCCGGATACTCGTCTTGGTATTGGGCTTAAATCTGCGCTGCAAACAAAAAAAGAAAGGAGAAACAAGAGCCGGGAAAGCATGGGTGCAAAATTTATTTGGCGAAGGTTAGTTTGCTCAACCTGTACTTTTCGTCTTTTCCTGTAATGAACACGGCAGTGCCGTTGCCGGGTTGAACCACCGAAAGGTAATTGAGAAACAACGCATCTTTAGAAGCTCCCGACAATTTTTCACTTTTCACCTTACCATCAGGCCCCAAACGATAGTACACCACATCCGTATCTTTGTTGGTGCCTTTGTAAGTACTTTGGGGCGTGTGCCCAAACCAAAGATCGGTGTGTTTTTTCACATTCACATTCCGGTTTTTGGAAGCGTTGTTGTAAATAAGGTGCAATGACCCTTGTTCTTCCATCAAAATATAGCCTACACCGGAGGGGTCGTCGCTGGCCGTGCTGGCTTTGTGTACAAAGGTTTCTTTTTGAAATTTTCCAGTGTTGTCAAACCTGAAAATCAGCAACGGACCGGCCTGGTACATCGTATGCCATTTGTTTCCAGCTTCGTAATGGGTTTGTCCACCTTCCTGAAAAACCAGCCACATACCGTCGTCGCCCGCAGGCTCGATGGTGCGCAGGTTGAGGCCAAAAATACCGTTGTTGACATCCTTTTCTTTCACCTGAAAATAAGCGCAGGTTTCCTCGCTGAAAGGCGTAAAATCCACATTGCCTGCTTTGCCAGAAGCCGGTTCGATGCTGACATGAAATGCACCCAGGCGACCAATGGCGGTATTGTTGAAATAATCCTTTTTACCAGAAACATTGCTGTACATGCCCGCTACCAAGACCTTGTCTTTGATAAAAACAAAGGTCGGAACGACCAGCAATTGGTCGTAGCTGTTTAAAATGATGTTGTGTACAGGTTTGGATGCGCCATTGTAAACCAAAATTTCCTGGCGTACGCTTTCCTTGGTTTTGCTTTTAACATTGGTGTCCGATGAGAAAAAATACAAAACCCGTCCTTCATTGTCGATGTCAAAAGTTTCAACCAAGGTTACATCACTGGCAAACGGGTATTCCAATTTGCTTTTCCAAAGGGACTTGAATGTGGCGTCCAATACATTTGCTGTCAGTTCATCCATTCCCGTTTTTTTGTTCATCGCCCGTTTACGGATCAGCCATTTGGAGTTATCAGCCGAGGATAGCAACGCGAAAGTGGCGTCGTCTTTTTTTTCGCCGTCAAATTCTGTAGCGAGTTTGAGGGGTACGATGGAACCTTTCTCGTCGAGGGCCGACCAAAGAATTTGGTGTTTGTTTTTACTTCCATCAAAGGCGTACCAGAATAGGACTGCCCTTTTGTCTTTGGGTTGGAAAAGTTGCAAAAAATCAGCTGCCTCACCGTTCCAGACCGGCGCGTCCATGGGCGACATTACCGATTTTTTCAACTTGCCGTCGTAGGTTTCCAAAAGCCAGTTGGGCATGCTGTTGGTTTGGTCCACGGTTTTCAACAACAACAATTGCCCGTTAGATCCTTCCAGCAAATCAACGATGTTTTCATTTTTTTCCAGAATATGCAACTCCCCAAATTGTACCTGCCCCAATACGTCAAATGGCAACAAAAGCATAAAAAGGAAGTACTTCATGTATCAGGGACTTTTTGGAAAAAAATCAGTGCAACAAAACGATTTTGACAATAGCGGCGTCGGGATTGTCAATCGACGCTTGGCTGGTAGCCATCACGAGGTAAACACCCGATGCTGCCCGCCGGCCGAGGTAATCGCGGCCGTCCCAAACGGCTTGTCCGCCCAATGCCTGGCCTTCGTACACGAGGTTGCCAGCCACATCGGTGATTTTGATGTTGGCGTCGCGCGCAAGCCCGTAAATCGCGATGGGGCCGTCGTAGCCCGGTCTTACAGGATTCGGGTAAGCATACGGCTCGGTGCTATTGACAACGCCGCCAGTGGTTGTTTCGGTGCGCACAGAGATCAGTCCTTTTTCGGTACCGATCCACATTTCGCCGGTACGGCCGTCGTAGCCCATGGCCGAAATACTGTTGTCGAAGAGCGGACTGTTGGTGTTGGTGAAGCGGGCTTCCTGGTTTTCACCGGTAGGCGACTGTACAAAAATGCCGTTGCTTGTGCCGAACCATTTGCGGTTGGCGCCGTCCACTGCGATGCATCGCACGTCTTCCGTTTCGAGGAGAAAGCCGTTGAAATCGTCCACCGTTACAATGCGCCTGGAGCCCCTGCAACTGGTTTCAAACACGTTGCTGCCACATTCGAAACTTACGACGCCTTGCTGTGTACCCACCCACACGTCGCCTTCGAGGTCGACACGCAGGTTGTTCACAGTATTTGTTGGTAAAACACTGTTTGTGGTGTTGAGAACGCGGTACCGGTCGTCAGACGGGCTGTCGAGGTCCTGCCCCGAGTCGTACACCATCACGCCACCATTGAATCCGACCACGAACCATTTGTATCCATTGCCATCGACGGCCACCTGGAGCAGGTTGTTGGCCGGTGCGGCTGAAAAATTGCGCATGGTGCCGTCGGGTTTAAGCACGGCGATGGGAGAAGCCGCATCGTAATTGCAGATCCAGAGGTTGCCCGAAGCATCAAAATCCATACCTCCAATGGCGGTTCGGCTGGCGCCCGAGGTGCCTGCATTTTGCAAAATGGAGTTGTTCTGGGTGTAACATTTCACAGTGCCGTTGCCGTCGTTGATGGCTTCGATGAGGCCGCCGACAAAGCTGCCGACGTAAAATTTTTCTTCCCGTTCACTGGGTGCAACGCGCCACAAGTCCACATCGCAATCGCCATCGTTGAGTTCGGGATGGGTATCGCCATTGAAGCGTTCCCATTGGTTGTTGGAGTGAATGTATACACCGGTGGGACTGAAAAGTGCCGAAAGGTTGGTGCTGGCTCCTGGCGTTCCGACAAAGAGTTTACCACGTGCGCTGCGGATTTCGGAGCTGCGGTGCTGGTAAGGCGAGTTGTAACGAAAGCGGTCACATTGATTGATTGTTTGGTCGAAATACCTGAAATCGTCTGATTCATCAGCAAACCAAAACTTTTTGCTGCCGTCTTCCACGCCGTAGATGGGGAGGTTGGCCTGGCAGGAAGATTGGATGTCGAATTGCGCACCATCGGCTTCGCGGTAGGTTACGCGGCCCTGAAAATCCTTGCGCCAGCCGATCATGAGCCCTGCACCATCGGCGCTGAGGTAATTCACGCTGAAGGTATTGTCGATGCCCACAGTATCGGCCAGGGTGTTGCCGTTGTAGCGGTACAGCACTTTCTTGACACCTAGGTAAAGGTTGTTGTGACTGATGGCCATGGCATCAACCGGCAGGGCATTGGGCAGTCCCACGGCGTTGTCCACATTGGACCAGCGACCAAAATCGGCGGGATTGATGTCATCGGACGGCAGGCGGAACAAACCGTCCTCTGTGCCCGCATAAAGGTTGTTGTTGAACAGGGCAAAAGAATACACGGGCATGCCAGTAAACGTGGTGTATTCAGTTTCGGCGCGTTCGAGGTTGAGTTTCACCACACCGAAGCCACAAGCCAGATAAGCGAAAGCACCGTCGAAAACGACGTCGTATATTTTTTTATCCCCGCTTAGGTTGATGTTGGTGCTGATGAACGGCAGGTTGGTCACCGAGCCGTTTGTGGCGTCCCATAGGTCGATGTTGCTGTTGGTGTAACACAACACCAGAATATTGCTGGCTTTGTTGAATTTGATCACCCCCATACCCGCATCGCTTAGACCTTCCACTTTGGTAAGAAAACGCGGCGATCGATCGGCTTTGTCGATTTCCACCACAGCCCATTCGGTGGTGAAATACACTTTCGAGTCGCTTTGGGTTACGTACTTGGCTCTTTGCCAAGGCAAATGCTGTCGCCATTCGCCAATTTTAAGCGGCGGAAACTCAATTGTGGTATTTTGACCGAAGGCCAAAAAAGTATGGGCAAATAAAAAAAGGAGGGTCGGAAAAAAACGCATGGTGTACAGTGCTTTGTCTGAAAAACAGGACGCAAAGTACGGGGTTTTGGTTGCCTGATCGCTCACCTGTACATCCTGCTCGTATCCAAATACCCAAACACCGCTTCCGGCACCAAATACCGGATCGATTTTTCCGCGCGTATGCACTCGCGGATGTAGGTGGCCGAGATGTCGAGCAATGGCGCTTCGCACTGGTGTACGCGTGGGTGGGTGGCCAGTTCGCCGAGGTCGAAACTCGGGCGTTTGTACACGTAGATGTCGTGGTTTTGTAAAATGAGTTCGTGGTTTTTCCAAAGGTGCAGGCTGCCGAGATTGTCGCCGCCCATGATCAGACTGAACTCGCATGTGGGGTATTTTTCGCGCAAATATGCCAGGGTATCCACCGTGTAAGAAGGTTTGGGTAAGCCAAATTCGATGTTCGAAGCTTCCAGCATGGTGTTTTCGCCGATTGCCAGGCGTACGAGGTGCAAACGGTCGTAGTCGTTGGCGAGGGTCTTTTTGGGTTTGAGTGGGTTGTGCGGACTCACCACAAACCACACCTTTTCCAAATCGGTTTGCGTCGCCATGTAGTTTGCGATGATCATGTGCCCGATGTGTACGGGGTTGAACGAGCCGAAAAACAAACCGATTTTCATGGCGATGTTTTACTTCGACAAAAGAAGGATAAGCGTTTCTATGTCCATCACTTCCTGTTTGCCACTATCCTGGTTTTTAACCGTCAGTTGGCCGGTTTGCATTTCGTTTTCGCCCACAATGGCAACGTGCCCAATACCGCGTTTGGCGGCATATTCAAACTGTTTTTTCAATTTACCAGGCTCTGGATAAAGCTCAGCAATGAGTCCGGCCTCGCGCAACTGGTTGAGGCATGCAAAAGCGTAGGTGTGACAGGCATCGTCCATAGCGGCAAGCATCACCTTCGGACCATCCGCCAGCGTCTCGGGGAACAGCTTGAGGCCCTCGAGCACGTCGTAGATGCGGTCTGCACCAAATGAAATGCCTACACCCGACAAACCGGGCATGCCGAACACGCCCGTTAGGTCGGCGTACCTGCCGCCGCCGCCTATGCTGCCCATGGCAAAACCGATGGCCGACACTTCAAAAATGCAGCCGGTGTAGTAGCTGAGTCCACGCGCCAGCGTGATGTCGAACTCCACCTCGTTGGTGGTGCCCGACAGGCCCAGGTAGCGGAACACGGTGTCGATCTCGTCGAGTCCCGCGAGACCGCTTGGACTGTTTTTCAATACCTCCCTCAAGGCCTCCCGCGAAGGAGCTGCAAGGATGGTTTCAATGGTGGTGATGGCCTGGTTGGGGATGCTACGATCGCTTAGTTCCTTGCGCACACCATCGGCCCCGATTTTGTCGAGCTTGTCGATGGCCACCGTCATGGTCATAAAATGTTCGGGAATGCCGGCTGCTTCGGCGATGCCCAAAAGCACCTTTCGATTGTTCATTTTGATTCGAACAGGCAGGTTGAGTAGCGCGAACGCCTGGTCGTATATCTGAACCAGTTCGGCTTCAAACATGAGGCTTTCCGAACCGATCACATCGGCATCACACTGGTAAAACTCGCGGTAACGGCCTTTTTGCGGACGGTCTGCGCGCCACACGGGTTGTATCTGGAAACGTTTGAACGGCAGGGTCAGGGCGTGGCGGTTCATCACCACATAGCGTGCAAAAGGTACGGTAAGGTCGTAGCGGAGTCCTCGCTTTGCAATGGAGCTGGTAAGTTTGCCCGAGTCGCGGTTTTCGAGCGCATCAGCATCTGCGTCTTTGAGAAAATCGCCGTTGTTTAATATTTTAAACAAAAGTTTATCGCCCTCTTCGCCGTATTTGCCGGTGAGGGTACTGAGGTTTTCCATCGAGGGCGTTTCCAGGGGCTGGAAAGCGAACTTGCGGAAAACGTCGCGAATGGTATCAAAAATGTAGGTGCGTTTGCGCACTTGTTCGGGCCCAAAATCGCGGGTTCCTTCAGGGATGCCGGGTTTTTGCATGGTTAGCGTAAAGCTGAAAGTTTTAAGCAGAAAGGTGAAAGCAGAAAGTTGGCACAATGGACAAACTGTTCTAGAGAACTTTCTGCTTTCCGCTTTCCATTAGTGCCGCGTCCATCATTCACTGAACGCGGCACTAGCCTGCGCCCATTGCTTCTGCTACGTTGCCGAACAGCAAGCCTTTGGGAGCGAGTGAGAGGATGATGAGGCCAACGCCTACGGAGGTCCAGATGGCCAGTTTTTTGAATTTTTGTTCGTCGTTGGCGGCTTTTTTCGAAAGCGTGCGGCCGATCTGGATGGCTGCAACGGCGATCAGCATCACCAGGATGTGTTCGATGGCGAAGTAACGGAGCCAGGTGTTTTTCATGGCGCTGCCCATGTCGGCGAAAGCCTCGTTGGTGCGAGGACTGATAACGTAGAGCAACAATCCGAGCAGGAGTTGCAGGTGGGTGAAACCCAGCGCTGCGGCAGACACGGCGTTGTCGACTTTACCGTATTGCTTTTTTCCCAGCCAGCCGCTGTAAGCGCGGAACAATACAAAGATCAGAGCGATGAGAAGGATGTATCGGTTCCAGGAATGCAGATTTTTGAGAATTTCGTACATGGCAGTAAGTTTGGTGATTTCGGCAAAGGTAAACGATGCCGGTTTGTATTCTCAGGTAAAAACGGTCGAATTCCGATGACAAATGCCGGAATCCAAGCTTTTCTCTTGATTTATGGATCGCGATTTAACTCTTTTTTTCACGCTGGTTACGTTTTTTGGGAAAAATATTTTGTTCCGGAAGTGACCTGCCCCCATTGCCCGCGTATAAATGGTGTAAGAAAGACAAGAAGTGAGAAATCACAAAAAAATAGCACATTAAGGAAGATTGTTTTCATTTGGTTTTTTGGGGTTTGACCGACGGACGAAAGTTCGTCGGTTTTTTTTGTCTTAACAGGGATTTTGGGGTCTCGTCCCAAAATCCGGGTTAAAGACGGTTTTTCGAATCCATGATGATCGTTACAGGGCCATCGTTGATGAGCGCAACTTTCATATTCGCGCCGAAACTGCCGGTTTGAACCCCGAGGCCGGAGGTTTGTTGTAATGCCTTAATGAATTGTTCGTACAACGGTATGGCCTGCTCAGGCCTGGCTGCCTGGATAAACGAGGGCCTGTTGCCTTTTTTGGTGCTGGCGTGCAGGGTAAACTGGCTCACCACGAGGAACGAGCCGCCGATGTCGGTGATGGTGAGATTCATGAGTCCGGCTTCGTCGGAAAAGATGCGCATGGCTGCGATTTTTTTCACCAGCCAATCGATGTCTTCTTCGCCGTCGGCTGTTTCGATGCCGAGCAGGATGAGCATACCGCTGCCGATTTTGGCGGTGACCGTACCGTCGATGCTAACCGATGCTTCACTTACGCGTTGGATAACGACTTTCATAAGTTTTTACCTTTACCGGAAAATTTTCCCAAAT
>JBBSDH010000097.1:0-14748 GCA_038249605.1 Chitinophagales bacterium | reverse complement strand
TGCTGGCCGAACTTTTACAAAGTGAATTTGATTACAAAATTGATGCAGAAGGTTTGAACAAATACCCCGAATTGCGAGGGGGGGGGGGGGGGGGGGGGGGGGGCAAACGTCGCTTCCTGCTCAACGGCAGGCTCAATGAAAAACAACGCGCCTTCCAACTTGCCAAAGAACTCGGCTTCAATGTTTTGGGCCTGCGCGAACGTCCCCTGGCGTCCAACCTGCTGCGTGTCAATTCTTTTGAAGAAGCACTCAACAACTACAAAGCCGCCTACTTCGCCGTTTCGGTACTTGTAAACCGTCAAGCTTTTGTGCGCGACCTGCGCGGTTTTTTCCAACAAAGCCAGTGGAATCCACAGGTGCTGATGAACATGATGAGCAAGTTTCAGGCCAGTCCGGAAGTGCTTTTCCAGCGTTTCAACGTGCTTTCACGCGAGTTTGACCTGCACAAGGTGTTTTTCCTGCGCTTCATCCACGATCTGGATCGCAACGCGTTCGACATAGACAAGGAGCTGCACCTCAACCGTCGGCACCAGCCACATGCCACCGGCCTCAACGAACACTATTGTCGGCGCTGGTTGTCGCTGAGCTTGCTCAAAGACCTTCAGCGACATCAAAAAAGCACCGGCGACCACAACCAGATGCTCGCCGGCATACAACGCGCACGCTTCATCGATACCGAAGAGGAATACCTATGTTTGGCCGTGGCCAAACCAGGCTATCCCACCATCAACCGAAACATCAGTGTCTCAATTGGTATTCTGCTCGAAGATCAGGCCAAGGAAGTCATACGTTTTTGGAACGATCCCGCCATTCCACGCATCGACGTCAACGTGACCTGCCAACGTTGCCTTATGCCTGCATGCGACCAAAGAGCCGCCGAACCTGTGGTTATTCAGCGCATACAGGAACGACGCGCGATGCAGGAGATATTGAAAAAAATTGTGTCTTAAACCAGGATTTTAGGGATTTAGAGATTTGGATTTTTTATAGATTTGAGGATTTGGATGATTGGATTGGATTTTGGATGGATTGGATTTTGGATGATTTTCGGATGCGTCAACTAACGGCTAACGGCTAACTGCTAACAAATGATTATAGTACAAGATAAACTGGTGAGCGACGACATCGTTGAAGCTTACTTCGCCTGCAATTTGTCGGCCTGCAAAGGCGCTTGCTGCTGGGAAGGCGATTCGGGGGCACCGCTTGAGGAGTCCGAACTGGCCACCATGCGTGCGATCCAGGATAAAATTCGCCCTTTCCTTTCCCCGGCAGGTATTGATGCTTTGGAAAAACAAGGCGCTTATGTCTGGTTTGAAGAAGCCGGTGAATGGGGTACGCCGCTCATCGAAAACGGTCCGTGCGCCTACATGACCACCAATGCGCTCGGTATCGCCCACTGCGGCATCGAAGATGCCTGGCGTGCCGGTGCTGTGGAATTTCAAAAACCCATCTCCTGCCACCTCTACCCCATCCGTGTGGATCGCAACGAGGACATTGGTTTCGAAACACTCAACTACCACCAATGGGACATCTGTAGCGCCGCCTGCAACCGCGGTAGCACCGAAAAAATACACCTTTACAAATTTGTGAAAGACGCCCTCATCCGCAAATACGGTCAGGACTTTTACGATGAGCTGGAAGGAGCTGCCGAATTTTTAGCAAGCAGCGGGCAGCAGGCGGCAGTCAACGGGGAGATCTGATTTACGGAATACAAAATTTGAAATAGGATTTTTGAATTTGATTTAAGAAACAGGATTTGTAAATTTTACTCCATCTAAAATATTTTAAATCAAAAGTTTAAATCAAAAATCCTATTTCAAATTTCGTATCGCGTCAATCGAATATAACAAGCACCCGCAATTGCAATTTATCCCGCACCACATTTCCGATGTACGGATCGTAGGGCGTGTTGTTGAAATTGTGGATGTTGTTGAGGCCATGGCTGTACAACAACTCGGGTTGCAGGGCGAGGTTTCCGAGTGTTAATTCAATACCGAGACCAACATCGAGGCCAATGCGTTCCTGTAGAAGCATCATGTTTGAAGATGTTTGTTGGGCAATGTTCCACGACACACGACCACCGAAAAGGAAGCTGGCGCGCAATGGAAAATGGGCGCTTTGGTTGGTGATGATGAAATGCAGCGGCAATTCCAAATCGGTGAACTGGTAAGTTTCTGTCGCATTGGGTAAACCTTCTCCCCGAAACTGGATGTTCTGTTGGTACCTTGCAACGTACAATTCGGGTTGTATGGACAAAGCACGCGCAAGCTGCCAACGACCAAAAACCCCCACTCCGCCCCCGAACGCTTGTCTGTCGGCCCGGACAGGCGGATTGTAACGATCGGCCCCGTTCAACACCTCGATGCCCATGAACTGCAATTCCATTGCGCCGCTGATGCCCCAGCGAAACGTTGGCATACGTTCTGTTGGCGTCATTTGCTGGGCAAACAAAGGCAACGAAAACATCAATGAAACAACCAGCAGTTGGTACCTACTCATGAAACAATCCTTTACCCTTTGAAAGTCATACAAACAACCGGCAACGCACCCAGGGAATTACTCCCTCTGACGCTGATACGAAGCGGCGGGTTGCCTTTCGCTTTTGTTGAAAAATGTGCAACCAACTTCAACATCGACGAGGAACGGTTGCAGGAGGCTGAACGCCGTTTGAACGCCGCCATCCAAAACGTACAAAGCGCTTTTGATGACCTGCTGCATGCTTTGTCCAACAGCCCCGAACGCACCCTTGTTTACCAGGCGCGACAATCTTTTTTTCAAAAAAAACGACTGCCGAAAGAAGGCGTTTTGCCGCCAGATGAAAATCTTGAAAAGGCTTTTGAAGCATTAAAAATTAGTGAAGAAAATTTTGGAAAAGTAAAAGACGATTATAAAATTTACTATTCAAAAAGCTTGTTGGCGGGTTATGCTGCTTTGCGTGAACTGGCTGGCAACCCCGATTTTCAACATGCCATGTTGTTTGCCAGCCACGATTTGTTCCACAGACTTGTCGTTTTTTCCCAGTCTGGCCAAGACGCCTCATTCAACAAAAAAGACCGTCAGACCGCCTTTGCGCTTACGCGGTACGCAACCCGAATGGCTGCCAAAACATCGCCGCTCGGACGGTTTTGCGGCGTGGGTTTGCCTACTGAAAATGCTTCAGAAATGCCGGCTTTTGCTCAAAGCCGAACCATTGTTACGCCCAATGCGGCGTTGTTGCCCGCTTTGTATGCCGTTTTGCTTACCGAAAAACCATTTTTCGAATCGCTGCAGGTACGCCTGAACCCATGCATCACAGCGGGTAATTTGCCCGAATACCAGTGGCTTGCAATGGAAGGCGACACGGAAATGTTTCACCTAACCAACAGCACAACTTTCCTCAACTGGTTGATTCAACAGATGCTTGATCACGGAGGGTATTTCTCGTGGGAAGCGCTAAAAGTTGCCACCATGGAGCAAGTGGAAGCCGATGAAGCGTCTTTGGAAAAACACCTGCTCCGTTTGTTCGACAACGGCTTGCTGGAATGGGTGCTGCCGGTCGACGGCTTTTCGGCTTCCTGGTGCGGACAATTGTACCAATACCTCGGCTTCCTGCCTTCTTCACCACTGATCACCGACGCGCTCACGTTGCTCAACTGGCTGCGCACCACCGCCCGCATCCTCCCCCACCAGCCTCCTCCAAAAGCCCGTGAATTACAGGCTGAGGCGTGCGAACAATGGATGGTGTTTTTTGAAAAAGCATCCTCCGTTGCACCGCCTGTTGCGCCGGAACAAATTTTTTACGAAGATCTGGAATGGAGTGCCAGTTTGCCAACGCCGCCGGAAAATTTAGCAAAGTGGCGAAATGATCTGAAAACGCTTTGGGCCAACCGTCAGCCGGCGCCTCTTCCCATGCTCCAACAACGCATGCTGGCTTGTTGGGAAAATCATTTTTCCGGCAAAAAAGACGTTGACTTCACCACCTTTTGCAACGTATTTCTTCAAAATCCGGAAAGTGGGCAGCAGGCAGCAGGAAGCGGGCAGCAGGACGAAGCGGTACCCATGGGTGTTTTGATGCAGCCTTTCCAGGAGGGCGGGCGCTGGATGGCGGTGGTGAACGGCTTGTATGTGGGTGGTGGCAAACTGGCGGCGCGCTGGTTGCATCTTTTCCCAGCAGCCGAACGCGAACGGTTGGAGTTGTGGCACAAAGTTCTGAACCTCTACCCTTTCCCCAGCCAGGGATGGTACAACGCCAATTTCCAACCCCAGCCGCAAAACGGTCTGGTGCAGGTTCCCGGATCTCGGTGGAAACGGCAGGACAAAGAAGTCCGCCTTGGAGAACTCCGTGTGCGGCGCAACGCCGACGAAATTCAAGCCGTTTACCCCGATGGCCCCCGGGTATTGTTTACCGATCTTGGGTTGGAGGCCCCCGAAACGAGGTCACCGGCCATGCAACTCCTGCACCAGATGACGGTGCCGGTGGTGGGTCTGAGCGCACTTTTAAGCCGCGACACTTGGTCTGAAATTTCGCCAGGTTTGCGGCAGCGGGCGCGTGAAACATACGAAGACCTGGTTTTGGCCAGACAGGCATTCGCTGTTGATGAAACCGTTTGGAAAAGCTGGCTCACAGAACATGAACACCAGTCATTGGCTTACCGCCACTTGTGTACAGCGCTTCGCGAACTGGGTGTGCAGCGTTACTTTTTTTACCATTTTCCGGGAGAAAAGCCACAAATGGCCGATCAGAACAGTCCGTTGATCATGCAGGTTTTTGAAAAAGACCTGCGTCATGGCACAGGCACGTTGCAAATCACAGAAATGTTGCCCACGCCCGATCAGGCTGGTGAGCGGGCATGGGAGCTGGTGATTGATCCTATTTGAGCATTTTGAATGCCTGCACCCACCGGTTTTGCAGGAAACCAGGAATGCACCACAGAATGCAAAGTGATTCGATGGGGCGGGCTGCTTCTACAGCGCCCAGATCGTCGGTTTCCCAACCGAATTGATCCAGGATGGTTTTTACCTCCGCTTTGGCTTCCGTGTTGTTTCCACAAATGAACATGGTAGGCATTCCTTCCGAAAAGACCGGATTCACCATGAGGTGGGCACCAACGCTGTTGAAGGCTTTGACCAAATGGATGTTTGGAAACTGTGCCTGCAGCCTTTCCATCAGTGAATCATTGGCGCCGGTGAAATAGTGCAAAACACCGTTTACCGGTGGTACCGACTGGTCGATGGGGTTTGTGGCATCAATCACCGTTTTGCCTTGCAGGTTGCGTTCGTCGGCCAACGTTATCACTTCTGCCGCAGCCTTTCCAAGCACAGCCAAAACAACCATGTCGCCGAATGCAGCAGCTTCGGCAAAGCTGCCCACCGAAACGCCGTTGTTTGTTTTTTGAAGAAAATCGTTCAGTTTTTCAGGATTGCGCGTGCCCAATTTGACGTTGTACCCGTGTTTTAAAAATCCGGTTGCAAGCGCTTGTGCAACGGAACCGGAGCCGAGAATGCCAATGTTTTTCATGATGTTTCCATTTTTAAACGTAATTTCTTCGTAAATTTAATCTTTATCAAAAACATTTCCCAAAACAAAAAGAGCCACCTCAAACCAGAGGCAGCTCTTGAATTTTATATCTTTGGTTATTGCCAATTAACCGTTGAAAACCGACAAACCACTATCCTTTTTCAATCAAATCAATCAGTCGGTTCAAATCGCCGTCGTTGCTGAATTTGACCACCAGTTGGCCTTTGCCCTGGGTGTCGCGTTTGAGCTGCACTTTGGCGCCGAAAAAGGCGCTGAACTGGTCCTGAATGTTGCGCATTTGTTCGGGCAAACGGGCATCTTCTTTGCCTTTTTTGGCCGATTTTCCACCCTGGTAACGTGCGATGAGTTCTTCAACGGCGCGGACGGAAAGGTCTTGTTCGATCACCTGGCGGTAAAGCGAAAGTTGCAAAGCGATGTTGTCGATTCCTGCGAGGGCGCGGGCGTGGCCCATGGTAAGTTTGCGCTCTTTTACGGCGCGCTGGATTTCGGGCGGCAGTTTGAGCAGGCGCAGGTAGTTGGTGATGGTGCTGCGTTGTTTGCCCACACGTTCCGAGAGGTTTTCGTGGGTCAGACTGCATTCATCGATCAGGCGCTGGTACGACATGGCTACTTCCACTGCGTTGAGGTCTTCGCGCTGGATGTTTTCGATGAGGGCCATTTCCAGCATTTGCTGGTCGTCGGCGAGGCGAACGTATGCCGGGATTTCGGTGAGGCCGGCGAGTTGGCTGGCACGGAAACGCCTTTCGCCCGAGATGAGCTGGTAAGCTTTGTCGTGCAGGCGGCGCACCGTCACGGGCTGGATCAGTCCGTGGATGCGGATGCTGGTGGCCAGTTCGTCGAGGGCGGTTTGGTCGAACTCGATGCGGGGTTGGAAAGGGTTGGCCTCAATTTGTGCGATGGGCAACATGGCTGTGTTGCTCGTGAGTTCGCGCACCACTTCCTGCGGATTTTCCTGTACCGCCTGTTCGAGTTGGGCCGGGTTGGCAAGCAAGGCGCGGATACCTTTACCAAATTCCGGTTTGGATGTTTTTTTCATCGTCATGGTCGGGACGGTCAGTTTCTGCGGAGGAATTCCTCAGCAAGGTTGAAGAAGTTGATGGCGCCTTTGCTGCTCACGTCGTAAAGAGCTACGGGCACGTGTTGCATGGGAGCTTCGGCCACACGCGAGTTGCGGTGGATGATGGTTTCAAAAACGTAGTCGTTCGAGCTGTTGCGCACCTCTTCCACGATGGCGTTGGCGAGGCGCAAGCGACTGTCGTACATGGAAATAAGCAAACCTTCTACTTGCAAATCGGGGTTGTAACCCTGTTTCACGAGGTTGATGGTGTTTTTCAGTTTGGACAATCCTTCAAACGAAAACATTTCGCACTGCACGGGGATCAGCACCGTATCGCAGGCTACAAGGGCGTTGACGGTAACGAGGCCGAGGGACGGCAGGCAGTCGATGAAAATAAAGTCGTAATCACTGCGAACTTCGTTGATGATGCCACGCAGGATGTATTCGCGTTTTTCGCGGTCCACGAGTTCCACATCGGCGCCAACGAGGTTGATGCTGGAAGGCAGCAAAAACAAGTTGGGCGTTTCCGTTTCCACGATGGCTTTGCGCGGGTCGACGCCGTTGATAAGGCAGTCGTAAAGGCTCACCACATTTTCGGTATCGGGCAGGCCCACACCCGAGGAGGCGTTGGCTTGCGGGTCGGCGTCGATGAGCAGTACTTTTTTCTCTAAAATAGCCAGCGAAGCGGCGAGGTTGATGGCGGTGGTGGTTTTACCCACGCCACCTTTTTGGTTGGCGATGGTGATCACTTTTCCCAAATGCTGCATCATGATCATGGTCGTATTGTTTCTTTTCGTTTGTTTTTTAATTAGGGTTTTCAGCTCACATTGAGTTCGCCGCCGATGGGAAGCAAAACCAGTTCTTTTCCAGCAGCCAAAAAAGCATCTTCTGCCGCTTTATGGTCGATTTTTATAAAACCAAAGGTGTCGTAATGGCATCCCACCACGCGGTTGCAGCGGATAAGGTCGCTGGCAATGATGGCGTCGTTGTAGTCCATGGTAAAATTGGAACCGATGGGCAAAACGGCCAAATCAAGTTTCGGGCAGGTCATGGGAATCAGGTCCATGTCGCGTGCAAGCGCCGTATCGCCAGCAAAATACACCACGCCTTCGGGCGTATCAAATACAAAACCAGCCGCTGCTCCTGCGTAAGTACCGTCGGGAAAACTGCTGCTGTGCACAGCGGTCACCATTTTCACCCTACCGAAATCGAAGCTCCACCATCCGCCGATGTTCATGGGGTGGGTTTTGAAACCTTTGGCATTGTAATGTTCGTGAACTTCCCAAATGCCTACCACAAGAGTTTCGGGGTTGTTTCCGGCAATGGTTTCCAGATCGGCCACATGATCGGAGTGACCATGGGTTGCAAAAATGTAGTCGCAGCTCAGATTTTTCACATCAACGTCCTTAGACAACGGGTTTCCGCTGATGAAAGGGTCGATGATGATGCGTTTACCGCCGGTTTCCAGCAAAAAGCAGGAATGACCGTAATAGGTCAGTTTCATGGCGAAGGTTTTTATTTACGATCGGAGGGCAAAGATAACCCCGACGAAGTTTGCTCGTGCTTTTCGCAGCGTGTTAAGTTATCCCCCGGCTATTCACACGTTGTCCACACGTTATCCACAACGGGCAACTGTAGCACCGGAGCTCCAGCTCCGGTGTAATTATGTCCAGAGTACTAAAAGAAAACACCGGAGCTGGAGCTCCGGTGCTACACCGTACCTTTGCCAAACCATGCGCCTTGTATTATACCTATACCTCTTTTCTTGTTTCTTTGCCTGTACCTCCGAACAGCGCGGACAGCCGGAAAGCCGCACGTCTTTCCGCTACAACCAACACAATCCCATCACGTCGCTTGACCCTGCGTTTGCGCGCACCCAAAGCAACATTTGGGCTGTGGATGCCCTTTTCAACGGATTGGTGCAGCTCAATGACAGTTTGCACGTACGGCCATGCATCTCCAAAAGGTGGGAAATTTCGGAGAATGGTCTCCAATACCGCTTCTTTTTGCGCAGCGATGTTTTTTTCCACGACGATCCATCATTCCCCGGCGGAAAAGGCCGAACCGTGAAAGCTTCCGATGTGGTGTTTAGCTTCGAACGCCTGCTCGATACTTCATGGCCCAAACCAGGAAGCTGGATTTTTAAGGACCGCATCGCTGAAGATTCGGCTTTCGTGGCGGTCAACGATACGGTGTTTGAACTGCGTTTGAAAGAACCTTTCCAGCCCATGCTCCAAATCCTGACCATGCACTACGCCTCCATCGTGCCCCGTGAATCCGTGGAATTTTATGGACGCGATTTTCGACGGCATCCTGTGGGAACAGGACCGTTTCAATTCAAAATTTGGGCCGAAAACCAGGCTCTGGTGGTGGTGAAAAATGTTCGCTACTTTGAACGGGATGAAAACGGCAAACCCCTTCCCTACCTCGACGCAGTAAAAACTTCCCTCATCACGGACCGCAAAACGGCGTTCCTCGAATTCAAACAAGGCAACCTGGATTATTTTTACGGTCTGGAATCCTCCTACATCCACGAATTACTCACACCCGAAGGCAACCTTCAGCCAGCCCTCGCACAAGAAATCCAATACGCCAAAAACCCTTACCTGAATACTGAATACCTTGGCATACGCCTCGACAGCGCCGGTTTGGATGTTTTTAAAAAGAAAAAAATACGGCAGGCATTGAATTTCGGTTTCGACCGGGCACTCATGCTGCGCACCCTGCGCAACGGCGTGGGCAAACCCGCAAAATCGGGTTTCGCTGCGGCCGGTCTGCCATCGTACGACGAAACCGCTGCGCCAGGCTACACCTATGATCCCGGAAAAGCCGCCAAATTGCTTGTTGAAGCTGGTTTTCCCAACGGCAAAGGCCTTCCGGAAATGGAGCTTTTGTGCAACCAGGATTACGTGGATCTGGCAACGTTCATCGCAAGGCAGTGGGAAGACCTGGGCGTGCGTGTGATCATAGAACTCACCGAAACTTCCCTCCTGCGCGAGCGCATGCGCAACAGCCAGGCGCCTTTTTTTCGGGCTTCCTGGATCGCGGATTACCCCGATGCGGAAAGTTTTTACACTTGCTTTTATTCAAAAAACGGCGCGCCACCCAATTATACGGCGTTCCACAACGAGGCGTTCGACAAACTTTACGATTCGGCACTCAAAGAAAACGACGTGGAAAAACGGTACAATTTGTACCAAGCCATGGACCGCATCCTCATCGACGAGGCACCCGTAGTGTTTTTGTTTTACGACGAAACGGCGCAGTTTTCAAGGAAAAACATTTCAGGTTTGCCGGGGAATGCGATCAATTTGTTGTCGCTGAAAAGGGTGAAAAAAACACGCTAATCATTTTCAAGGCACTTCTTCAACAGGCTTTTTTTCAACACGATGGAGGTGGTATCAAACAGGTTTACACAGAGACCTTTCTCACAGACATCACCGCACCAGCGTCACCTGCCCCTTGCGCTCCGAGCCCTCTCCTGTTTTCGAACGGTAAGAAAGTTTCCAAACAAAAACGTCCGAAACGGCCAGCGTGTTATCGCCCATACGCCCATCCCAAGCCTCATTCGGATCGGAGGTTTCAAACACCTTATTTCCCCACCGGTTGTAAATTTCAAAGCGGTAATCGGTAACCGGACAAACAAGCAGGGGCCTAAACACATCGTTCGTGCCATCGCCGTCGGGCGTAAAAGCTGTCGGTACATTATCGTTGCCCGAAGCATTCACTTCAATGCTTTGGGCTGCCGGGTTTTGAGCACAACCGTTCACTTGCGGCACGATGCTGAAAGTGCCGTCGCCGGCATAACAAAAACGGTTCGGATCCTGTGGATCGGCCGCGCCGCCGGGTGTAAGCCAGGTGTACACAGCCCCGGGCGTGGGGTTGGTCCATGTCAGGGTGATGCATTCTCCAGGACAAACAAGCGTGTCGGAAAGGGTGAAATCGGTGTTGAAATCGGGACAAAAATCGTTTATGCCGTCAAAAATTAGATTGGAAACGGTTTGTGACGACAAAAGCACCGAAGGTCCTGTGGTAGCCTTAAGTATGGGAAAGCTTGTTTTGTAACTTGAAGAACGGACAGACAGGTTGAAAGACTTGGGGCAACAGGGCAGAAAATTGCCGTCCGACCGCGTATGCACCACCATCAGATTTCGGTCACCACCGGTTGGTATGCCGTCGGCCATCAGAAATCCGCCCTGGTCGTCCCGTGCGATTTTGGGTTCAAATGCCTCCTGACCTGCAGGATTGTAAGCGCGTGCACTAAGCAGATCGCCGCTGCTGTTGATGGTGGCGACTCCCAGTCCGGGCGACAAACCGCCGTTGTTTTCACCAAATGTAAACACAGCCCCCGGACCGTTGGGCGCCAGGTCGAACAGGTTGATGTTGTTGTTTGGAAGGCTGTACATGTTGGACCAAACCACCGTACCGTTGGTGCGGATGCAATGCAGCCATACACCCCGGAATCCGGAGGTATCAACTGCTTGTCCACCCAGCAAAATCCGGTCGGTTTGTTGCATGGGAATGATGCGGGCAAACCGCGATTCGGGTCCGGCGAACTGCCTCGAGTAGCTAAGTACCCAATCGATTTCCCCGTTTACCGAACATCGGTAAACCAAACCAAATACGCCAAGACCCAATTGAATGAAGGTTCCTGTACCATATAAAAAACCGGCGCTATCCTCCCACAAATCACGCGTTTGCACAAAGTCAATGGTGTTGTTGATGGTATGGAAGCGCGACCAGATGGTTTGGCCGATGGGATTGATTTTCACCCAAACCATGTCCTTTTTGGCCGTCCGGTACCCTGCCGCCAAAACATTGCCATCGGTAAGCAGCAAAAGGCTTGTAAACACGACATCGTCGTTCAACCTGCGGGCCCACAGTACTTGTCCTGCTGCATCAAAACGTACCAAACCGGGTTGTTCTGCCCCCGTTGTACTGCCAAATGCAGCCAACAATCCACCGTCGGGCAACCGTAGAATATCGTTTGCCACAGCATTTCCTTCGTTGTTTTGCCATTGTTTTGCCCACAAAGGCGCCCCGGTTTCGTTCACCAATGCCACGAAGCACGTTTTTTCACCATCGGCAGACGATGTCACTCCGCCTCCCACGGCAATGTTGCCCGAAGGCATGGCGCGAATGGCTGCAACGGAAATATTTTGTCCGTTGATTGGGAATGCTTTTTGAAAAACAGGCTGGGAAAACAGAAAGGACGGTAGGAAAGTCAAAAGGGATAGGATGCGCATTTTAATTATTGACGATTACATCAATTGTAATTCAAAATAACTTTAAACTTTAAACTTTAAACTCCGAACTTCTTTCAATTCCCGGTACGCCTCCAAAAGATGGCCTGCACTTTCGAAGTTGTCGAAGTTTTTTTCAAAACAATTACGGGCAAGGCGACCGGTTTGTTCGAGTGTTTTCTGGCGGTCGTAGCACCACTGAACGGCGTCAACGTAATCTTGCGGCTTGTCGGCCAGCAATGCTTCGCAGCGGTTTTCAATGGTAATGCCTTCCATGCCTACCCTACTGGAAATCACCACTTTGCCAAGTGCCATACCTTCCAGAATTTTAGCGCGCATGCCGCTGCCCGATAGCAAAGGCACCACCATGGCCGAATGTTGGTTGATGAAGACGCGGGCGCTTTCTACTTCGCCGTGCACCGTGACGCCTGGCAGGTTTTGGCGAAGAAGCCAGGAAGGTGTATTGCGGCCGGCGATGTGCAAGGTGAGTTTGGGAAAACGGGGTTGCAATAGCGGTGTCCACACGTTTTCGAGGAACCATTGCAGTCCTTCGAGGTTGGGCATCCAATCGAGCGAACCGATGAAAGAAAGGCTGAGCGGACGGCGGTAGCTGTCGTAATCGGGTTGGTAATCGCGGCTGTCGAGCCCGATGGGGCACACCACGGAGGGCTTATTCAGTCCGAGCAACTTGAACTGATCCACGTCGCGTTGGGTGATACCCACCATGAGGTCGTAGTTGTTCAGCGCCTGGATTTCGTACCGTTTGAGTTTGGGTGTGATGTGTTCGAGGTACCAACGTTTCAGCGGAGTGCTGTTGAGTGCCACACGTTCCCAGATTTCATGTTCCACATTGTGGGACCGCAGGACGATAATCGCGTTGCTGTGTTTTCGTATGAAGGGGATGTAGGGCGCGAGGTACAAGGTTTCGAGTTGCACGACATCAAATCGCTCACGCTGCAGTTGTTCGACCAGTTTGTTGGTAAATTGCTGGTCGATGAAACGTTCTATGTGGTAGGAGTTGTCGGTAAACAGGTTGACAAAAGCGCCGATGGGTTTGATGCGGTTGTCCACATCCACAGCTTGTACAGCGCGATAATGCTCCATGCCTTCGGGGAGATGATCGGTATCCACCCAATGTTTGTGGGTGTTCATGGCCAAAAGCGTGACCTCTGCGCCTTGTTCATTCAGGGCTTTGGCGAGGTAGCTGACCGCTATACTTTCCCCGTCTTTAACGGGAAAAGGGAATTTTTTACACAATTGGAGAATTTTCATGCTCTAACAGCAAGGTGGTTTCTCGGCGGAAAAAAGGATAATCAAACAATGGATGCAAAGCTAAAGGGTTTTGTTCTTCCGCAAACGTGTTTTGGGATGAAGTTTAAATTACGTTAACTTTGTCGTTTCAATCATTGTTTACAAACACTTTCAGCAGTACATCCATGGTCCTTAGCGCAAAAGATATTTACAAATCCTACGGACAACTGCCGATTCTGAAAGGTGTCAATTTAGAGGTTGAAAAAGGTGAAATCGTGAGCATTATCGGAAAATCGGGCGCTGGCAAAAGTACCTTGCTGCACATTTTAGGCACACTCGACAACAGCGATTCTGGAACCTTGATGATCCGCGACACGGCCGTGAGCAGTTTGCGGGGCCGTGAACTTTCAGCTTTCCGCAACAGACACATCGGTTTTGTGTTTCAGTTTCACCACCTGCTTCCCGAGTTTACTGCGCTTGAAAACGTGTGTATCCCCGGTTTTATTCAACAACAACCTGAAAAAGAACTTAAAAAACGCGCTGCGGAACTGCTCGATTACCTGGGTTTGTCGGAAAGGTTGCAACACAAACCCGGTGAACTCAGTGGCGGTGAACAACAACGCGTAGCTGTAGCCAGGGCACTCATCAACCGTCCCGAAATCCTTTTTGCCGACGAGCCTACTGGCAACCTTGACAGTGCGGCCTCGCGCGACATGCACAACCTGATAACCCGGTTGCGCGATGAATTCGGACAAACCTTTGTAATTGTTACCCACAACCAGGAACTCGCCGGTTTGTCCGACAGGCGTCTGGAAATGCAGGACGGTTTACTCGCAACAAGCGCCTGATTAAATTAATGAACGATGACGCGTTGGTATTTGCTGCCTGCTTTGTTGCTTTTTTTTCAATGCAGTGCAAACAAAAGACATACAACTGATTTTCAATCGGTTGTATTCAAAGACAAACCTAAAAACATTGTGTTGATCATCGGCGACGGCATGGCCACTTCGCAGGTGACTGCTGGTTTGTACTGGAAAGGCAACGGCAAATCGGTTTTTGAACAATTCCGTGTCGTGGGTTTTCACAAAAGCCATTCCTGCAACGATCTGGTGACCGACTCGGCAGCAGGTGCCACCGCTTTTGCTTGTGGGGAAAAAACCAACAACGGGTCCATCGCAGTATTGCCGCCCGACAACCACCCTTGCCCTACCATCCTGGAAATGCTCGACGCCCAGGGCTGGGCCACCGGCATGGTGGTCGCCTGCTCGGCTACCCATGCCACGCCGGCATCGTTCATCGCCCACGAAGACATACGTGCATTCACCGAAAACATCGCTTTTGATTACCTTTCAACACCAATCGATTGCTTCATAGGCGGTGGTGAAGCGTATTTCAACCAACGACCCGATAAAATCAATCTTATTGACAGCTTGAAACAACGCGGATACGTCGTGAAACGCGGCAATACTTTCAACCGACTGCCCCTCGACGGGTCGGCCCCTTTCATGCTTTTTACCGCCGAACGCGAGCCGCCCACCGCTTTAGCCAGCCGAAGTTACCTGCCTCCGGCAACAAAAGTGGCTTGTGAATTCCTCGATAAACGAAGCGATAAAGGATTTTTTCTCATGGTGGAAGGCAGCCAGATCGACTGGGCCGGACATGCCAACGACCGCAACTGG
>JBBSDH010000096.1:0-14834 GCA_038249605.1 Chitinophagales bacterium | reverse complement strand
GGCGCGCTCCGGAGCTGGAGCTCCGGAGTACATGCGCGCTGCGCGCGTGGCGCGCTCCGGAGCTGGAGCTCCGGAGTACATGCGCGCTGCGCGTCGTGGCGCGCTCCGGAGCTGGAGCTCCGGAGTACATGCGCGCTGCGCGTTGTGGCGCGCTCCGGAGCTGGAGCTCCGGAGTACATGCGCGCTGCGCGCGTGGCTACGTTTAAAAAACCAAAAAATGTTTAACCGCATTTTTACTTCATAATTTTTCAAACATCTACCGTGATCTACACTAAAACACTCCTTAACACAGCGCTTCTGACCGCCATGTTAACCGTACAATCCATGTATGTCCAGGATTACAAAACCCACCAACAAACCATGGTCCACATAGCTGAAATTAAAGTTTCCCCCGAGTACAGGACGGCATACTTGGCCATTTTGAAAGAGGAAGCCGAAGCGTCGATTGGGTTGGAATCAGGCGTTTTGGTGTTGTTTCCCATGATCCAAATGGAAACCCGGATCAAATCCGAATTTTGGAAATCTATGTGAAAACGGCGGCGTACCAGGTACATTTAAAAACGCCGCATTTTCAGAAGTACAAAACCTCGACGCTCCACATGGTGAAGTCACTGAGTTTGGTACCTACAGAGTTGTTGGATTGGGAAGCTGCGGAGTTGATGTTTGGGAAGCTGGAGGGTTAAGGAAGCACGTTTTGGTGTAATTGTGAGATAACGCCTCCTCGTGTCTCGGAGATGTCACCTCACCCAATCATCACACGCACGTTATATTCAACATCCGCTGCGTCGTATTGAACAGGGACATGCCTGTTGCCCAATTCTTTTAAAAAAACAACCCTGAGAATGCCTGCAAATTCAGCTGCTTCATCGGATGAAAAGTCCATTTGCGCATAAAAAAATATGGCCAACTCCAATCGGAGCTCTGCCTCGTTGCGCCCAAGCGAAACGATCACATCGGATGGAATGACCAAGGGACAGGATGCTCCCAAATAGTATAGGCTTTGCACTACAAATATAAGAAATTAATGGAAAAAGCAGCAGAGCCTTCGTGCGCACAGGAACTACCAACACAGCTGCTTGCGACGAATTGCGCCGCCTTTTTGCCCTTTGTAAAGGGACAGGGTCATGCACCATTTTCATGCCTTAACGGCGCTGCCGCTGCGATGTGCCTAATCACCCCCGATAAAACAGCACCTTCGTCCCATCCTGTCCCGTAACCAGCATGTTGTTGTTTTCTATGTAGTACCGCCCGAGCATCTCTGTTTCGGTTTTGCCGTTTTCGGTGACTTGCAGGTAAAGGTTTTGTTTGTCGGTGTACCAAATCAGTCCTTCCACCACGCCACTTGCTTCTGCTGAAGTGGAGCCACTAAAATCCGATCCTCCCACCACAGTTCGGCTGCCGCCGTCGGCCACACGGCCATCGGCGAGGAAAACCAGGCTTGATTCACTCGACATGGAGCCGCTTTGGCCGTAGCCGCTGTTGTAGTTTTCCTGTCGCGTCCAGCGACCTACAAGTGCCGGGTCGCGTTGTTTGTTGTCTTTGGGCGCTGCTGACTGCGGTTTGGCGGCAGCAGATTTTTCTTCTTTAAACACGTCAAAATCGAGGTTGACGCCCGTAAAGTTCAACCTCACGGCCAGTTTGGCGCCTTCCAGTGTGCCACTCATGTCGAGGGCGATGTTTTGGGTGGTTTCCGTGCAGGTGCCTTTTAAAGTTTTGCCTTGGGCGGTGGCGGATATTTTGTAGTTGTTGCTACCGTCGTTCATGTCGCCCGAGTAGGTATGTCCGCCTGTACTGGTGAGGGTGAGCACGACAGGATCTCCTTCGTACGTTCCGGTGTATTTGCCAGCGAAGTTTTGGGCAGAAAGGGTGGTGGATAGGAAGAGGAGGATGGGCAGAATTTTCATGTTGGTATTGGTTTGTTTGCAAAGTAAAAGCTTTTGGGGCATATGTCTGGCATCGTTTCTCACCACTGATTTACTCGGAGCTGCACGGAGTTAACACAGCGTTGGATTTTTTTGGATAAGATACCTATCGGGGAAAACTCTGTGTTAACTCTGTGCAACTTCGTGTAAATCTGTGGTTAAAAACGATGCCAAACGTTACCCTATTATGCAATTTTCCATTTTCAGGCATCCATTCCTTACCTTTGGTGGCTAAATAACGGCATCTCCAGGCATGTTGACTTTTTTTCGTTCAAAATCCTCCGAACAGCGCTCCGATGAAGCGTTGCTGGTCGAGTTCCGGCGCAGTGGCCATTCGGCGCTTTTGGGGGAACTTTACGAACGGTACATGCCCATGGTTTACGGTGTGTGTTTGAAAATTTTCAAAGACAGCACCAAAGCTGAAGATGCCGTCATGACCATTTACGAAGAACTGGTGCGCAAGGTTCCTGAACACGACATCAAGGAATTTCGTCCCTGGCTCTACGTCTTGGCCAGAAACCATTGCCTTATGGTCTGGAGAAAAGAAAAACGCCGACCGACAGACCTGCTCGAACCCGAAGCCATGCAGCGTTTCGACGGGGCCGACAACGGCGTGGACTACGAACTTCCGCCGCCCGAAGGCAGCGCTCAACCGTTGGATAAATGCCTTGGCGAATTGCCCGACGAGCAGCGCATCAGCGTGCAAATGTTTTATTATGAAGATAAATCGTACAAGGAAATAGCCGATGTCATCAGCGAAGAATTGGGCAAGGTGCGCTCGTACATCCAAAATGGAAAGCGCAACCTCAAACTTTGCCTCGAACGCCAGGGCATCCGCGCCATGAACGACAACAGGATATGAAAAAGCCGAACAACATCGACGATCAACGCTTCCTCCAACTGCTCGAAAAGTGGTTGAAGGGCGACTTCACCCGCGCCGACGAGCGCGCGATGGAGGCGCTTGCGGCGTCCGACGATTTCCGGCGCGAAGCTTGGGACGGTTTCCAAAATCTGCCCGAAAACGAACACGACAAACACCTCCTGGCACTGCGCAACCGCCTCAACGCTCCCGTGGGGATGCGTGCCATGTTCCGTGCCCTTATGGCCACTGCTGCTTCCATGGCCCTCATAGCTGCCGCCGTGTGGATCATGCAACCCGAAGGCGAAACATCGGAAATGGCCATGGAAACCAAAGGCCCCGGCGATACGGTGCTTTTCCAACCCTCCGACGGCCGCTTAGCCGCCCCTCAAACAACAGCACCAGCTGAGGACATTGTGGTTTCCTCACGCAAACCCGACGTCGTGCCCCAAACCGATAAAGCCACCGCTTCCAAAAGGTACACCGACGAATCGTTTTCTGCAATACAGGAAAATAAGGCGCAACAAGAAATCGTGGTGACGGACGATGGGCCGGCCATGACCTACGAAGAAAGGAGTCAAAGTACAGTGCAGGAAAACCAGGGCGCCGGACAAGTGCGAACGGACAACGAAAGCATCAGCGTGCCCCTGAGCACGCCCAACCAAATGCCGCCGCCGTCGCCAGCCACCAAGGACCTTGAAAAATCCGCTGCAGCCGACCAGGTGGTAGCGGCCAGCAAAGCCAAACGCGCGGAAGTCAAAAAAGAGATTCCGGTTCCGGCAAAAAGCGAACCCTCGGGCGGCTGGAAAAAATGGGATGCTTACCTCGACAAAAACACCCGCCTCACCGAGGAGGCGAAACGTGTAGGCGTGCGCGGCACGGTCATACTCGAGTTCCTGGTGGATGAGAAAAACGAACCCGGCTATTTTGTGATCAACCGTCCGCTCGGCTACGGCTGCGAGCAAGAAGCCATACGTTTGGTAAGGGAGTACAAATGGGTGCGGGGTAAAGATCCGCAAGTGCGGGTGGAAGTGAAATTCCGTCTTTAACCCGGATTTTTGGGATTTTGAGATTGGGATTTTGGAGGATTGTTGGATTGGGAAGATTGGATTGGATTTTAAAGGGATTGGATTCTAAAGGGATTGGATTTTAAAGGGATTGGACTTTAGGTCCCACGCTTCTCTGGGATGACAAATGGGGTTTTGAGGATTTATCTGGGTTAAGATTTCAAAGCAGTTATGAACCACATCGGATGAAATCATGTTTTTATGTTAATTCATAAAATCCAATCCCTTTAAAATCCAATCCAATCTTCCCAATCCAACAATCCTCCAAAATCCCAATCCCAAAATCCTCAAAATCCGGGTTAAAGACAGTATTTTTGCCCCACCTACCATGCAACGACAAGCAGAAGCCCGCATACCTTCCCATCACGGTCAGTTTACGATGCTGGCCTACGCCGACAAATCCACCGATCGGATGCCTCACATCGCTTTTGTGGCCGAAGGTTTTGATCCCTCCAAACCCGTCCCCGTTCGCATCCATTCGGAATGCATGACTGGCGATGTGTTTGCCTCCAAACGTTGCGATTGTGGTGAACAACTCGATGCTTCGCTCAAAATAGCTGCCGAAAAAGGTGGAGTGGTCATCTACCTGCGCCAGGAAGGCCGCGGCATAGGACTCATCAACAAACTCAAAGCCTACAACCTCCAGGACGCCGGCCTGAACACCGTCGAAGCCAATACACACCTCGGTTTCGACGTCGACAACCGCCAGTACGAATGCGCAGTTTTCATCCTCGAAGACCTCGGTATCAGCGACGTTGAACTCATCACCAATAACCCCGACAAAGTAGACGCACTCAAACGGTCGCCCATCAACGTGATTGCGCGCATTCCGCTCGTCATCGCACCACACGCCGACAACCGCGACTACCTGCAAACAAAACAGGAACTTATGGGGCACCTACTGGGACTTTAAAAAGTCGGTTGGTCCTTTAGTCAATCAACCGAACAACCGACTAACCAACCGACCAAAAATGTATAGATTTCTTTTACCTGCAGCACTTTTTCTTTGGGGACTTTACCTCCTCTACGAAGGCATGTTCAGCGCCAAGGAACCCGGTTTCGAAAACGAATGGAAATGGGGTTTGGGTTTTATGGTTATTGCCATTGTAATTGCAGCCTTGCGGTATGCGAGAATGTCTAAACCTGGATTTAAGTGATTTCGAGATTGGGATTTTATTGAGATTTAGGGATTTGGATGATTGGATTGGATTTTGGTCGCTGGAGGTACATTTCTTATATTCCAATCATCTAAATCCCTAAATATCAATAAATTCCCAATCCATGAATCCCAAAAATCCTGGTCAAAAATCCAATCCAATCATCCAAATCCCTTTTTGTCCCTTCAAAATCCCAATCTCGAAATCCCAAAAATCCTGGTCAAGAATCCAATCCAATCATCCAAATCCCTAAATCTCAATAAAATCCCAATCTCGAAATCCCAAAAATCCTGGTCAAAAATCTAAATCCATGAATCCTCAAAATCCAGGTCATTTCTGGGAGTCACGCTGGCAAAACCGCCTCACCGGCTGGGACCTCGGCGCCGTATCGCCGCCATTGGCCGCCTACATTGATCAATGGGAAAACCTTGATGCTGCCGTGCTTGTTCCCGGTTGTGGCAATGCTTACGAGGCTGAATATTTGCTTAAACGCGGCTTTACCAATGTGACGGTGATCGACATTGCGCCCAGCGCGGTGGTGTGTTTGCGCGACCGCCTGGATGCCGATTTTCCCAACTGGCAGAAACACCTCACGTTGATTACCGGCGATTTTTTCGAACACAGGGGTAGGTATGATTTGATTTTAGAACAAACTTTTTTTTGTGCCCTCGACCCCTCCTGGCGACCCACTTATGCCCAACACATGCACGAACTTTTGAAACCTTCCGGCAAATTAGCGGGTGTGATGTTCGACCGCGATTTCGAGGGCGGCCCTCCATACGGCGGGTGTGCGACGGATTACAAAACCTTGTTCGAAGAGGTGTTTACGGTGAAAATACTGGAGCCTTGCCACAATTCTGCCGGACCGAGGATGGGATCGGAAGTGTTTGTTGTTTTGGAAAAATAAGGGATTAAAAGTCAGGTTTCTGAGAAGGACTGACCGGGGCAGGCAAACGAAGAATTAACCTGCCAAACCTGGTTTAGCGCTTTTACAGCGTTAAATTTGTAGACAAGCGCGTCAACAGGCGGTCGGGTATTTTTTTGATGGATGAAATGTTTTAGGTGACGTGTTGTTCGACTGGAAAGGCAAACAACGCGTGTTATTCGGTTTGTTCGACCTGGCCTGCCTGTTGTGCCGCTTTCAACCAAGTCAAACAAACCTATGAAAAAATCAGCCTTTGCAGCTTTGCTCCTCTTGTTTACGCACCCACTCCTTTGCCAAGTTTGGTTCTTTGGTCAGAACGCAGGCATCGATTTTTCCACAGGAACGCCTGTGTCAGTTGCCGGCCCGGTGAATACCGACGAAGGTGTATCCACCGTGTACGACCGTTACGGACAGGTGTGGTTCAGCACCGACGGCATTACCGTGTACGGGTTCGACAACAAACCGTTGCCCAACGGCAGCGGACTCGGTGGTCACCCGTCGGCTACCCAATCGGCCTTGTTGCTGCCTTGTCCAGGCACCAATTTTCAACGCTTTTTCCTGTTCACGGTGGATGCCGTGGAAAACAACCTGGCCAACGGCATGCAGTACTCAGTGATCGACCGATCGCTGAACGCGCCCAACGGTGACGTAGTGGCCGACAAAAAAAACCTGCCCATGCCCGGCGCTTCGAAAAAAATGACGGAAAAACTCGCCGCCGTGTCCGATGGAAACGGTGGATTCTGGGTAGTTGCGCATGGGTTTGAAGACTCACGCGTTTCTTCTGTGGACCGCAATTCTCCAGGTTATACTTTTTACGCCTGGCACCTCACCGACGAAAAAATGCCCACGCCGGTGGTTTCCCAAAGCGGCAGTTTGCACAATTTTTTTGCCGAAGCCAACGCCTACCGTACGGCCCAGGGACAAATGGTGTTTTCGCCCGACGGTACCAAGCTGGCCCTCGCCGTGCACCCCATGAAATTTGTGGAATTTTTCGATTTTTCCAAAGAAACCGGTCTGGTAAACAACGCCTCACGAATCAGTTTTTCGCTGCTCGAATGTGAAGTGTACGGCGTTGCATTTTCGCCCTCGGGGCGTTATCTTTTTGTTTCCACTTCCTATGGCGCCTCCAAAGGGGCGCGGGTGTACCAATTCGACATAAGTAACGAGGCCTACCTGAAAACCTTCCAAACCTCGAATTCCGAAGCGGGCGCCATCCGCATCAAGGCCTATCCCTTAGCGCCAGCCGTGGATTCGGGTTACGTGCGCCTGTTGAGTCCGCAAGGCACATCGTGCAGCTACGGCTCCCTGCAGTTGGGTCTGGACGGCGTAATTTACGTTGCCGCCACCCTCACCAGCAATCCGTCGAGCGCCTGCAACAACTACCTCGATGCCCTACGCAATCCCGATTCGTTTCCAGCCGTGTACGTTCCGCAGGCGGTGGCTTTGAGTCCGGGCCGCAGCAGGCGCGGCTTGCCCAACCTGCCTGCCGGCAAAAACCTGCCCCTGCCCGGCAATACCTGCAGCGCTGAGTTGACGAATTTGCTAAAAAATCCTGATTTCAACGACAGTATTTTTGCTTTCCGTACCGATTACACCATTTTACGCGATTCGGCTGCTTTCCATCCGGGCATGGCCGTGGTAATCGGTACCGAGCAGACACAGGCGTTGTGCCCGGTTTGGGCTGTAAGCGACCACTCGAGCTGCCCAGGCAACACGGGTAAATTTTTGTTGGTGAACGGCAGTACCGGGCAAACGACGGGCAAACGGCTGGTGTGGGAGCAAACAATACAAAACCTGAAGCCAGGCGCCTCCTACCGCTTTTGCGCAGCCCTGAAAGCCATTCCGCCCTGTTGTTTCGCCGTACAGCCCCGCATCGATGTGCGTTTTGATGCGCAGGATTTTGACCTGGAAAATGTGGCGGTAGAATCCGGTGCGGCGCCATGCGACTGGATGGCCTTAACGCATGACCTCACGGTAACCGGAAGCAGCCTGACCATCCGCATCCTGCTCGATGAAACCTTGCCAGGTGACGGCAACGATTTCGCTTTGGATGATGTGGGACTTTTTATGGTGGAAGAGGTGCGGTAAAATTAGGGATATCTTTTTTCCCTCCCCGCAAATACGCAATTCGGAAAAAAGCGAAGGTTTGTATTTGTTGTTCCTTAAAGAAATTACCGTGGATGGTTATACACGGGACCTGGGCCTCACCATTACAGGCCGCGAGGACATGCTGGAAAAACACTACGCCGCCTTACTCAAAGCCTTTGAATCAAGTGTGGTTTCGAGGTGATGGTGGTGATTTTAGAATTTTCCCATCACCGTCACATAAACGCCCCTTCCGTCCGACGGGATGATGCCGGGACCCGGATAACTCTCTGCCCTTCGGGTGAAATAATGCGCGTTGAAAAGGTTGTTGCAGCTGGCCTCAAGGGTGAGCCATTTCCAGTTGTAGGATGCTGAAAAGTCGGCCACGGTGTAGGATGGGATGGCCCCTTCCACTGCCGTGGAGGTGCGCTCGGCGTTGGTGGCGTCGGAGTAGTGTTTGGCGGTGTAAGCAACCTGGAAGGAGGCGCGCCAGGGCCCCATGTGTACACCTGTGCCCGTTCGCACCATCACAGGAGGCGCCATTTCCACAAATTTGCCGTCCACCGAATTGTCTTCGCTGTTGATGTAGCGCGCATCCACCACGGCGGTGTTTACAAAAACGGTCCAGCGGAGGCGTGGGTTCGGACGGTTGAAAAGGGCCAAAACATCGGTTTCAGCGAAGGCTTCCAGACCGATGTTTCGGGCGTCGGCGATGTTGCTCCGCCAGCGGTAGTCGTTGTAAAGTGGCGGCTGATCGGCGCGCAAAACCTGACCGATGCGGCCTTTGTAGGCGATGTAAAAAGCGGTGATTTCGTAGTGCAGCAATCCCTCTTTTCCGCCGCGCACGCCAAAATCGGCGGTAAAGCCTTCTTCGTCCTGGATGTTTGGATCCACCACAAGGTTCGGGTTGGTGATGCGCAGGTCAGTGAAATTGATGGCGCGGTAGTTTTGCGAAATGTTGCCGTAAATTTCGGTAGCCGCCTTAACTTTGTAGGTTACGCCCAAACCGCCGAGGATGAAATCGCGTTTGCGTTTCAGGTCTTCATAAAGGGTGTTTTCCACCACGATGTTGCCGGCGGCGTCGTACACAGTTTGTTTGTAGTAACCGTCGGCGCGGGTATTGATGTTTTCGTACCGAATGCCGGGTGTGACGCTCCAGCGGGGCGACAGGTTGAAAATGTGTTCAAGGAAAACGGCTTCGTTGTGGTTGGGAAAGTCGTAATCGGAGTTTTCCAGGTCGTCGGGATTCAGGAACTCAAAATTGGCATCGCTGCCAGCGCTGCCGTCGCCTTGTTTGGCCGTGGAGAATCCGCGGTAAAGTCGGTAGCCCACCAGCAGGGTTTGAGGCTGACCGAAAAGTTCATAGGTGTGCAAAAGGCGCGACTCTTGTCCGAAATTCTGAAATTTTCCGTCGATGAGCGTGCGGTTGCCGCCGAAATCGACCACATTGATGCGCTCAAGGTTGCCCACCGATTGCCGACCTGCGTACAGTCCGAAGGTGCGTACGTTCAAACGGGTTTTGTCGGTAAAGGCGTAGTTCAAAGTTATTGCGCCCACATTCCAGTTCACATTGAACCAGTTGCGTTCGCGCACCGATTGCCTTGGGTCGTCATCGAACATTTTATCCGTAAGGCCGCCAGGCTGTTGCGTGAGGTAACGCATGCGTGTGTAGTCGAATCCGATGTTGAATTTTTCCGTGGCTTTGTAATTCATTCCGGCGTAGCCGCAGGTGTATTCAAAACCACTGTTGGGACGCCAGCCGTCGCCGCGTTTGTACTGGGCATAAGCGTAGTAATTGACCTTTCCCACCGTGCCGCCCACGCTGTTGAACGACCCGAAAAATCCCCAAGGCCCCACGGTTTGGCGTGTGGTTAATTCTATTTTGCGGTCTTCCGGACCACGTTTGAACCTGAAATTCAACAGTCCGCCGAACTGGGTGCCGTATTGCAGGGAAGCTGCGCCGCGCACGATTTCGATGCGTTCGAGGGCTTCGGCCGGTGGCGTGTAATAACTTTCGGGGTAACCAAGGGCGTCGGCACTGATGTCGTAACCGTTTTGGCGGGTATTGAAATTGGCTGTGCGGTTGGGACTGAGTCCCCGGCCGCCAATGCCGAGTTGCAAACCTGCGCCGTCGCTTTCCCAAATGTTGAGGCCCGTGATGCGGCTGTAAACTTGTCGCGGATTGTTGGTTGCCAGATTGGCCGTGATCTCGGTCAGCATGATCACCTCTGTTTTTTTGCCTTTGTAGATGCCGTAATTTTCAACGCCACGCATGTTCGTACTGCCGAACCCTTCGGCCTGGTGGCTGATGATTACCTCACGAATTTGCTGCGGCGCCACCGTATCAACGGTCGTTTCGGATTGCGCCCACGTGGCGGCCGGAACGAGAAGACACATACAACAGGCAAAAATGAAATGCCGCATGACAAGGTTTTTAAAAATAACCCGGGAGTTTAGTCCTGGGGCAGAAGTTAACTTATTCGGGGCCACAGCCCAATGCCATTGATTTCAGGTAATCGTAAAAATCCTAAAGTCAACGTCCTTGGGCTAAATCCCATTTTTTTAATCTTTTGCAAAAAACCAGGGGACTCAAACCCCGAAATCTTTTTGTCGTTTTGTTTCACGGTGGTGGTAAAATCCAAGTTTTGTGCGCCCAGGTATCGTTTTGTTTCGTCAGGTCAATGTGCTGGTCGATCAAAAGTTTGCTCGGTCGTGCATTCAGGGTTACGTACACTTCGGCGCGGACTTGCGGGTCGTACACGCCTTTTTCTTCGTAATGTTTTTTTAAAAAATGGGAAAACTGCAGGACCATATCCGGCTGAAAAGCCATTTGTTTTTCCTGGTGCGCATTTAAAAATTCGCTGTTTACCACCTCGCCTTCACGACCTGTTTTTCCGTCTTTTACAAAAAAAGTGGCCGTCCCGGCTTTTTCCATCAACATCACCCGCCAAGCAAAACGGTATCCTTCCTCGGTCCAAAATACGTTGCCATTGTACAATAGGTAACGCCACGGAAATAAGAGCTGAAATGCGATAAAAACCACCAGAGCAATTTTCGCCAATCCGGATAGTTGGGTTCCCACGCTCTGCTGGTATGACAAGGTTTTGCTTTCTGCATTCCGCATTCCGCATTCCGCATTCCGCATTCCGCATTCCGCATTCCGCATTCCAAATTCCCGGCGCAAAGGTACTTCCGACGTTGGAGAAGAGCTGCGTTTCCGAACATTAAGCTTTTGTAAAACCTTCGTGACATTCGTCCACAAACGCTCGTGCCAGCTCAGCGGAAAAAACACCAAAGCTGCGCCCATCATCACAACCGGAAACATGCCGATTTGGAAAAGCAAACCAGTGAGGGTGTGAAAAACAACCACCGAAGCATAAGCCCAGGGCCGCGATTTGTCCCACAAAAGCCAACCCACAATCGTCGTGTCGTACAACATGCCGATCCACGAAAACAGCCATGGCGTGTAATGCCAGGCGAAGAGCGGACCCAAAACCGGCATGGTGTCGTGCGCCGGCAACCAGATTTTCAAAGGCAAGGCGTTGAAGAGCCAGTCGTAGTTCATTTTCCAAAACCCGGCATACACATACACGAGCGCAACCTGAAAACGGATGAGCCACATCATCCACAACTGCGCTTTTTCGGAGTATCCCGCCGGTTTGTTCAATGCATCGATGCTGTATTTGGCATGCATGGGCAGGAACATCATCAGTCCCAAAACCACGCTTACAAAGTAGTAATGGTTGAGGTAATACGTAAGGTCAATCAGTTCGGTGTAGGTAAAACACAGGAAAAGCGCCACAATGGAAACCCTGTAAAACCAGCCCAGCATTACGCCGATCGACGCTGTGATCATGACGCCATGCAAGGCGTACATGGCCCATTCGGGCAAAACCTCTACCCATCCGAAACCGTAGTATTTGAAATGAAAAAGCGGTTGGACGTAGTGGTCTTCAATCCAGCCCAAAGTCCAGAAACGCACGGTGCTGAAAAGCATCAGGGTGCCGATTAACACGCGAAACGTGGCAATAAGCCCTAAGTTCGAAGTTCGAATTCCGAATTCGAAAAGATTGCGAAGTCCGAAGTTCAAAGTTCGAAGTGGGTTTGAACCTGCCAAATTATCCTATACATGCAATGTGAACTCTGCATCAAAATGTTTTTGGTTGGGCATTTTTTTTCCAAATCAATCATTGCTTCAACTACTCCGAACTCCAAACTCTCTTCAATCGCCATCCCCGCTGCTGAAGGTGATGGAAATTCCCAGCACCGACGACATGTCGCTTTTGAAAAAGCGCGTCAGTTTTTGCAGCTCGGTGTAAAGGCTGTCTACCTGAGGATTGTTTTGTGCGATCAGGTTGGCAAGGTCGGGTGTAGTGGGAATGGCTAGGATTGCTGTCGTAGTTTTGGCAATTTGGGCTTCGGTGCTTTCCACGAGTGCCGGACCGCCTTCTACGGCCAGCAGGTATTCGCGGAAACCGGTGAAATCTTCGCCACCGGATACGCGGCCGTACCAGAAATCGATGCAGTTGTAGTAGTCAAGAAGCAGGGCTGCACGTGAATCGCCGCTGTAGTAACATTCCACGAGCTGCGGTTCGGTTTGCACCTGACCGGGGCGTTTACCGAGTGGCAGGCCCAATTTGAAGTTTCTAAGTGCTTCGAAGCTTTTTACAAATTCGTTGTAGATCACAGAGGTGCTGGAGCCCACATCGGTGCCGTCATTTTCAATGAAACCCATAAGGTAGTCGCCCTGCCAGTTGTCCTTAACCAGGTCGATGCGGCTTTTCAGATCGGCTGCCAGGTCTTTAAGGTAGACACGGCGGTTGTTGACTGAAAAGGCGTTGACAATGGCGGCATTGTTGTTGTCGCGGCGGAAAATGAGGTATTCCATGGCCAAAAAGCCGCGTGCATCGCGGTCGAAGTCGGTGAGATTCCAAACGCCCGAACTGATGCGGTCTTCAATTTTTGTGGTGCTGGCCGGGAACGTCCCGATTTCTTCAATCAGTCCTTTTCGCGTTCCCGCTTCGCCGGCAGGACCAAAATTGTAGCTGTTGGCATTTTGCCAAGCGAGGTAAGCGGTCGTCCATTTTTCCTGCACGGTTTCCAGGTTGGTCTCGGTAGGTGCACCTGTGAAAAGTTCTACAGCGTTGGAAAGTCCTTGGCTTGCGGCGGCCAAATCACTTAATGCCGGCTGGATCATTTTCGTGGCATAATCCGAAAGCATGGCGCTGCGGTCGAAGTCGTCAGTCGTGTCGCCGCCGCCGTCGCAGGAAGAAAGTAAAACGAGGAGCAACAGCAAAAAGGGGAGTGCGCGCATCTTTAAAGTTTAAAATTTGAAGTTTGAAGTTTGAAGTTGAGTCGGCTGTCGGCAGTCGACTTACCTATTCTGTTCAATTACCCAGTTTTTCTTAAAATCTTCCATTTGCTGGTCGCTAAAACCAAAAATCGCCTTGATTTCAGCTCTTGCCGTTACCAGTTTGGTCAGTTCGTTCACGGGGTCAGTTACAAATTTGTACGAGGTCGGTGTACCGTTGTAGGGCGCATTCATGAGCGACAGCAAAAGATCGATCTGGTCGTCTGTGATGCTGCGGTGTTGGGCGGCCACAGTGCGGAAACCATGTGTGAAGCCCACAGCCTCGCCGTAAGCGTGCATGGCTACAGCCTTTTGCGCGTCGGTGGGGTTGGTGGCGCTAAGGTTGGCGATGACGCCATTGAGGTAGTTAACGACTGTGGCGAAATTTGATTTTTCCCAGTTGGTCATGACGGCGTGGATGGCATCTTCCTGTTCGTCGCGGTAATCATCGCCGGCTTTGGCGGCTGCCTGGAGTTTGATGAAGTTGTTGCGGATGGTGGTGTAAAAACCATCGCCGTCGTTTTTGTCTCGGCGAGCGCAGTAATTGGCGCTGAACACATCGGGTTTGTCGTGCAAGTTGGCTTGGTAGGAGTTGGGGAAGGTGGGGTTGGCGCCGAAGATGGCCAGCATGCGGTCGGCATGGGCAGGCGTGAAAGGCGTTGTTTCAGACAATTTGTTGGCGTGGTTGAACAACGTAGCGCCGAACTGCCCTTTTTCAATCATTTGTTCGAATTCAAGACCGTTTTCATCAAATAGGTAGCCACCGAAAGTGCCGCCGTTGCCGCCTACAGGTGCGCCGGGTGTATACGTGCCGCCGCTGGCAAGGGTGATTTCGTTGAACCATGTTTGAAGACGGTCGTCGTAATAGTCGGTCGCGGTGTTTTCCAGACTGTTGGGCGCGTCGAGTGCGTACCAGGTAAACAGCGAATCCAGACCGATGATCGTGCCGTTCACTCGGCCTTTTTTGGCCTCATTGGTAAGTTTGGTGAGGTTGCTGAGGAGTTTCAGCTCGGTGGCGGCGTTGGTCCCAAATGCTGCGCCATCGTAGTTTGCCGGGATGTCGAGCGGATCCTTACCGTCGTCGTTGCAGGAAACGGCCCAGAAAGCAGAGGCGAGCACCAGAAAAAGAAGTGATTTTTTCATGTGGATGTGATGTTTAACCGGAATTTATGTGTTTGTGTTTTGAATGGGTGTGTGTTTGATATTTATTTAGACTAATTCCAGAGAAGCAAAGGTAACAGCGCTTTTCAGATTGTCCAATGATGAATCCAACTTTTTTCCATGATTGTAATTTTTGACGTTGTTGTGACCGAAACAGATGCCGCCTTCCCGTTCAGTGTTTTGTTCCTTGGGTGACTAAATAATCCATCAAAAGGCTTTTTATTCAATATTACCATCTGGAGTGGTCATTTAAAATGTCCCGCATTTCGCCCTCCTCATGCCCAATTGAGCAAAATATAGGTCTCGCC
>JBBSDH010000095.1:0-14865 GCA_038249605.1 Chitinophagales bacterium | reverse complement strand
TTTGCGGGATGCAAAGGTACGATGAACGATTCTCTTCCACCAAACTTTTTGCAATCTTTTTTTAAAACTTTCCGAAGCTAATCAATCAACTTCATCCCATTCTAACCACTTCTCTTCCGAAGCGGCCGCAAAGGTCAGACAAGTTTTTATTCTGCCAACAGGGGTTTCAAATATTTTTATAGAAATTTTATTTGGCAGTAACCGGCTTCGCTCCTAACCATTGTCTTTCAGCAAGATGTGAGCGTTCCAATGCCAAATAAAATTTGATGCCCGGGAAGGACCTCCCGGGCATCCACAACAATCCTGGCTGAAAGCTGCATCAGAGCCCCAAAAAATTAAGCTATGAAGTAGGTGAAAAAGGCTCCGGACATGCTGTTCAACCTTGAGAAAGCTGCACCTGCTGATCTCTCAATACGTTTTCATGATTGCCCTCTTGTAAAAACCATCGTGTAGATCCGGGTCTGAAAGCCCGGCGTACCTGTAGTGTGTGCGGAGATAAGGGCGGCAAGCCCTGCGGCATTGCCAACCGTGTACCACCGCGGCGTTTGTAAAGTCGCACCACCAAACGGTCGCGTCTGGTGAGCCCGAGCTCCATGGTGGGAAACTGCCCAAACAAATGCCGCAGCACCCGCATTAATGCCATTCGGCTTACAACCCTAGCGTATTGAGGTCGAACATGCAAAAGCCGCATTCGGGTGAGATCGGAACTGTGCAATCCAAGCAAAGTAGCGAGCAGCCCCGCCCGTAGTCCAAGCTTTCGGTTGAGTTCGCCCAGTGTAAGGTGTAATACCTGCGACATGACGGTGGCTTCCCGAAGCCCTTCGAGATGTACTGTTTTCATAGTCTAACATTCAATTTGATTCAAAAAAGTCAGCCCGTTTATGTTCGAGCATCAGAAAGCGGGGGGAGGAACCGGCCGCATGTGCTGCGCCACGAGGTTTTTACCCCCATGCATGCAAACCGGTTCACTGCCAATGAAATCCCCTATGATTTGGTTTGGTGTTTTTCAATCATGGTACCTAATGTATTATAGTGTCATTCCAAAGCGCCATAAAGCAGGTCCTTAAGTTTCGAGCCCTGCATTTCAGGCATGCGGTACGCACTGTCGAATTTCTCTATCATCTGTTTGATGTCGGCCCGCAATTGCAGGAAAGGATCGGGCAACACATCCTGGCAATTGGAGTTCACCGTGTAACTGGAAGTTATCATGTCGAACTTTTTGTAGTACTCATCGCCGGCATTTACGAAATCGGAATAGCGGTTGATGAACTGTACCACTCGACTGACAGCGAATTGCAGGTTGTTTTCCACCCTGACCATCTTTTGCAGGTCTGTCGGAAGGCTCGACACTTTGCTGCCAACCGTTGCTGCTTCGCCCAGGGTTTGTTCTATCAACTGGTCGAGCAAACCAAAGAGCTTTTCCCAGTCATCGTTGTAGCGGCACTGCTCCAAAGGAATGGTGTAACCCACCTGCCGGGCACAGTCGGCAAACAAAGCTTCGCAATCGCGCTTCAACGTGAGGTTCGCTTCGCGCAGGTACCCTGTTTCAAAATGGATGGTGTTCAGATCGGTATGCATGCGCACCGTAAAGTCGAGCACGCAGGACATCTTGCTGGTACGTTCCTTTTTGCTTTCGGCATCGCCGCCGCTCACCATCAGTCCGATGATGGAAAAAGAAGCCGATAAAAATGGATTGGCGCTCAAAAGATCAGGCAACACAAAACCATATTTGCGCTGTACCTTTTCCTCTATCAACGCACGGTTTTTTTCAAACTCAGGGTAATGGTGGGGGTTGGACAAGTTCGACAATTTCTGTTGCACGAGCATGCTGCTGAAATGATGATCCATGCTCAGGATCTTTTCGTACAACATTTTCACAATCTCCACACTTTTCCGGAACCGCAACCGTACAACTTTCAACTTATAATTGTCACTCACCTGTTTCAGTGAATCTTCCAAATCGCGCTGTTCAAGCAACAATCTTACGGTTTTGGCGGCTGTTTTTTTGCGTGGAGAAGACAGCACCGTACGAACCTCTACAAGGCGTGTTACCAAGGGTGCTGCCTGTAGGGCATATTCGTTTGCCAGGAAGTGTTGTTGCTCCATGGCCTCAGTAAGCCAGGGATCGAGCCAAAACACCGTTGCGGGGCACTCCGTTCGGTGCAGGGCAGCCGCCGGAAGCATTCCCGGCAAAAGCAGCCCAACGGCGGATAGCAAAATGTAAAATGGTGTTTTCATGACGACGAGGCGATTGAACAACACAAAGGTGCTGTACCGCCCTGCGCATGGCAAGGAAACCCATGCAGGTTTCGGACAGTGCAAAATGAGCCTTTTAGACCGCCCGTAACCTTCTTTAAAATCCTGTTTTACAAGATTTTAGGGTTGTATTTTTTCCGCCGTTAGTTGTACATTTTGTCGATAACCGATTTGAATTTTTCCATGATCACCCTTCGTTTCAGTTTGAGTGTGGGTGTAAGTTCGGCATCCGTGCCGTCTTTTTTTATGGCTTCCCATGGTTCAGGAAGCAAGGCAAACTTTTTGATTTGTTCGAATTTTGCAAAATTTGGATTAATACGGTCTACCAGCATTTGGTAGCGCTCCAGCACTTTGGGATTGCTGAGGGCGTCGTTCAGCCCTGTCCAGGCGATGCTGTGACGGCCGCACCATTCCCGAAGTCCGTCGGCCGATGGGATGATCAGCGCTGAAACAAACTTCAGATTTTCGCCAACCACCATGGCTTGTTCCACAAGGAAGTGCTCTTTAAACGCTGCTTCGATGGGGGCCGGCGCTACGTATTTTCCGCTACTTGTTTTAAGCAGCTCTTTTTTGCGGTCGGTTATTTTCAGAAACGGATCACCGCCGTCGCCGGCATCGATAACCATGCCTATATCGCCGGTAAGGAGCCAGCGCTTGCCATCTTTCTCCCGTATGACTTCGGCCGTTTTTTCGGGTTGTTTGTAATATCCCAGCATGACGCCCGGGCTGGTCGCCACAATTTCGCCTTCACCTTCGCGGTTTTCGCTGCCGCTTTCGATGAGCACAGCAACGCCCTCAAAAAGGCGGCCAACGGTACCAAGGCGAGCGCCGCCGGGTTCAAAGCGGCTGAAACTGAAAGCAGGCGCCGCTTCGGTGAGGCCGTAACCTTCGCGCACCGGGATGCCCGCTGCGTTGAAGATGCGCATGATGCGTATTGGACATGCGCTGGCGCCAGTGATTATGCCTTTAACATTGCCGCCCAGGGCAGCCCGCCATTTGGAAAAAATGAGTTTGTCGGCAAGAGTCCAACGCACGGCATCCATACCCGACGGCTTGTAATCGAATTCCCATTTGTCGGCCATGTTGATGGCCCAGAAAAAGAGGGCGCGCTTGATGCCTTTCAATTCATAACCCTTGGCCATTATTTTTTCAAAAACCTTTTCGAGCAGGCGCGGCACAGTGGCGAAGAAGTGGGGCGACACTGTTTTAAGATCGCCGTCGTCGCCGCCCAAGTTATCCGTGCCGGTAAAATAAACACCTGCACCGTAGGCTGTATAGGCATATAAAACAGCGCGTTCGAAAATGTGGCTTACCGGTAAAAAGCTAAGGGTTTTTTGTCCCGCTTTGATGGGTATGAGTTTGCGCATCGTTTCCACGTTGTACACGATGTTGCGGTGGCTGAGCATGACGCCTTTGGGATCACCGGTTGTACCCGAAGTATAGATGATGGTACAGAGGTCGTCGGGTTTGATGCCGTCGCGCAGACGCTGCAATTCGGCCTCATCTGCTTGGTCGGCGATCAGTTCAGTGTAGTTGCGGCATTCCGGATGTTCTTCGAAACAATAAACCGTTTCAAGTTTAGGGCATTGGACTTTTGCATCCTTTAATTTTTGGAAGAGGTCGCCTTCGCCCACCACACAAAATCGCGCTTCCGATTCGTTGAGGATGTAAGCGTATTCGCGCGGACTGATGGTAGGGTACATTGGAACGTTGAGCACCCCGATCTGGAGCATGGCATAGTCGAGCGCGACCCATTGTGGCGTGGTTTTGTACACAACCGTGGCTACTTTGTCGCCGGGTTTCAAACCAAGGCGCAACAAACCGGTACTCAGGCGGTTGGCCAGGTCAACTGTTTCCGCTGTGGAAAGGTGTTTCCATTGCCCTTCGATGCGTGAACCGAATGCCTGTTCGAGCGGATTTTGCTCCAGTTGATCGGTGATGTATTCAAACAAACGTTTTTCCAGTGGATTTTTCATGTTTCTGAAACAAAAAGTAAAAACTATGGCTACTGCCCGAAGGCAAAATGAAAGGGCGAAAATGCGAAAAAAAATAAAAAGTGTGTGAAACTATTAAAGTCTGAACATTCCGTGTGCATTGCACCGCACTTATTTTGCATTTTAGGCTTTGGCAAGGCGCAATCAAAATTTAATGTTGTTTTTAATTTCAAAACAAATAATTTTTTCTTAAAAACAACACGCCAATGTTTGTAAAACTGCGTATAAAGTCTGATATTTGTGATTGAACTGGGAAAGCGTGTATTTCCGACGGTTGATTTGTATCAGCCACCATTTCCCTCCGGAAAACACCTCTATCGTAATTTTAATGGTAATCAGAGCTTTGGTTTTCAATTTCGGTTGATTGCTGGATGCGGCTCCTTCGCGCTCGGTTGAAGTTTTTAACAACCCAGACCATGTGCGGTTGTGCTTTTTTCGGCCTTGGTCAAAGTTTTTTCTTCATACGACTTGTGTCTTTATGGATATACAGCCGTCTGAACTTAGCTGCGCCCAAATGCAGGTAGCTTCGCTACACTTTAGGGCAAGCGTTTACATCGCCTATGAACCAAAGTGAAAAATGGTTTGTCTATAAAAATGCTCGCAGGATGAATATGCTACAACCGAACAAACTGATTTTCAAGGGCCGACTCGAATTCGGTTCCTTACGAACGTATGAAATGGTGGTTCGCCACTGGCAAAACCGCCTTGAAACCTATTTCAAAGCGGACGTCTTGTTCGACCCAGAGCAGATATTTATTCCTGAAGAATTCGCTATGGTTTTGCCGCAACAAACGATTTTGAGCGGCGATAAAAACTGGCGCTGTACAACTTCGCTGTTGCGCGAAGTTGCACAATTTGCTGTTGCTGGCAACGTACTTGCCTGGTGCGTTCTAAACGGTCGTGTGCTCGACACCGTCAACATTGAGCCTGTGTCCGACAAAGTGGCCGTAACCGAATACAAACTTGGTTGCCAGCTTGTAGCTGAAACAGGCATGGAAACCGAAGCCACAGCAGCACTCAGCCGCGCCATCGACAAATACGCCCGCCACGCGGCTGCCTACGAACGCCGAGGCTATGTGAATTACAAATTGAAAAATTTCAACGATGCCCTTTATGATTTCAACAAAAGCATCGACATCAACCCCGGAAATCCCGAGGCGTTTTACGGTCGTGCCAAAGTAAAAATGTTGAAAAACGACTGGGAAGGTGCCGCCGCCGATTTTGACCTTAGCGTGAAACGCTCGGTTGCTCTGCAACCCATACACTGGTTGTCGCGCCTTAAAAAAGGTGAATGCCTGTTTCATGCCAAAAAATACGCTGAAGCTGCCGCTGAACTGAAACTTTACCTCATGCGCAACTTCATGCCCACCGATCCAAACTTCCATCGCCGCCACCGCGCTTCCCTCTTTCTGGGCAAATCACTGGTTGCCATGCGCGACATCAGCGGTGCAATGATTGCTTTCCGCCAGGCCAAAGTCAGCAGCGACGGCGCCGAACTCGCTCCGGGCGAAGCCAAGCTGCTCATCCGCGTGGAGACACCCGATTTTGTGCGCGACCTTGAAGCCGCAGCTCAAAAAAGTCCGTCGGAAGCAGTAATGATGCTTTTCGGACAATAACATGATCCTCCCAAAGGGCGGATGCTGGGTGGAATTTGATTGACGAAGGACGACGTCTGATTTTTCAAATTTGAATTTTAACGGACAGTATAAAACATGAGTCATCCCGATTTTTTTGGGATGACTCATGTTTTTGGAACACATTTTCCCAAAAAAACCAGCAGCTACGGTTTGTATACCAATATACATTTGGCAACCATTGATGTCGAATAGAGCCTGTCCAGAATTAAATAGGGATCAAACGTTGTTGAAATATTTCTCCTGACTTCTGGCCAGTAAAATCAAATTTCAAAAATCGTACGTCGTCCTTCGTCAATCAAATCCAACCCAGGCAGCACCTTTACTACCCTGTACGTTTATGGTTTGCAGCGCCAAAAGACAGTCTTTTGTTACCTTTGCGCTTTTCTACCCTTTTATGGTGTAAACCAACTTTACTCCGCGCATGAACGCGCCACAGCATGAACAACCACGACAACCTCCTGAGTGTTTTCCAAACGATTTACCGCTGGCGGAAAACCATACGAAACGTTTGTATCGCCGCAGCCATCGGTAGTATAGGCATTTCCCTTCTGCTGAAAAACTATTACCAGGCTACCACCATTTTTTACCCAGCAAGCCCCGAACTGGCCAATCCTGAGCTCATTTTCGGTTTCACGAGCCAAGTTACCAACTATTTCGGTTCCGACCGCGACCTCGACCGCCTTGCCGAAATTGCCAACAGTACCGAAGTGGTGGATTATATGGTGGCTCGTTTCCGCCTTTACGAACACTACGACATCGACTCCACGGCCAAGGATGGTCCACACAAAGTGCGCAAACGTTTCCGAAAACTCTACTCGGCGCTCAAAAACAAAAACGACGCCATTGAACTTAGCATCGAAGATACCGATCCTCAGCTGGCGTCTGAAATGGCCAATGCTGCACGCGATAAAATCAACCATATTGGGCAACGGCTCACCAAAAACAGCCAGGCCAAACTCATCGAAACCTTTGAGGACAACATCAACCGAAAAAACAAAGAACTCGCCCACCTTGGCGATAGCTTGCGCGATACCCAGGCAAAATACAACATCTACAGCGTGGTTGCCCAGGGCGAACAACTCTCCAGCCAGCTCGCCGTGGCCGAATCGGAAATATCGCGCAACCGGGCCAAACTGGAAGTTTTGGAACCCAACGAAAACATCCCCCGCGACACCATCGCCTACATCAGGGCCAACCTGCGCGCCTACGAACGCGAACGTCAGCAGCTCATGACTTCCAAGCCATCGGCCAATCAGATGACGCTAAAACAATTCAACGATGGCGTACCACTCGTATCGGTGCTTTCCGATCTGCACTTTCAGGCTCGCAAACAACTCAGTTACGACCTCGAACGCTACAACCAGCTCAAATCGGCTTTCAACACCGACATTCCTGCGCTCCACCTCGTAGAAGCGGCTGAGGTGCCACGCATCAAAAGCAGGCCCAAACGCAGCATCCTTGTGATTGTTTCCATACTCGCCGCTTTCATCTTTACTACGCTGGCAGCCCTGTTCGCCGAAGCCTACCGCGACATCAACTGGCACAAAATTACCCACTAAGCCGGTCGTCATGTTGCAGCGTTTACACTCCATGCTGGCCTTACCCGAGCATCCGCAAAAAGGCTTCGTGGCTGCTTTTGTCCTGCTCACACTCGCCGCCGTTTTTGGTGGCGTGGCAGCCGACGCCTGGTGGCTTATGTTGGCCCCTGCCGTTCTGCTGGTGTTGTACCTTTGCGCCGTCGATTTTCGTCCTGTTTTTTGGATGCTGATGGCCAGCCTGCCGCTGTCGATCGAGATGGAGCTACCCGGGGGGCTGGGCACCGACCTGCCTTCCGAGCCACTTATGTGGCTGCTTACCGCCGTTTCGGGCGCCTGGTTTTTAAGCAACTGGAGGCGGGTGGATGCGCGTTTTTTGAAACACCCGATCAGTCTGCTCCTGCTTGCCCACCTTTCGTGGATGATTGTTTGTACCGCCAACTCGCAGGATTTCCTTATTTCCTTCAAATTTTTGCTCGCAAAAAGCTGGTATGTGGTGGTGTTTTACTTCCTTGCCGCCCACCTTCTCAATACCGAAACGGACTACAAAAAACTGGTCTGGTTCATTTTCGGCACCGCCACCTTTACCGTCATGTTTGTGCTTGCTCGGCATTCCGGAAAGGGATTCGCTTTTGCCGATGTTAATTACAGCATGTACCCCTTTTACCGCAACAAGGTGGTTTATGCCTGTTTTTTAGCTGCCTTTTTACCTTTTGTATGGTACAACACCTACCGTTACAAACGATTTTCAACCTTGTGGTGGGTACTCATTTTCGGCATCCTGCTTTATCTCATCGGTATCAATTTCGCTTTTACACGCGCAGCATACCTTGCGCTTGTTTTTGCCGTAGGCCTCTATTTCATCGTACGCTTGAGGTTTATGAAATTTTTCCTGGGCATCTCAGCCGCCCTGATCGTTCTGTTTGTAGGTTTTGTCAAATACCAGGACAACTGGCTGCTTTTTGCGCCCGATTACGAACGTGCCATCGAGCACAAACGTTTTGAAAATCTGCTGGAAGCTACCACAAGGCTCGAAGATATTTCCACTATGGAAAGGGTGTACCGTTGGGTGGCTGGCACAAACATGGTCAAAGAAAAACCCCTCGCCGGTTTCGGTCCCGGAACGTTTTACTTTTATTACAAAAACTACACCGTCACCAGCTTCAAAACCTACGTGAGTGACAACCCCGAACGCTCGGGTATGCACAACTATTACCTGATGACGACCGTGGAGCAAGGGCTTCCCGGACTGATTATTTTCCTGTTGCTGGTGGGTTATACAGCCAATTTTGGCGAAAAATTGTATTTCGCCTTGCCCGACAAGCCGCAAAGGAGGCAGCTGCTGGCCAGTCTCATGTGTTTCCTGATCATCTGTTTCCTTATGCTGATGAACGACTTTGTAGAAACCGACAAAATTGGCACGCTCTTTTTTATGTCGCTGGCAATGATCGTCAACCTGGATATTGGCAGGCAGCAGGCAGCAGGCAGTAAAAATCAGGATTTCTCGTTACGCTCGAAATCCGAATAAACCATTTTTAGTTGATGCTCTGTTATGTCTACCGAAGGGAGATACCCGATTTTTACTGCCTGCTACCCGCTTATCATGCTCTGTCGCAATTTTCAATCACCGAACATTTGTCGAGCAAAATGTTGCCCCTGTAGCGCACAAAAACACCGGGAGCGTACCAGACTTCGAGGGTGATGAAACGAACTTCCTTCGAAGGCACGAACTGAAATCGGTATTCCCGCCAGTCGGCGTGGTTGATGAGCGGCGAACTGGCCAGCAGCTCTTGTTTGCCGCCTTGTGCCGAACCACCACCCCACACCCGCAGCCTGCAGGGTTGGTTGTAACCCACATATCGGGAGCCATGCGACAAATACAGGGAAAACGTGTAACATTTGCCGTTTTGCAGGGGCTGGCTCAGCATTTGACCAATGTCCTCGCTGGTGCCATCTTCCCTTGCCACCAGGCCCACGCACGTAGCGCCGTCGTAAGCAGCAAAATTAAGGTTCCAGGCACCCGGCATGATGTCGGGCGTACTGTCGGGTGTGCGCGACTCCCAGCCTTGCGGCGAAGCGGCGGCCCGCGGATGTGGGTCCTCAAACGATGGATTGCAAAACGCTATTCGTGTAGGAGGCGTACCATTGGGCGCCGCCTGAAAAGCAAATGCAGGCAGCAATAGCAGGAGAAAACGAAGCTTCTTCATCGCAGGCAAATGTATCCTTTTTTTTTGACGTACTTTTACAGGAGCATTCAGCTACGCCTATGCTTTGGATTTTTCCCGGTTTGTTCCTTTACTGGCTTGTTCACCATGCAGAACAGGCCTTGCTTGGCGTTTCTACGCATGAAAGCGAGTTGATCAGTCAGGAAAACGACGCTGCGAACCAGCGCGCCACCAAACTGTTGCGCAGCCTGCGAACATCTCTGGAAGCCCTTTTGCTGGCCCGTACCACGTTGAAAATGGCGGTCGCCGTTTTTGTCGCAGCGTGGATGGCACAGCAACCTGTCGTTCGGCAAAAAATAAGCGCCACTGCCGAACATTTTTCATGGCCGGAAGGCATCCTTTGGTTGTTTGCTGCCATCGCCACAACCACCGTACTAACATCTGTTTTTTGGCTGTTGGTACGTCTCCGTTTGCCTTTTTCCCATGCCGAAACTCTGGCCAAATTGAGTGGTTTTATTGTTTTCTGGCAAAAACTGTTTCGACCTTTCATCAGCAAATCCATTGAACCCGAAAATTCGTACGAGAAAGATGAAGCTGGTGAAACACCCGACTCCAACCAGAAAAGTGAAATGGAAATGCTGAAAAGCATTGTCAAATTCAGTGATGTGACCGTAAAACAGGTGATGCAACCGCGTGCCCGCGTAATCGCCGTTGACTTTCGAAGCACCTTTTACGAAGTTTTGGAAACCGTGCGCGATTCAGGATTTTCGCGCATGCCGGTGTACGACGATGATTTCGACAACGTAACGGGCATCCTATACGTTAAAGATCTGTTGCCCCATCTCAAAAAACCGGCGGGCTTCGAATGGCAGTCGCTCATACGTACCAACGTGCTCGTGGCGCCCGAATCGAAACGTGCCAGCGAACTGCTGCAGGAATTCAAACAACGCAAACGCCACATGGCCATCGTGGTGAATGAATACGGCGGCAGTGCAGGCATTGTCACCATGGAAGACATCCTGGAGGAAGTGACAGGCGAGATCCGCGACGAGTTCGACGAAGAAAATGAATTCCGCTTCCGCAAAATAGATGAGCGCAATTATGTGTTTGAAGGCCAGACGTTGCTCAACGACGTTTGCCGGATCACCGGTCTCGACCCAGATACCTTCGACAAGGTGCGCGGCAATGCCGATACCCTTGCCGGACTCGCCCTTGAGATCAACGGTGACATTCCTGGGCCCGGCGCCGAAATAGCCTGGAACGGATTCCTGCTGACCATAACCGCTGCCGGCAGACGGCGCATCGAACAGTTGAAAATGACCCTGCCACCTTTGTAATACCATGCTGAAGATCATCGACCGATACCTGATCAAGAAATACCTGTCGACGTATTTTTTTGCCCTGCTCATTTTTTCACTCGTCTCGGTAGCAATCGATTTTAGTGAAAAAGTGAAAAGTTTCATCGACACGGATTGTACTGTGGGCGAAATCATTTTCGATTACTACCTGGGCTTCGTTCTATACATGGCCGGGCTTCTAATGCCCCTGTACACGCTTATTTCCGTCGTTTTTTTTACATCACGGATCGCTTTCAACTCCGAAATCCTTTCCATATTCAACGCCGGCGCAAGCTTCAGCCGTCTGCTTCGCCCTTACATGATTTCAGCCAGTGTGGTCGCCGTCCTTCACTTCTCTTTCAACCACTTTGTCATACCGGAATTCAACAAATCGCGCCTGAAATTTGAGCGCAAGTACGTGTGGACCGACCAGGAAAAAGGTAAATCCGCCAACCTGCACATGTTGCTTTCCTCCGATACCAAGGTGTTCATACAGGGCTACAACAAAAACAACAAAACGGCCACAGGTATGCGCCTTGAAAAATTTTCCGGCAACAAGGTCATCAGCATCACCGAAGCGCAAACGGCACGATACAAGGAAGATAAACAAAAATGGGAACTTCAGAATTACACCGTCCGCAGCTTCGACGGCATGAATGAAACATTTGAAAAACACACCAAACCCATTGATACGCTCATCAACCTGCTGCCGCAGGACTTCATCTGGTACCACAACCAAAACGAGGAAATGACCTCGTTCGAGCTGGTGGATGCCGTCAAACGCGACCGAAAACGCGGGTTGCTCACCTCCCGGCAATACGATATTGAGTTCCACCGCCGCAGTGCCGATGCCTTCACCAATTTCATCCTCACCATCATCGGACTTGCAGTAGCCGGTCGCAAAGTGCGCGGAGGTATGGGTCTGCACCTGGCCATCGGTATCGGATTGGGGGCGTTGTTTATTTTGTTGTCCAAGTTCACCGTAACATTCGCCGTGGGCGGCGCCGTGCCGGTCATTCTGGGCATCTGGATTCCCAACATCCTTTTTGGATTGGTCGCGGTGTATTTGGTGGTGAAAGCGCAGAAATAGCAGGCAGCAGGCAGCAGGTAGGGCTCCTCGGCCTGCGGCATCAGGAACTTGTAGGCTTCCTTTAAAATGCAAAGGAGTGTTCAAATAACTGTGTCAGATTTTCATACAAGCCTTCCGGCGGTGCCTGCTACCTGCTAAAAACAACTTCCAGATCCCTGCCCATCTGCCAATCCTTGGCATACAAAAAATTCAACCGCTCCACGGTGTTTGGCGTGGCAGGCAAGCCTTCCAGGGCATTTATGGGTGAAAAAACGCCAGGTTTGAGTTTGGGTAGGGCGCTGTTTTGCGGATGTGGTGTATAACCCACCCATGTTTTACGACCGAGCAAAACTGGAAACCAGCCTTCGGTAAAGGATTTTCTTTTTTTGGAAAAAAGCAACACCAACGGGGCAGTAAGGAGCAAGATTACACAAAACAGCAGATCGAGGAAACGTTTGTTGCGGCGCTCGCCAGGCTGCGCGATGTTGTAGCGTATGTCGATGGTGTAAAGCTCACCGGGTGCGTTTTTGTCGCTGCTACCAATGATGCTCAAACTTTCTTCAGGCACGATTTTGTACGATACTGATGGTCCGAGGCGGGTCATCCACGACATGATGTCGTGCGCGGGCACGTCGCGCGAGCAAAAAATCACTTCATCCACGCGGTAAATGCGCACCACATCTTCGAGCTGGTTGAGGCTGCTTAGATAAGTACTGTCGTCGGTATCTTCCCAGGGCGACACGGTGCCGATGATGTTTTTGGGCAGGGGCACTTGGTTGAGCAGGGCTTGTACCCGCGCGCTTTCCGGCGCCGAACCTGCGATCACGAGGTTGCGCGCGCGTTCGCGTCCGATGCGGAAATGGCGGTATTTAAGGAAATGCAGGAGCAGGCGCAATCCGGTGAGCGAAGCAGCCGCCCATCCTGCGCCAAGGATGAGCAGGGCACGCGAAGTACGGTGGCTTTCATCGAGGAAACCGTAGATGGCGGCCAGAGCCAGACTGCCGAACGCGATGCCGCGGAGCAGCCGGCGGAGGTCAAAGCGGTGGTCGTAGCCGCCGTTGAGCCATACGGCCAGCAGCCATATTAGTGTGTACAAAGGAAAATTGAACCAAAGTATATCGGGCTCGAAATAGCTTGGGGCTTTGTAGTAGTAATGGGCCCAGAAATTCTTTAGAAACACCAGACCAAGGTAAAGCACCGTTGCATCGAGTAGGGGCATCCAGATGCGTCCAAGCAGGTTTTTGGTGAGGGTGATTCCGGCCCGAAGCCAGATGGCCGCCTGGAGCATGGCTATGAATAATCCCGCCTGACTGCCTGTAAAGTGTTTTTTGGTAAAAATGATCATCGCCTGGTAAAAAGTGCGCACGTAATTCAGGCTCCCTTTTTTCGTGCTTTCGCCCTTGTAGTGGATGATCTTGGTGTGCGGATAGTAGTAGTTTTTGTAACCTGCCTGCACGATGCGGTAGGACAAGTCGATGTCTTCGCCGTACATAAAAAACGCCTCGTCGAGCCAGCCCGATTGGTCGAGCGCTTCGCGGCGCATAAACATAAAACAGCCCACGAGTACATCCACCTCGTGGGTTTCATTTTCGTCCAGATAGCCGAGATAATAGCCGTTGAACAGTTTGCTGTGCGGGAAAAAGCTGTTGAGTCCCACCGTTTTGCAAAACGCCACCCAGGGCGACGGGAATCCACGTTTGCTTTCGGGCAGGTATTTGCCGCTGCCGTCGATGAGTTTTACACCGAGGGCGCCGGCGTCGGGATGGTCGTCCATAAAAACCAGGCACTGGTGGAAGGTATCTTCTTCAACGAGTGTATCCGGGTTGAGCAGGAGCACGTATTCGCCTTGGCTTTGGGCGATGGCCTGGTTGTTGGCCACGGCGAAGCCAGGGTTGTGTTTATTGGCGATGAGTTTGACTTCAGGGAATTTTTCCTGCACCATGCGCACCGAATCGTCGACCGAATGGTTGTCCACCACCCACACTTCGCCATCGATGCCCTGCATGGCACGGCGCACGCTGCCCAGGGCCTGCTCGAGGAAGTGGCAGACGTTGTAGTTGACGATGATGACGGAGAGGCGCATGCGGGGCAAAGATGGGAATTTTCAAATGGGGAATGCAGAATGCGGAATGCGGATTTTCCCCCATATTCACACCATGAAACAAAAACACCTCCTGCCCATCTTCCTGCTGCTCACAACCACACTTTCCGCTCAGGACAACACCAACGAAGTCCTGCGCCTCGACAGTCTATTCTGGGAAGCCTACAACCGCTGCGATGTGCCGCTTATGATGTCGCTGTTTTCGGAAGACATCGAGTTTTACCACGACAAAGGCGGTCCGACGCTTGGCCTGAGCGCCTTTACCCAATCGGTGGAAAAAGGTCTGTGCGGCGACCCCAATTTCCGTCTGCGACGTGAAGCCATACCGGGTACGGTGAAAGTATTCCCCATGTACAACCAAGGTGTGGAGTACGGCGCCGTGCTTTCCGGCGAACATGTTTTTTACATCATTCAAAACGGAGGAACACCCATACTCGACGGGCAGGCGCGGTTCACGCACCTTTGGCGAAAAACCGAAGAAGGCTGGAAAATGAGCCGGGTACTGAGTTACGATCACGGGCCGGCAAAGAAGTAATTGTCATCCCAGCCCCGCCCTTCAGCGGGGATGGGAACTGTACCTTATCCGAGCCATTGGCCCATATAAGGTACAGTTCCCTCAAATTATTGATCTTTTGGCCCAAGGTAAGGGTACAGATCCAACGCCAATTTCACGTCGCGCGAAACAACAGACTCGAACCCGGGCCCAAGGAAAGGTACAGATCCAACGCCCCGCTGAAGGGCGGCACTAGTGCCGCGTCCAGTAAATGACGT
>JBBSDH010000094.1:0-15074 GCA_038249605.1 Chitinophagales bacterium | reverse complement strand
TAAAAGAAGCAGGGATGTTTGCGGGCTAGCCCGCAAACATCCCTGCTTCTTTTACACCAATTGTCGGGGTAGCTGAAAAGGTGTTTTGATGGGTGGGAAAGGGGTCGGTCTGGTTAAGAGCTTGTGTTTAAAAAATATTTTTGGGCTTCATGAGAATGGTGAAGCTGTGAACGGTACGTTTCACTGTGTGAACGAGGGGTATTTTTGTATGAATGAAAAATGCAATGTTTTTTAATTTTTTTTAAAAATTTAATGTTTGAAAATTTATAAACAAGTGTTTATATTTGTTATGTATTGCAACGCAGCAATGCGCCTGCCAATGCCTATCGAGTGATTGTTCGGGGAAATGTCCTAACCGGTACTGCTTCGACAACCTATCCCTGGGACATCGATCCGGGTGAACCTCTGCCCGATTTGCCGGCGTTCAGGTTGCGGTGCAGGCAAGCAGGCGTGAAGGACAAAGTTGTTGTTTTTCTCAACAGATTTACCGACAATGGAGGACAAAGCGAAGGCTACGAAGGCGGAGAATTTGGATTTGATTTTATACCGGGAAGCGTGCAAGGAACGGCATATGGCAACAACATTTGGTTCTTTGATAATTTTGTTCGGTACAATCAGGGATATACAGATCATGTTTGCGGAGAAGTTGGCATAGAAACCCAATTGTCTCAAATTGATTCAGCACTCGTTTTAGGGAAACTCGACACCTTTTACACTGAGCCTCAAATTTGGTCCTTAAAGTTGCGTCTGATGGACAAATTAAATGAAACTCCCGCAATTTTGGACAGCAACAGCTTTGCCGATACGTTTTACCAAGTTCAAAATCTTCAACCTGCCGGCCGATTTGCTGCATTTAATTGTATGGTCGTATTGGCTGATGAAAGCAACGGTACTGTATTCAGTGATTTGTTGGCTGCCCAAAACGTTATTGATTCGCTCAGCATATTGGTTGACGAGGCTGACAGCACCATCATGACGGGGACATTGTCCTCAGGCGCACTGGCGAGTCTGCTTTCCGAACGTGGTGCCTGGACAGCTCAAATCACCGCCGAACAGGCAATGGTTGATACTTCGGCTTCAATCATTCTTTACAACAGGCATCAGCGTTATCAAACAGCGCTGAACCTGAACGATTCCATTGTCACGTCGACGGTTTACCAGGCAAATGTAAAAGTCATGAACGGGGGTAATCCTGCGGACCCTCATGAACGGAACCATGTCTGCTGCTGACAGTGCACTTGTGGTAGCTATTACCACGCAAAACAGGGAAACCGGAGGCGACGCGGTAATTACAGCACAGCTTTGGTTTCCGTACGGTTGTGAAAATGAATTTGAGATAGAACCACGGAGTTGGACGGCACCGAGGAAGAGTGAAGTAACAAATTCAAACTTTGTCATTTTCCCGGTACCTGCAACCGATCAGATCACCGTGCGCTATGCTGGAAACCTTAATGGAGCATTGTGCACCATTCTGGATGCAACCGGTAAAACGCTACGTAAGGAAATATGGGCAACAGATGCTGAATCGTTTACCTTCAACATCACCGGATTACCAAATAGAATGTATTTTTTGACTGTAAACATGCCTGATGGAAGTTTGCTTTCCAAACCTTTCCAAATCCAACGCTAAACCATTTTGACTAACCTGACCTGGTTGGGACTCGGTCCCAACCAGGCATTTTGTATTTTGATATAAAAAAATTTATTTTTTTGTCAGGGCTATTGTTCTTCTGGCATTCCGTTTTAATATCTCAAGATGACAAACGGGACTGGATTTGGATTATGGGGTATCCACCCAATTTACCCCATCCAGAAATTGGAGGCACACAAATTGATTTTTCATCAGGCTTACCAGAGATAAGTTATTTTAACATCAACTACCCCTTTAGTGGTTACTCTCTAATTTCAAATACGTATGGCGAGCTTCTTTTTTACAGCAACGGATGCCACGTTATCAATTCTACCCACCAAATTATGGAAGATGGTACACCCGTCAATCCAGGCTATATCTTCAATAGTTATTGTCTGAATGGCTCCACAGCTTACCCGTTTTGGCAGGGTATTATTGCATTGCCCTTTCCGTCTTCATTAGATACTTATGCACTTCTGCATTTGCGCAGTATTTATCCCAATGGAGAACTTCCTCTTTCCGAGCTAATGATGACCACCATTGATATGGCGGCAAATAACGGGCTGGGCCGTGTTGTATCTAAAAACCAACTCGTCGGTGATGATACTTACAGTTTTTATCTAACTGCTGTTAGGCATGGCAACGGTAGGGACTGGTGGATCGTACCAACTGAAAATGATGGTTTGAATTACATTGCTTACCCTTTCTCGCCGGAAGGTATCGGTGACAAAGTGACCACCCCGAACTCAGATCCTAATCCGGGCTACGCTGCGGGGCAAATTGCCTTTTCGCCCGACGGATCCTGGTTTGCCGATTGCAACGGAGAAAATCAAATACGACTAACACGTTTTGACCGTTGTTCTGGCGCTTTTTACAACGAACTGAAATACGTTTTCCCTGATGATACCGTAAATGTGATGGGTGTCGCATTTTCACCCTCTTCCAACAGAATGTATGTTAGCGCCCGAACACGCATTTACCAATTCGACCTGGAAGCTAATGATGTGTGGGCAAGCCGCCAAACTGTAGCCGTATACGACGGCTTCGAGTATCCTCCTGGTTTTGCATGTACCTTTTTTCAAGCCATGCTTGCGCCCGACAACAAAATTTATCTAACTGCAACCAACAGCACCAAATTTTTACACATCATTCATGCACCCGACAGCCTTGGTCAGGCGTGTATGGTGCAACAGCACGGACTGGAGCTTGCTACGTTTCACGCCTTCATGATCCCCAACTTCCCCCATTTCCGCTTATACGACCTACAGGGAAGCCCGTGCGACACCCTCGGCATCAACGGGCCAGTGAGCGCGGGAGAGGTCGCCAAGCCCTGGGAAAGCCTCGAGTTGTTCCCTGTTCCGGCATACGACCAAATCAATCTGCGTTTCAGTGGCAACCTACAGGGAGCAGATTGTGCCATCGTGGATTTTACAGGAAAAACCATTCGTACCGAAACGTGCAACGGTGCCTCGGATGTGATGACGTTCAATCTTGCCGGTTTGCCCTCAGGCATGTATGTGATGGTTGTTTACACGGCGGATGGCAGGACAACTTCCAAAAAATTTCAAATCCTGCTATGATCGAATCAACCTTTGATGGATTACAACGACAAGCCAACCTTTCCGAACAAGCCCACCCACAGCCATGAAAAAGGGGTAAAAGACGAAGGTGTATGCGGGCTAGCCCCACATACACCTTCGTCTTTTACCCCTTTTTCAAAACTTACTTTAGATGTATCAGTAACACGCTCACATCTGCCGGACTCACGCCTGAAATTCTGCTCGCCTGCCCGATGGTACGCGGCTTGTGCTTGCTGAGTTTGTCGCGGGCTTCATTGCTCAAGGCCGTGATCGCGCTGTAGTTGAAATCCTCGTGCAGGTTCAGGTCCTCGAGGCGGATCACACGGTCCACCATTTCCTGCTCCTTGCGGATGTAACCCTCGTATTTCATGTTGATTTCGGCCAGTTCCAAAATTTCCTGATCGTAGGGTGTAAGAAAGTTGTTCACTTCGGGCAGGTTGGCGGCCAGACCGGGGATATCCACCTGCGGACGAAGGACGATGTTGTACAACTTTACTTTTTGCACTGCAGGGGCCGTTTCCACGCTTTCGAGGTAACCGTTCACCTCGCTGGGCGTTACGCTGGCTTGGCGGAAAAACGCTTCGATTTCGGCGGAAGCCTGTTGTTTGATCCGCACGCGGTCCATCCGAACGTCGGTACCCTGAACGCCAAGTTTGTAGGCGATGGGCGTGAGGCGGATGTCGGCGTTGTCCTGGCGCAACAAGATGCGGTACTCGGCCCTACTGGTAAACATGCGGTAAGGTTCCTGGGTGCCTTTGTTCACCAGATCGTCAATGAGCACGCCGATGTAGGCGTCGGAGCGTTTCAGGATGAGTGGATCTTTTTCCTGCACGGCGAGGGCGGCGTTCATGCCGGCCATCAGTCCCTGACAGGCCGCTTCTTCGTAACCCGTGGTGCCGTTGATCTGACCTGCAAAAAACAGGTTGGCAACCATGTGGGTTTCGAGGCTCGTTTTGAGCTGGGTAGGCGGGAAATAATCGTATTCGATGGCATAGCCGGGCCGGAACATGCGCACATTTTCAAGTCCCGGAATTTTTTTCATTGCCTTGAACTGCACGTCTTCGGGCAGCGACGACGAAAATCCGTTGATGTAAATTTCGCAGGTATCCCAGCCTTCGGGTTCGATGAAAAGCTGGTGGCGGTCTTTGTCGGAAAAACGTTCAATTTTATCCTCGATGCTCGGGCAGTAACGCGGCCCCAGGCCCTGGATGCGCCCGTTGAACATGGGCGAACGGTCGAATCCCGTGCGCAGGATGTCGTGTACTTCCTGGTTGGTGTAGGTGATGTGGCAGGGAAGCTGTTTCGTGAGTTTCGGCGTATCGGTGTACGAAAATTTGCCCGGCGGATCGTCGCCGTCCTGCACTTCCATTTTGCTGTAATCCAGCGAGCGTCCGTCGATGCGGGGTGGCGTACCGGTTTTCATGCGACCGGCTTCGAACCCGATTTCCACGAGTTGCTCAGTGATGCCTCTGGCGGCGCTTTCGCCCGCTCGGCCGCCGCCGAATTGTTTTTCACCGATGTGGATGATGCCGTTAAGAAAGGTGCCGTTGGTAAGTACCACCGATTTGCTTTCAATTTCCAGACCCATACCCGTTACGACGCCGCAAACGCGGTTGTCTTTCACGATGAGTCCGCGCACCATGTCCTGCCAAAAGTCGATGTTGGGGTGTTCTTCCAGCATCATACGCCATTTTTTGGCGAACAGCATGCGGTCGCTTTGCGCTCGTGGGCTCCACATGGCGGGCCCTTTCGAACGGTTGAGCAGGCGGAACTGCACGGCGCTGTAGTCGGTCACAATGCCCGAATAGCCGCCCAAAGCGTCAATTTCGCGCACAATTTGCCCTTTGGCCACGCCACCCATGGCTGGGTTGCAGCTCATCTGGGCAATGGTTTGCATGTTCATGGTGGCCAGCAGGACTTTACAGCCCAAGTTGGCGGCAGCAACGGCGGCCTCGCAACCCGCGTGGCCGGCGCCTACTACAATGACATCGTATGTTGGAAACATTTTCTAGCAGTTAGCAGTTAGCAGGCAGCCGCCGACTTTCTCGCTTTGGTATTTTTAATAAAAAACGCAAAATTACAACAAATTACACACCGTCACACTGTTACGGTGTGTTCATGTATCTGTGTCAGATTTGCCACTCAAGCCTGTCTGCACCACATGAGGCCCTCCTGCCTGCTGCCTGCTAATTGTTGTACGTCGTTCTGTTTTTGAAGCCCAAAAATTCGATTTCAACGACAAGTTTGTTGTCCGTGAGTTCGATGATTTTGGCAGGAACCGTCAGTCCATCCAGCGTGAGTGTAATGACGGTTTGGTCGAGGCTCAGTAACCATGTTCCTTCAATTGTCAGCGGATCACCAGCATCACAAAGCAGCGGGCCTTCGTCGATGATGATCACACCATCGGCATAAAAACGGGTACAATCGTCTTTGTCGCAGTTGGGAACCTGGCTTTCAATCCATACGCCGCTGTTGGCATCGAAAATTTCTGATTTGACGGTCAACCAGCAACTTGGGGTAGTCAGTATTTCCGTTTTGGTTTTGTCGTCATCTTTGTTTTTGTCGCAAGAGGTAAAAAAACCGGCGGCAAGAATGAGTAGGAGCGGTAAGAATTTGATGCTTGACATACGTTAAGTTTGGGATGAGTAAAAAAAGAATGTTCGGATTAACGTAAAAAAAGGTTAAAGAATTGTTTGAAGAGACATTCACCAGAGGAATCCGGCAAATATCCTTCGTGAAGAACTCGGGACAAGTCCTGATTCTATTTGGTGATTTCCAGGCGTTCTTTGGCTTCTTTGGCTTCGGTGAGGTTGGGCGACATCTTGGAGGCTTGGGTATAATCGGCCAGAGCAGCTTCGCGCCGACCCATTTTTTCGGAGGTCAGGCCGCGGTAATAATAGGCTATCACAAACAAAGGATCGGTTTTGATCGCAATGTTGAAATTGTCGTAGGCTTTGTTTAGTGAGTCGAGTTCGAGGTAAATCGTACCCATGTCGAAATAGGCGTTTGAATAATCGGGGTTCCTCGTCACGATGTCCGTATAAACTTCGAAAGCTTTGTCGAACTCGCCGCGTCGTTTGTAAAAGGCGCCTTTGAACTCACGCGCTTCGAGGCTCGTGGAATCGACGCGCAGGGCATTGTCGAAAAACTGCAAGGCGCGGGGATTGTTTTTATTGGAAAAAATGCGGCCCAGAAAAAGCCAAGCATCGGCGTTTTCCGCATCAATTTGCACCGATTTTTCAAGTGATTTGATGGCGCGGGTGGTGTCGCCCATGTCGAGTGCTACCCTACCCGACATGTAAAATGCCTCGGCATTTTGCGCGTCGCGTTGCAGGATGCGGTCGAGCGAAGCCAAAGCGTCGTTGTGCTGGCGAACGATGAGCTGAAATTCGCTCAGTTTAAGCAAAGTGGGTATGTAGCCTGGAAATTTGCCTTCGGCAACCTTCAGCACTTCAATGGCTCGCCGCGAATCGTTCGGGCGGGCGTAGTCGAGGTAAACATCGGCCATGAGGTGGTAATAGGCCGGCACCATGGAGTCGAGCTTGATGGCGTTTTCCAGGTCCACCAAAGCTTCGTCGTACCCTTCCAGGTCGTAAAAAACCTCGGCACGGCGGTACAAGAGCGAGTCGTTTTTGGGGTCATCGGCAAGAAGGGCGTTCACTTTGGCGAGCGCCGGATCCGTAACGTTCACCAGGGCATTTGCCTTTTGGGTATCGCTTTTACAGGCCGCAAAAAGGGTCGCAAGCAACAGGCTTGCAAATAAAGGGCTGAATTTCATGACCGCAGTCGTTGTGTTTGAGAGCTTGTCCAGGAAAAAGAAGGCAAAATTAGGGAAAAATTTGCAGATAACACCGTCATGCCCCAGCCTTGGAGATGCTTAACGTTTGTAGAAAACACCCAAACATGCTCCCAGCCTCGGAGAGGCTGTATAGCTTGTGGAGCCCCTCATGCCCTTTCCTCAGACACCCCCACAAACAACATGGTCGGATTTGTTGTTGGCATTCACACGTGTTACAACCTCTTTATGTTTCCAAAACAATTTACCTTTCGGCTCCTTTAGAACCAACAACCATGGAACTTTTTTTCCGCGAATTAGGCCAGGGAGAGCCAGTCATCATCCTGCATGGCTTGTTCGGCTTTTCCGACAACTGGCAAACGATCGCCAAAGCGCTCGCTGATCACCACCTCGTGGTGACGCCCGACCTGCGCAACCATGGCCGTTCGCCGCATGTACTTACGCATACCTATACCGAAATGGCCGAGGACCTGTCGGTGTTTATGGATGCACATTGGATGTTCCACGCCACCATCATTGGCCACTCCATGGGCGGCAAAGTGGCCATGCAACTCGCCCTCGCCCACCCCGACAAAGTGGAACGCCTTGTGGTGGTGGACATGGCGCCCGGACAAGCCGATGACAACCACTCAGGCATCTTTGAAGCGCTGATGGGGTTGGATTTGTCGAAAATGACCGACCGCTCCGACATAGAAGCTTACCTTACACCAAGCATTCCAGAATTGGGAACAAGGCAGTTTTTACTCAAAAACATCACACGCAATGCCGACGGCACGTTTGCCTGGAAAATGAACTTGCCTGTTTTGTGGAAACATTTTAACGACATCCTCGCCCCCGTTACAGGTGAACCTTTTGACAAACCTGTCCTATTTATACGTGGAAGTCGCTCCGATTACATTAAAAACGAAGATTGGCCGTTAATTCAAAAGCTGTTTCCAAAGGCCGAACTTGTCACCATCGAAGGCGCCGGCCATTGGGTACACGCCGAAAAGCCTGCCGAATTGCTGGAAGTAATACGGAACTTCCTTGGTAGCTGATTGTTTTGTCATCCCGTAGGTTTTTTTGTCATACTGTAAGGACCTTTGTATTTTTTGAAAAAATAAAACCATGCAAAAACTGTTTGCACTTCTGCTGTTCGTTTCCCTTGCCCTTTCGGCACCCGCACAAAGCAGCAAATATTTCGACATTGCCAAAAACCTGGAGATTTTCGCAAATGCCTACCGCGAAATCAACCATTCTTACGTGGACGAGCTTGATCCCGGCAAACTCATGCGCACCGGTCTGGATGCCATGCTCGAAGGACTCGACCCCTACACCAACTACATTTCCGAAACCGACATCGAAGGTTACCGCTACCTCACCGAAGGTAAATTCAACGGTACAGGCGCGATGGGCCGCAAAATGGGCGAATACGTGGTGATCACCGAGATCCTCGAAAACTCGCCCGCCCACAAGGCCAGCATCAAAGTTGGCGACGCGGTAATTGCCATCGACGGACAGAGCGCACGCGGCCGCAGCGAAAGCGACGTGATCGAATTCCTGCGCGGCTTCCCTGGCACCGAAGTGCAATTGCAACTGAAACGTCCGGGAGAGCCCAAAGAGATCAAAGTAAGCCTCAAACGAGAGGAGATGAACAGCAACAATGTGCCCCACTCGGGCATCGTGGCGCCCGGCATCGCCTACATAAACCTCAACATGTTTTCACGCGACGCAGGCGAAAACGTAGCCAACGCCCTCAACAAACTCAAAGGAGGCAAAGACCCCATCCACGGAGTCATCCTCGACCTGCGCGACAACGGCGGCGGTTTGCTCAACGAAGCCATCAACCTCGTGAACGTATTCGTACCCAAAGGCGAATTCGTAACCAGCACCAAAGGTAAAGTGCCCGAATGGGACCGCAGCTTCCGTACCCTCAACAACCCCATCGACGCCTCCATTCCCGTGGTGGTGCTCATCGACCACATGAGCGCCTCGGCAAGTGAGATCGTGAGCGGTGCCCTGCAGGACCTCGACCGCGCCGTGCTCATGGGCCAACGCAGCTACGGAAAAGGCCTCGTGCAAAACACCAAAGACCTCGGCTACAACGCCAAAATAAAACTCACCACCGCCAAATATTACATCCCTTCCGGAAGATGTATTCAGGCTGTGCGGTACAAAGGCGGCAAACCAGTGGACATCCCCGACACCGAGCGCGCAGCATTCAAAACCCGCGGCGGCAGGCCCGTGCTCGACGGCGGTGGCGTAAAGCCCGACGTTTTGCTGCCCACCGACACGGCTACCGGTATCGTGAAAGCCCTGCTCGACCAATACATCGTGTTCGACTACGTGACCCAATACACCCTGAAACACCCGGCCATAGACTCGATCGAAATCTTCGCGTTCGACGACTGGAGCGGCTTCGGTCAGTTCGTAGCTTCCAAAAACTTTGAGTACGAATCGGTTTCGGAGAAAAAAATCAAAGAGCTTCGTCTACTCGCCGAAAGCGAACAATACACCGTAAGCACCGACCTGGCCGCCCTCGAAAGCAAAATTAAAACGGAGAAAAAAGGCGAACTGGAACGCAACAAAGCCCGCATCACCCGCGAAATCGAACAGGAAATTGTGGGCCGTTACTATTTCCAAAAAGGTAAGGTGAGCAAAAGTCTGAAAAACGACCCCGATGTAGAAGCCGCCGTAAAACTGCTGAACGATCAGCCAAGGTACAAATCCATCCTTGCCGGTAAAGCAGATTAGCAGGCTCTTCGGCACCAGTGCCGCGTCCTGTGAATGACGTGCAGTTTCGCGAGACCTATATTTTTTGCTCAATTAGGCATGAGGAGGACGAAATGCGGGACATTTTAACGGACGAATAACGACATTTAGCGAAAAATAGGGCCGCGAAACTGTATGTCATTCACTGGACGCGGCACTTGCGACAGGCTTGTATGAAAAATCTGGCACAGTTAATTGAGCGCTCACAAGGCCGTAGGCCGAAGAGCTTGCCCGCTGCCCGATGCCCGCTTTGTTAAGGTTTATTAAATACCGCAATCAATAGGTCTTATTGACGTATATTTGAACTGCAATCTGAACATTATCTCCTATCTCTCACTAAAAGAACGTTTCCCGCGATGAAAAAAACATTTTTTCTTCTTCCGCTCTTCCTGATGCTGGCCGTAGCTGTGGCCAACGCCCAATCCTGCAGCAAAAGCGCCAGCGCCTCAAAGGGCGGTGCTTGCTGCTCCAGCAAAGCCGCTAAAGCCGCTTCCACTGATGCCACCATCGAAAAACGCATGTCCGACGACGGCACCGTTTCTTATGTTCGCAAAGAAGCCGACCAACAAGGCAATGTAAAATTCGTTAGCGTAAATTACGACGAAAGCGCCAATGCATTCATTGCTGCTGCTCCAAAAAACATCTCGGACGACGCCAAAGCTGGCACGACCAAAAAAGCTTGTGCTGCAGGTAGCACCAGCAAAGACGGTTCAGCAAGCGCTGAGAAAAAAGCTGGCTGCTGCGCTGGTGGCGAAAGCAAAAAAGCTTGCGCCGGTAGCAAAGTAGCACAGTAATTCAGGACTTGTCCTGAGTTTTTCACAAGGAATTTTTGCCCACTTTAAATTGATGGGTCCTTGTACCTATAAAAAGCGCCATCCCGAATTCGGGTTGGCGCTTTTTTAATGCGGAATTCGGAATGCGGAATGCGGAATGCAGAATGTAGAATGCAGAATGCCTGGGCGCTCAACAGTTTGATGTGACATCTATTGTCAATCAAGGTGTTGAGCGCCCAGGCATTTCTATTCCGCATTCTGCATTCTGCATTCCGCATTCCGAATTCCCTATTTCAGGTAATTTTCCCCAAAAAACTCCCGGTATCCGCTCAGTGTTTTGTTTTTCAATACCCTTCGGTAGTTTTCCTGAGTGATGGCGAAAAACTCCTTGTTGTATTTTTTGCTGGCAGTTTCGCCGAGAAACTCCTTGCGGTCTTTTACCTCGTTGAAGTATCGCATGGCCTGTTCCTTGGTGTCGAACTTACGCACCACCAGCAGGGGTGTGTTGGTGTCGGTACCGAGGAAAATATTGGAAATACGCAGTTGCTCGATTTTGTGGAATTCGCGGTTGTAATCCGACACGGCCGCTTTCAGGTCGTCGAGTTTCACATCGCCGGAAAGGGCTACGATGAAATAGTGCAGTTTATCGTTTTCGAGCGTAAACGCCATATCGAGACCATCGGCGCTGCCTGGCTTCCCCTGGTCCTTTTTTGCCGCCACTTCAAATCCTTTGCACGACAACACCCGTGCAATCTCTTTGGCACGTGTGGCCTCCGCGCTTTCAGGGTAACGGGCGATTACTTCCTGCAACGCTTTGCAATAGGCGTCGCTACCCTGCAGGTTGCCCGTACACAGGGCACTGAGCAGGGCGAACTTGGCGGCAAGCGGGTTGGTGGAACCATACTTGCGCGGTGCGTCCTGGCAACGGTCGAAGGCGGACTGGTAATCGCCTTTTTGGAAGTAGTCGAACGTTTGTTCGTAGTATCGGTTCATTTCGCGTTCCCGTTCGAGCGAAGCAGCGAGGAAGTTGGGATCCGATATGGCGCGCGCATAGGGGCTGGTGGGGTATTTGTCCAACAGTTTGTCGTAATAAAACTGGGCCCGGGAGGGGTTGTTCAGGTCGGTAAAAGCGAGGTAGCAATAGTACCAGGTTTCCTTTTGGTATTTGGTTGTATCGGGGTACCGAACCAGCAAGTCTTCGAGGGTGCCCGAACAGCGTGTGTTGTTTTGCAGTTTGTCGCGGAACAAAACGCTCAGGTTGTACATGGCTTCGTAGGTCGACATGTGCAATACGGCCAGCTCGGCATCTGAACGCGGAAGGCTGGCAAAGATGTCGCTCACATCGGTATCGGAAATATCGCCTGCTTTGGTAGAATCGGAAATGGCGTATTGATCGTTGACTGCTGCGGTAGGCCTGATGCTGCGGCGCCAGTTGTCCTCCAGTTTGCGGTTGCCCCACTGCTTCGTAAAGTCTTTTTTACCTTTTTTAACAAAAGATTCGTTGTAAAAGTAAAAAGAGGAAGTTTTGACGCCTGCCTGCGGCGCAGCAACTTTGGGGGCGGCGGCAGCTTGGTTGGCAGCAATGACGGCGGCTTTGGAAGCTTCTTCTTCGCGTTGTTTTTTGATGCTTTTGGCCAATTCCTTGCGCTGGTCATCGCTCATGTTGTACACCCTGATGATGCTGTCGTTGGCAGCGATGGTGGTTATGAGGCGTGCGATGTCGGTCAGGTTGGCGGCGTAGTCGGTCACACGCTTGAACCGTTCGTCGGTATTCTGCAAAACGGTGAGGGTACTATCGTAGTAGCTTTTGGCCGCTACAAAATTCTCGTCTTCGAAGTACAGGTCGGCAAGCATCAGGTACGATTCGGCTTTTTGCACGGTATTGCCTTTGCTTGTAGTGAGCGACTTGTGCAGGTAAGCTATGGCATCTTTGCGCATACCCTCTTTGAGGGCCATTTCGGCCGAAGTGAAATAGATCTGGTCCTGGTATTCAATGTTTTTATCGTCCTTCAGCATCTTGGTCATCGTGCCAAAAGCCTCGTCCGTGGTAATACGGCCGATGTTCCAGGCGCCTACGGTGTAGCGCAGGTTGGCGTTAAACACCATTTCGTAGCTGGGTTTGTTGTCCAGCACGGTTTCGAAGGCCGATGTAGCGAGGGCGTAATCGCCATTGCGGTAGCTCAGTTGTGCGAGGATGTAGGACAACCGTGCGCGTGTTTTTTTCTTTTTGGTCAGCGCTATGGCCGTTTGCAGCGGCGCGATGGCTTTGTCGTAGCGTTTTTGTTTGATCCAAAGGTAAGCCTCTGCTGTTGCCAGGTCGTCCTTGAGGTTGGCGGGGAACCATACGTCTTCCTGCAGTTCGCGGTACAAAAACTCGGCTTCGCTGTATTTTTCACGTTCAACGAGCGTGCGGCCATACAGAATCATGGCTTTAGGGTAAGCTGCCGTTCGTTTGGCGCCTCTTTTGTAGGGATTTATACCTTTGGCAGCCTCCTCTTCTTCTTTTTTCTTCTTTTCTTCCTTCTTTTTGTTTTCTTCTGGCGTAGGATCCGGAGCAGGGGCTGCAGTGGTGGTTTTGGGTACGGTCTTGCCTTTGGATTTGGCTTTTCGTTTCTGTTTTTGAGCTTTCTTTTTGGCTTTTTGTTTTTTCTCCGCAGCCTTTTTTTTCTTTTTCAGCGCCTTTTTTTTCTCTTTCTGTTTTTTCTTGGCGGTTTGTTTTTTCTTCTTTTGGGATTCCTTTTTGATTTTGGCCTTGTTCAGTTTGCTGTTGGGGTTGTATTCGTCGCGGATCCAGCGGAAGGTATTTTCGGCTGTTTCATAATCGCGTTTCATCATTTGTGCTTCGCCCACGAGTGTGTACATGTCGTCTACCCAGTCGCTCGGCCGGTGCAGGGTAATGCCTCTGGCCGATTTGAGCACCACCTTGTCAAGGTCGGGCAAAACCGGTTGTGGTTCGGCAACGGTTTCGGCGTAAATGGGCAAAATCTGGTTGAAATTGTCGACACTGCCCTCCTTCTGCCTTTCTTTGGTGAGGTAAAGCAGTTCATCGGCATTGAACCAATAGTTGTATTTTGACGTGAGGTTGTGATAGCCTTTTTTGAACCAACCCACATCCGAGTTTTTCTTCTTGGTGGCCACACAGCCCGAACCCAAAGAGACGGCGAGCAATGCGAGGGTAAATAGTCGAACATTTTTCATAACCTGCAAGTATAATTTGGCAACAACAACCAACCCATATGGTGCGTTTTATGGGCAAAAGGTTGTTTGCAAAAGGCTTTTTTAATAAAAAAGAAGGCGAAATTGCGATGTTTCGGCGTGGGGCATTGGTTTTTAGCCGAAATTTGCGCCGTACTTCGCCCCAACTTCAAAAAACGGGCCGAATGACGCAAAAAACTGTTTCTACGGTCTCTTTATTGCGAGCCGATTCAACATTTCCACGCCCGATTTTTTCCACCTGCTGAATTTGGGGATGCAAAAATACTTTGCTTTTACAAAAAAATTCTTTGAGTTCTTCCGACGTCATCAAGACGACGAGCGCACGCTTATGGAAAAGCTGCGCGACAAGTACCGTATGGTCATCATCAACGACGATACTTTTGAAGAAATTACGTCGCTCAAACTCACGCCGCTCAACTTTTACGTCGCCGTAAGTACTCTCGTGGTAGGCACAGCCATTCTGGTTACCCTGCTCATCGTGTACACGCCGCTCAAACGTTACATACCCGGCTACGGCGACTTCACGCGCGATGCTGAAATTGCGGAGTTGGTGGACAAATCGCGCGAACTGGATAAAGAGGTGAAAGCCCGCGATTACTACATCAAAAACATGCAAAAAATCCTCAATGGCGACCTCGAGGATTTTTCCAAAGACGCGACGCTGAAACGCGAAAAAGGTGTTTCACCTGCCGACTCGGCCCTCAACACCACACCCGTGGAAAGGGTGCCCGAAGACGCCGATCTGCGTTCCGCCGTCGCCCGAGGCAGTTTCTCCACCAGCGAACCCGCCTACTCCGCCGCCACCACCGTAGGCCTGCGCGACATACCCCTCGAACAACTGTTTTTCATGCCCCCCGTTTCGGGCGAGGTCACCTCGCCTTTCGACATGAACAAGGACCACTTCGGCCTCGACGTGGCCGCGCCCAAAAACACCGCCGTAAAAGCCGCCGCCGACGGCGTGGTGATCTCTTCGGGCTACACCGTGGAGACAGGATACAGCATCGCCATCCAGCACCCCAACAATGTGGTGACCATGTACAAACACAACTCGGTGCTGCTGCGCCCGGCAGGCAGTAAGGTAAAAGCCGGCGAAGCCATCGCCATCATCGGCAACTCGGGAGAAAGCAGTACGGGACCGCACCTGCACTTTGAGCTTTGGTACAAGGGACGGGCGGTGAATCCGAGCGATTACATCAATTTCAATTGAGGGTTCCTACAGGATGACAAGCGGGAACCGTTGGTCATCCCGCCATGAAACCCCAACCCATGACGTTCCTTATTGGGTAAAAAACAAGGTGATTTTCGGCGCTCGCTCCGAAAAGCACCGT
>JBBSDH010000093.1:0-15076 GCA_038249605.1 Chitinophagales bacterium | reverse complement strand
AACATTAATATAATTACCACTTGGATTATCAAAATAAACATCGTATTTATTTAAAAGTCTGTTAAACTCTTGATAAGTTGCTGGGTAGAATTTTTTGTCGATTTCTCTGGTGTTTCTTCTAAGAAAATATGCAAGAAATTCAATTTCAGCATCAGGCATATTTTTAAATTTTTTATACTCTTTGTAATCCTTCAATTTATCTGCCGCAGTCCTTACCGCCAACAAGTCTAAATCTTTTTGTGCGCAAGTAATACTCCTTCCGAATTTTACCAACTGGTAAATTAAGGTTAAGAGTGCTGTCCTTTTATTCGCATCGTGAAAAGAATGATTTTTGGCAATACCATAAAACAATGTAGCACTAATATGGTCATATGTTATCCATTTTGATTTACTGCCAAAACCCGTTGTCTGTCTGCCCAATGCTGAACCTAATAAATTAAAATCCATTACTCCAAATCTTACTTGTTCGCCAAGATTTCGAAAAAAACTAGCAATCAAAAAATGTGCTTTAAGTACTTCGCTGTAAGTTATTATTCCACGCCCATTAAAATCAGTATCATCAACTTGAGTCATAGAGTAATTGTATTCTTCAAGAAATAGTCTTTCCAATTCCGTCATATTTATTATTTGTTTTTAGTGATTTTGTTGCATTTAACCAGTTTGATCGTCAACTCTCTTTAAAGGACACTCCAGGAGCCTCCGCGCTCCGTATCCCCTTTTCAAACAACCCCAAGTTGCCTACAACCCAACAGAACCCAAACTCGCCACCCCACAATTCGACTTAATTACATAAAGGTAAGTTTTAATTTCAAACCACCAAATGGCATCCCCATTTTTCCCAAACTTTTTTTCATAACCTGCCTACACATCCCAACATTCAATACACCACCACCAACTTCCCGCCATCCGGACTCACCGCCATCCTCGTAATTTTTTCCACGCCGTAAGCCGCAAGATCGGCCACCATTTTCCATTCCTTGTCCACACCCGGCTGGTATTTGTACAGTTTGGCGCCGCTGCCGGCCAAGAAGGCGCCGTCTTTAAGCAACACAAAATCCTCGCTGCCGTCGATGGTTTTCACCAGGATGTCGGAGCTTTTGCGTGCATGGTCGTAAATTTTCAGGTACCAGGTTTGTTCGGTCGCTTTTTGCACGTAAGCGAGTTGGGTGGGCGACATGGCCACCAGGCACCGTCCGGGATTCATCGCGATGCGTATGGGTTTGCCGCTGCGTTTGTTTGCCACCACCAAAGTATGGGGTTCACCTACGATGAACAGGGCAGCGAGGGTGTCGCTCATCCAGGCGTGGTAGCCCACGCCGTACACATCGGGGAATTCGGGCAGGCCGTTGTCGGAGCGGTTGAGTGGAAATGACCACAGGCGCTGGCGGCCGTCGGCTTCCACCCGCACGGCGCTGAAACGTTTGCCGCCGGGCATGGGCATGGGCGAGTATTCCGGGAGGCCCGGCGTGGCGGTCACCCTTGTTTGTGTGCGCGCCACAAGGTCGAGGGCGTAAATGTCGGTCTGCGTAGTGTCCTGCGGCATCTGCACGGTGAGATACAACTCGCTGTTGCTGAAAAACTGCGGCTGGTTGTTGTAGCCTTTGGGATTGAAGCCGGTGAGCAGGCGCGGCTTGGCTACCGTGGGGCCACTGGATAAATCGAGCAGCAAAAGATCGTGGTGCACGAGCTTTTGGGCGTGCAGGGAGGTGGTCAGAAGGAGAAGAATGAATAGGCGCATAAGTAAAGGTACATTTTTGCCGCACATCGGCAGTCGGCAGTCAAGAGTCGACTGTCAAGAGTCGGCAGTCGGCAGTCAAGGGTCGGCTATCGACTGTTGACTGTCGACTGTGGACTCTTTTTATAGTCCAGTATATTCAAATGCACCGGACAAAATTCCGCGTCGTGCGGGTCGTTCGAAGCGATGATCACCGTCCTTTCGCCTGCGTGATCCCGGATCAGGTTTTTGTACCAATCGATGCCTTGCACGTCGAGGTTGGTAGCGGGTTCATCCAGCAACAACAAAGGCGTATCGGAACAAACCGCCAGCGCTAGTTTGACGCGTTGTTTCATGCCGGAGGAAAAAAATCGGATTTCCTTGTGCCGTGCTTTGGGCAACGACAACAATTCAACCACGCGTTTTTCATCAAAACCGGGCAAAAGCGGCTTCAATTTGACATGGAAACGGATGGCTTCTTCGAGGGTAAGTTCTTCGATGAGCTCGATGTAAGGCGCGGCGTAGGCTACACAGCGGTAAAGGGATTCGGGCTCGAGGACTGTGCCTTTCCGACTGAACCGGATGGCGCCTTTGGACAAACTCAGGTGGCCGCTCAGGACCTTCATCAAGGTGGATTTTCCGGAGCCGTTGGGACCCAGCACAGCATAACGTTGCCCGGGTTCAAAGGAAGTGTTGAGCCCTCGGAAGATCCAGTCGAGCCGAAAACGTTTGCCGGCATTGTCCAGGCTGATGGTCATATCAACAATTAGTCGAGTGCCGGTTCAGGAACTTTGCCGCCGCTCAGGGCTCGGAAACCTTTCATGAGGCCGCGGTTGGCGCCGCGCACAAAAGTCACGATTTGGTCGCGGTATTTGGAAGGTTCGATTTCGTTTTCGATGGTTTCCAGGGCGCGTCGAACGCTGAGTCCGCGAACGAACAGGATGCGGTAGATGTCTTCAAGGTGGTGGATTTCCTCGCGGCTGAAACCTGCGCGGCGCAGTCCAACGCGGTTGACGCCTGCGTAGGAAAGGGGTTCGCGGGCGGCCATGACATAAGGTGGCACGTCTTTGCGCACGAGCGAACCTCCGCCCACCATCACGTTTCCGCCGATGCGTACAAACTGGTGTACGGCCACCATGCCACCGATGCGAGCATAATCATCTATCTCGATGTGGCCGGCGAGGGTAGCGTTGTTGGCGAGGATGCAGTTTTTGCCGATGATGCAGTCGTGCGCAATGTGCACATAAGCCATGAGCAGGGTATTGTCGCCCACTGCGGTGCGGTTGGCGGCGGTGGTGCCCCGGTTGAGCGTGCAACATTCGCGGATGATCACGTTGTTGCCTACTTCTACGAGGGTTTGTTCCCCCTGGTATTTCAGATCCTGCGGCACGGCGCTAATGACAGCGCCGGGGAAAATCCGGCAATTGTCGCCAATACGGGCGCCGTTGAGGATGCTGACGTTGTTGGCGATCACACAATTATCGCCTATCACCACATCGTCCTCGATGTAGGTAAACGGACCGATTTGGACGTTTTGACCGATTTTCGCTTTGGGGCTTATGGCCCGTAAGCCGTTGGAATAATTCATCTAATAGAATGGTTGTTCAGTTCACTCGTTTGCCTCAACACCCGTCGTTTACCTCTTTGCTGCGTCGCACGACCTGCGCGGTAAGTTCACCTTCCGAAACGATCTTGCTGCCTACATAGGCGGTGCCTTGCATGCGCACTATGCCGCGACGAATGGGTTCGAGGAGTTCCATCTTCAGGATTAAAGTGTCGCCAGGCATTACCTTGGCTTTGAACTTGGTATTGTCTATTTTCAAAAAATAGGTATCCCAGTTGCCGGCATCCTCTACGTTGTGCAACGCAAGAATGCCGCCAGTTTGAGCCAGGGCTTCAATCTGGAGCACACCGGGGAAAACAGGATTATCGGGAAAGTGGCCCTGGAAGAAGTACTCGTCCATGGTCACGTTTTTGATGCCCACGACATGGGTTGGACTGATGTCTATGATCTTATCCACCATCAGGAAAGGGTGGCGGTGCGGCAGGAGTTTCATAACCTGATTCACATCGTACACCGGTACTTTGTCTGGGTCGTATTTCGGAACGCCGCTAAGGCGCTTCTGGTCGTTGAGGTGTTTTTTCAAAATTTTGGCAAACTCGACGTTGGCAGTGTGGCCGGGTTTGGTAGCCACGATTTTGCCGCGTATGGGCCGGCCGATGAGGGCCAGGTCGCCAATCACATCAAGCAGTTTGTGGCGCGCCGGTTCGTTCTGGAAATGCAATTTAACGGTGTTAAGTACACCTTCCGAATCCACTTTAATGCCGGGTTTGCCCATTTTTTTCGACAATGCATCAAGTTCACGCTTTTCCATTTTCCGGTCGGCGATCACGATGGCGTTGTCCATGTCGCCGCCTTTGATGAGTCCCATTTCAAGCAATTTTTCCAGCTCGTGCACAAAAACAAAAGTGCGGCAAGGGGCAATTTCCTTTACGTAATCTTCGAGGCTGTTCAGCGAAGCGAATTGTGGACCAAGGACTTTGGAATTAAAATCGATCATAACCGTTGCCTCAAATGCGTCGGCAGGCAAGGCAAGCAGCTCGGTACCGGTGGCTTCGTCCTTGTAAGAAATGGGCTCGGTGACGTCGAAATAATCGCGGTCGGAATCCAATTCTACACGACCAGCTTTCAAAAGTGCTTCCACAAAAGGCATGGCCGTGCCGTCCATAATGGGCATTTCAGGACCGTTGATGTCCATCACCACATTGTCGATGGACAAACCTGTAAGGGCGGAAAGCACGTGTTCAATGGTAGAAACCTGAGCATCCCCGTTTCTAAGTGTGGTTCCACGGTTGGTCGACACAACCAAACGCACGTCGGCAGGAATGACCGGTTGGGCGGGAAGATCAATGCGTACAAAGCGGTAACCATGACCTGAAGGAGCGGGCTTAAACGTCAGCGTAACGGGTTTGCCGGTATGTAACCCCACACCCTGTACGGATACTTCGGTTTCGATGGTGGATTGCTTCATAAAAACGGTAATGGTTTCAACAGGTAAAGGTACGAAAAAGTACGAAAAAGCTGAAAGCTGAAAGTGGAAAGCAGAAAGGATCTAAAGCGTAGAAAGCTTTGAAACTGTTTTAGGCTTGTCACACTTTCTGCTTTCAGCTTTCTACTTTCAGCTTTCAGCTTCCCACTTTCAGCTTTCCATTTTCAGCTCCGGTAAGGTATCCTGGCTGCAATGGACCTGCCCAGGGTAAGTTCGTCGGCGTATTCCAGGTCTCCCCCGAAAGACACACCACGGGCAATGGCGCTCACCTGAACGCCCAGCGGCTGAATTTTTTTCGACAAGTAATAAATCGTCGTTTCTCCTTCGATGGTCGGACTGATGGCCATGATTACCTCTTTGATTTCCCCGGCTTCCAAACGTTGCATCAAAGCATCGATGTTGAGCTCGGCCGGTCCGATGCCGTCCATGGGCGAAATGATGCCGCCCAACACATGGTAAAGTCCGTGGAATTGTCCTGTATCCTCGATGGCCATCAAATCGCGCACGTTTTCCACCACACACACAATGGATTTGTCGCGGCGCTGGTCGGCACAAAACCTGCAAAGCTCGTCGTCCGACAGGTTGTGGCACACCCGGCAGTCGCGGATGCCTTCGCGCATGTCCACCAGTGCCTGGGCAAACTGCACCGTCACCTGCTTGTCCTGCTTCAGCAAATGCAGCACCAACCGCAAAGCACTTTTGCGCCCGATGCCCGGAAGTCCAGCAAAAGCCTCAACAGCTTTTTCAATAAGTTTGGAGGAAAAAGTCATGATTCGAATGCGGAGTTCGGAGTTCGGAATGCGGAGTTCGGAATGCGGAATGCGGAGTTCGGAATGCCGAATGCGGAATGCGGAATGCGGAATAAAACGTGATCAACAGCAAAGATAATGCTTTAGGTTGAGTGCCTGAAAGAAATGGCCTGAACCGTTAACTGGGTGAGGTGAATGGCATATTACTTGCCATGAACGGAAGCCATATTCTGCATTCTGCATTCCGCATTCTGCATTCCGCATTCCGAACTCCGCATTCTGCATTCAAAAAGCGGCGGCAGGCCTTTTCAGGTTGCTGCCGCCGCAAGGAAAACTACCCTGTCAAGTTATTTTTTGGTAAGTTGGTCGGTTAGTCTGTTGTACTTCGTTTTTAAGTTTTTTGTTAAACTTCTGAATTAAGTAGCCAAATTTTAATTACCAACCGACCAACCCGTCTAAATTGGTATGCTGAGCACAGGTATGTCTGAGTGGTTTGCGGTATCTTCTGTGAGGCTTCCGAAAAGCAAGTGCGACAGGCCCTGGCGCTGGTGGGTTGCCATGGCGATGAGGTCGGCACTTTGTTCGTCGGCAAACTGAAGGATGCTGGATGCTTCGTTGAAGGTGTTGCCGCTGATGAAAACGGTGGCATTTTTTATGCCAGCCTGGCTGCAGAAATCATGAGCGACTTTCTCTATGTCGTGGCTGGAATCGAAAGCTGCCGGGTTGTTGAGGTACAAAACGCGCACTTCAAGCGGGAAAACCTTTTGCCATTCAGCTACTTTATGGAAAGCAGGAAGTTGGTCGTGGCGCAAAGTGCTGGCAAGCACCAACACTTTGGGATTGAATTCGCCGGATGTTTCAGGAACTGCGAGCACAGGACAGTGGGCGGTACGAATCACTTTTTCGGTGTTGGAGCCGACGAAAAATTCAACAGCACCGGTGGCGCCTTTGGTGCCCATAACGACGAGGTCTACGGTGTCCTCATCGGCTACACGCCTTATGGACGTGTGCAAAAAACCTTCTTCAACCCGGGTTTCTATTTCAAGATCCTTGCTGTTTTTTTCATCCAACAGCGCCGATTTCATGTTGAAAAGCTCGTTGGCAGCCGTTTCGTGGTACTCAGCGGTATCGAAATTTGCCGGCGTATAATACTCTGGCAACGGAGGCGCGTAAGCAATGGCGGTGTTGGTGTGCAGAATTTCAATGCGAGCTCCTGCTTTGGCAGCTATGGCTGCCGCGACATTTAAAGCATGTCGGGAATTGTCGGAGAAATCGGTGGGAACTAAAATCTTTTTCATGACAAAGGAAGTTTTGTAAAAATGCGGAAAAAAATTCGCCCGCAACACGCGCTTATGACACAACAAAAGTGCAGCCATACCCTTAGGGAAGCCCATGACGTGGGTCAGACCCAGCAATGAGTGTGGTCAGCGGGCAGCATACAGCAGTTAATTTTTAAAAAAGGAAGGTGAAAACAGATTTTAAAGGTAGTTTCGAATTTTCAATTTTTATTTTAAAACATTGATAATCGTTTATTTACACAATATTATTTTAAAATAAAAAACCAAATTTCACCTCCCAGCCATCAAAACTGCCTGCTGCCTGCTACCTGCTGCCTGCTAATTGCGATATTTGCCCGTTGAAAAAACAGCGTTCGCATGTCGGCTAAAAAAAATCCTACAACCAGCAGTGTCAAAAAATCTGTTCCGGCTAAGCCCACTACCGGTGCAGCCAAGACGGTAAAACCCGTACTTGGACTTTTCCAGGAAGCATTTTGGAAAAACCATTGGGCGCCGGCAGCCCTGTTCATTGCTTTGTGTTTTGCGCTTTACGGTGCATCCATGAACTACGGTTACGTGCTCGACGATGAAATGGTGATCACCAAAAACGTGTACGTGCAAAAAGGCACGGCTGGGCTGCGCGAAATTTTTGCCTACGACAGCTTTATGGGCTATTTCCAAAAAAAGGAAAACCTGTACTTGCTGCCCGGCGGCCGTTACCGTCCGCTTTCGTTGGCCACGTTCGCCATGGAAGTTTCGATGTTTGGCAAAGACAAGCCCAACCAAAGCCACACCATCAATATTTTGTTGTACGCCTTAACGGCCCTGTTGCTTTACCGCATCCTGTTGTCGCTTTTTCCCATTCGTGAAGGCGGCAAATGGTATTTCAGCGTGCCTTTCATCGCCACCATGGTGTTCGCCATGCATCCGCTGCACTCCGAATGTGTTGCCAACATCAAAGGCCGCGACGAAATTTTGGCCCTTTTGTTTTCTTTGGCGGCCCTGTATGCCAGTTTGCGTTACATCGACGCCGGACAAATGCGGTGGCTCATGGGTTCGGGCATTTTGATGTTTTTGGGGTTGTTCGCCAAAGAAAACGCCATGACTTTTCTGGCGGTCATCCCGCTCACCTTGTGGTTTTTTACCAAGGCTCCGAAACAGCGCATCCTTACTGCTGTGGCGCCACTTTTTGCCTTCTTCCTGCTGTTCCTGATGGTGCGTTACCATGCGCTCGGGTTCATGCTAGACCACGGCAAAGCGCCTGAAAACGACCTGATGAACAACCCGTTCATGGGCATGAACATGGGCGAAAAACTCGCCACCATTTTCATGACCCTGGGTTGGTACCTCAAGCTTTTGTTTGTGCCCCACCCGCTCACCCACGACTATTACCCTTACCACGTGCCCAAAGTAGGCTGGACCGACTGGCGCGCTTTGCTGTCGCTCGCGCTTTACGTCGCGATGGCGGTATGGGCGGTGCTGAACGTTCGCAAACGCAAACTTCCGGCCTATACCATTCTTTTTTACCTTATTACCCTCAGCATCGTATCCAACCTGCTTGTGTCGGTGGGTACGTTTATGAACGAACGTTTTGTGTACATGCCCTCCGTGGCATTTTGCCTGCTTGCCGGATGGTTTTTTGCCAGGCAGCTGCCGCAGTGGCTCAACGAACCTGCCGACAAGCCCTACCTGCTCGGGATAGGACTCTCCGTGATGTTGCTGGCGGTTTACGGCTTGCGTACCTACTCGCGTGTGCCCGACTGGAAAGACGCCCTCGCACTCAATACCTCCTCGGTGCGGGTGTCGGAGGGCAGTGCGCGTTCACACTGCTTTTACGTGACCGCCATTTACCAGGATCTTTATTTGACGGCCAAAGACCCCAAGGAAAAGGACCGCTGGCTCGACACCATGGAATACCACATCAACCGTTCGCTCGAAATCAATCCGAACTACGCTTCTGCGCTCATCATGAAAGCGCCGATCGTAGCTGCGCGTTTTGAACAGAAAAAGCAGCTCGATAAGTTGTTCCACGAGTTTGAATACATCCTCGAAAAAATCCCGTACAACAAAAACTTTCGCGAATACCTCGATTCCTACATCAAATATTTGCGCGGAGGTGCGAACAATGACAAGTCTGCTGCGTTCTTCCATCGGGTGGGATACGAGTTCTTTTTCGAGAAAAAAAGGGACTACGACGCCGCCTTGCACTTCCTGCAATTTGGGGTGGATCTGCAAACCGAAGACATCCGTATTCTGACCGATATGTCGGAAGTGTACCAGGCTGCGGGCGACAAAATCAAAGCGCAGGAATTCAGGGAACGGGCCGAAAGGGCCAGAAATTTGTAAAACAACACCATGAAGGTTACCGAACACTTCACCAATGTCCAGGATAATACCCTGGTGTCATTCGAAGTTTTGCCCCCGCTTAAAGGTGGGAGTATGCAGGCCATATTCAATACGCTCGACGCCTTGATGGAGTTCAAGCCGCCATTTATCGACGTGACCTACCACCGCGAGGAATACATTTACAACAAACGTCCATCGGGTTATTATGAAAAAACGGCCATCCGCAAACGGCCGGGTACCGTGGGCATTTGTGCGGCCATCATGCACCGGTACAAAGTGGATGCCGTGCCACACCTTATATGTGGCGGTTTTTCGGTGGAAGAAACCGAAAATGCCCTCATTGACCTGAATTTTCTCGGCATCAACAACGTGTTGGCCTTGCGCGGCGACGCCCGGCAGTTTGAAGACAAATTCATACCCGAAGCCGACGGCCACAAATTTGCCCTTGATCTTATAAAACAGATCACGGGCATGAACCAAGGCAAATACATCGACGAGGAAATTGTGAACGGCCAACCCACCGATTTTTGCATCGGCGTGGCCGGTTACCCCGAAAAACATTTCGAAGCGCCCAATGGAGCTACCGACCTGCAATTCACCAAACAAAAAGTGGATGCCGGCGGCGAATACATCGTTACCCAGATGTTTTTTGATAATAAGGTGTTTTTCGACTACGTAGACCGTTGTCGCTCCGCAGGCATCAACGTACCCATCGTGCCCGGACTTAAGCCGCTCACGCGCAAATACCAGCTTGTCTCCATTCCGAGAAAGTTTTTTGTGAACATGCCCGACGACCTTGTGACCGAAGTCATGCTCGCCAAAGACGACGAAGCCGTGCGCCAGATCGGCATCGAATGGTGCACTGCTCAGTCGCTTGAGCTCAAAAAAGCCGGTGTGCCCTGCATCCATTTTTACACCATGGGCGATACAAGTACGACCAAATCCATCGCTGAAAAAATAGTGTAAAAGCCTGTTTAAAATTTGCCGCTTGATGCCCGGTAACTGGAATTTAAACGGGCGTTAAAACACGCATGCTTGTCATATTTTGGCATTTGCAACAAATAGCACACGCCATTGCTTTTTTCAAACGTTATTTACAGCACAATATCCACAAAGCCCATGCAAAGAATTCTGTGTTTGCTGATCCTATGGCTGACGCCCCTGTTCGCGGCGGCTCAGGATCCGCTGTTTTCACAGTTCTATGCCATGCCGCTGCAAATCAACCCCGCCTTTGCGGGTTCGGCCTCCGCGCCGAGGGTTGGAGCGGCATACAGGCACCAGTGGCCAGGTTTCAGCAACGCTTACCGAACGTATGCCGTCTATTACGAACAAGGCATCGAACAGCTCAACAGCGGCATCGGCTTCAACATTGAAGGCGACAACGCGGGCGATGGTATTTGGCGAAGCACGCGTCTTTCAGCGCTGTACAGCTACAGCCTCAACATCAACGACGTTGTGGCCGTGAAAATAGGCGTGGAAGTCGGCGCACACCAGACATCGCTCGACTGGCAACGCCTGGTTTTTCCCGACCAGCTCGACCCTACGGGAGGCATCGTGAACAATACGGGCGAAATTCAGCCCGACCAAACAACAAGAACCAGGCTCGATTTGGGTGCGGGCATGTTGCTCGTTTCCGAAAAATTTTGGGTGGGCGGCGGTCTGAAACACCTCAACACACCAGATGAAAGTTTTTTGCTCATCAACAACAACGTAACCAGCGGTTTGCCCCTTCGCATGACCCTCCACGCAGGCACCGAGATAATTGTTAAAAAGGGCAATAAGCGCCGGGAGGCTGCGTTTGTTTCTCCTAACGTCCTTTTTGCTTCCCAAGGCCCGTACAAACAACTCAACCTCGGCGCATATGCCAGCGGAGGTCCGGTTTTCGGCGGATTGTGGTACAGGCACAGTTTTCAAAATGCCGATGCGGTTATTGTTTCGGCAGGCTGGAAGCAGGGTATGTTTAAAATTGGCCTGAGTTACGACATTACGGTGTCGGGATTGGCCGGAACCGCCGGAGGAGCTTACGAACTTACATTCGGCGTGTTGTTTGATCAAAATGAAAACGCGAAACGAAAAAAACGAAGCTCCCAACTCAATGATTGCCTGCGTATGTTCCAGTAAGGAAAAAAGGCATTCGTTAAATTTGGCGCTCAAGCGATAGTGAAATGTTTTATTTGCCTACATTTGCTGCTCATTTTTTAAAACTACTTTTAATACAATGAAAAAATTGCTCATTCACGGGTTAAGCTTTGTCCTGCTGGTCTTCCTGCTGGCAAGTTGCGGCCGTAAAACGGAACGCTCTGACGCCACAAACTGGAATTACAACGACCAGAAATGGGGCGGCTTTGAAAAAGTAGATTACGAAGGCCAGGTAACTGGCCCCAACCTGGTCCTTATCGAAGGCGGTACCTTTACAATGGGCCTCACCGAACAGGATGTGACTTTCGAATGGAACAACATTCCACGTCGCGTTACAGTATCGTCGTTCTACATGGACGAAACGGAAGTGTCGAACATCAACTACCGCGAATACCTATACTGGGTGCAAAATACCTTCAAGGAAACCTATCCTGAAGTGTGGAGACGCGCTCTGCCCGATACGCTGGTATGGCGTGAAGAACTTTCCTACAACGAACCGTTGGTGGAAACTTATTTCCGCCACCCGGCTTACGACGAGTATCCCGTTGTAGGTGTCAACTGGAACCAGGCCAATGCCTATTGCATGTGGCGTACCGACCGCGTGAACGAAATGATCCTTATCGAAAAAGGCATCATTGACCCGACGCCCGACCAGAAAAACGAAAACAACTTCAATACCGAAGCCTACCTCGTTGGTCAGTACGAACCCGCCGTTCGCAAAAACCTGAAAGATACCCGTACCGGCGGCGAACGTGCTGTTCGCCTTGAAGACGGCATCGTGCTTCCCGCTTACCGCCTCCCAACAGAAGCCGAGTGGGAATACGCAGCCCTTTCGCTGATGGGCAACCAGGCCACCAGTAAAGACGAACTCATCACCGACCGCCGCATTTACCCATGGGACGGCAACACTGTACGCTACCAAAAACGCAACAAGTACCAAGGCAAAATGCTCGCGAACTTCAAGCGCAGCGGTGGTGACTATGGCGGTATGGCCGGAGCTCTCAACGACAAAGCCTTCACGCCTTCGCCCGTACGCTCCAACTGGCCAAACGACTTCGGTCTGTACAACATGGCTGGCAACGTGAACGAATGGACAGCCGACGTTTTCCGCCACCTTACGTCTTCCGACCTTGTGGATGCAGACAACATGGAGCTCAACCCTTACCGCGGTAACAAATTCCAAACCAAACAGCGCGACCCTGAAACCGGTGACCCGGTCACCAAAGACAGCCTCGGTCAACTCATCTACGAGCTGATGGATACAACCACCACCGCCCTGCGCGACAACTACAAACGCCCCGTGGTGTTCAACTACCTGGATGGCGACAAGGAATCAAACGCCTTCTATCCGGAAAGTATGTCCGCCATGCGCGAAGCCGGTCCCGATGCTTCCCGCGACCACGCCTTTACCCTCGTCAGCGACCACGCCCGGGTGATCAAAGGTGGTAGCTGGGCCGATCGTGCTTTCTGGCTCTCGCCTGGCTCACGCCGCTTCCTGGAAGAAGAAAAAGGCAGCAAATCCGTAGGTTTCCGTTGCGCCATGACCCGTACGGGTAGCCCTACCGGTAACAACGATAATACCGGCAACAATTTTAAGGTTAAACAAAAGAAACAAAAGCGCCGTTACAATTAAATAAAGCGCTTTGATGCGCAACCAGAAAAGAGTCATCCCGAAATGTTTGGGATGACTCTTTTTTTGTTCGAAGATACTCATGCCATGTCCAGCTTAGACAACTTATACGACCTTTACCGGAAACACCCCGTGGTGTGTACAGATACCCGTCAACTGACGCCAGGTTGCCTTTTTTTTTCACTCAAAGGCGGCAACTTCGACGGCAACAAATTTGCCGCCCAGGCGCTGGCAGGAGGCGCAGCCTTTGCAATAGTTGACGACCCCGCCACGGCAGCCTCCGACCCCCGCTGCATCCTTGTGCCCGACACGCTCCTGGCACTGCAACAATTGGCCACCCGCCACCGCAAACAATTTTTCATCCCCATCATCGCCATCGGAGGATCCAACGGCAAAACCACCACGAAAGAACTGGTGTCGGCCGTGCTCACCAGCCACTACCCCTGCCATTTCACCCGCGGCAACTTCAACAACCACATCGGTGTGCCCCTCACCCTGCTCTCCATGCCCGCCAACACCGAGGTGGCCGTGATCGAAATGGGAACCAACCAACCCGGCGACATCGAGCAGCTCTGCCAAATCGCTCAACCCACACACGGGCTGCTCACCAACATCGGTAAGGAACACCTCGAAGGGTTCGACAACATAGAAGGTGTGAAACAGGCCGAAGGCGAACTCTACCGCTACTTGGCCGGCCACAACGGTTGCGTGTTCGTAAACGACGCAGAGAAATACCTGCGCAGTATGACCCGCAGCAACAAGAAAAAAATCAGTTACGGTCCGACCAACGTACTGCGACCCAACGACAGCCACATCGACATCCAGTGTGTGAACGAAAACCCTTTCCTGGAAGTTGCTTTCCTGTCCGACGGCGATCAGCGGCGCGTTGAGGTACAAACGCGTCTTTACGGCTTTCACAATTTCCACAACATCGCCACAGCCATCGCGCTCGGCGTGTATTTTAAGGTGCCTTCGGCAAAAATTAAAGCAGCCATAGAGTCTTACACACCCGCCAACAACCGCTCGCAATGGCTCCAACGTGGCACCAATACCATCCTGCTCGACGCCTACAACGCCAACCCGAGCAGCATGCGCCCTGCCCTGGATGTGTTGAAAAAAATCAAAGCCAAACACAAAATCGCCATCCTCGGCGACATGCTCGAACTCGGCGCCGAAAGCGAAGCCGAACACTTAGCCTTGCTGCGCTACGCCGCGCGGTTGAAACCCGACGTGCTGGTGCTGGTAGGGCCGGAATTTGGGAAAACGCCGTACGCCAAATACAAGGCGCTGTATTTTCCGGATGCGGCGAAAGCAAAGGAATGGTTTGAAAAACAGGCGTTTGAAGATACGCTGATTTTGGTAAAGGGGTCGCGTGGGATCAAGGTGGAGACGGTGGTGGGTTCCCACGCTTCGCTGGGATGACAAACCCCACGCACGTTTGAGAAACCTCCGAGGTTTCTTAAACGTAGCCAGGCGTGAAATGTGAGCTTGGGCATCCTTCACCACGTCGTCACCCGCTGATTTTTTCGGTCAGCGGGTGACTTGCCGGGTGTGAAATGAGCGCCTGACCAAGCATGGAATGAGAACTTGAGGCATCCCTACCCGCGACGTCACCCGGTGAATTTTTCTTCAGCGGGTGACTTACCGGGTGTGAAATGAGCGCCTGTGCTAATTTTAACCCCTCATTCTGAGCTTCGCTCCCGGTCAGTCAGCCGGTGACCGAAAAAGTCACCGGCTGACGAGGCGGGTTCCTTACAGGATGACAAGTAAGGACCCTTGTCATCCTGTTAAGGAACCCTCGTAACCTTCCTCACCGCAACCATAGTCCCATTTTCTTCAAAAAACTGTACATGGTACAAACCCTCCGGCAAAAGGCTCAAATCCACTTGTTGAACATCAACACTTTTTTCCAATTGCAGTTGTCCCAGCATGTTGTACACCCGCACCATGGCGACGTTATCTGCGCCTTCCCAGCGTAGTTCTCCGGTTGTAGGGTTGGGAAATACCTTCAACATTTCCCCGGCCTCTTGCTCCTGCCACGAAACCGTATTTACCCACACTTTTTTACACTTCGTATCCGAGCCGTACACATTGCTCACCGTAAGGCACACATCGTAGCCGCCGGGGGCGGAAAACGTATGGCTGGGGTGTTTTAGATCGCTGAAATTGTT
>JBBSDH010000092.1:0-15161 GCA_038249605.1 Chitinophagales bacterium | reverse complement strand
CTTTTATTTCTTCAAAATTGGAAAATCAGCGGAAATAAAATTACCCAGCATACCTGCTGTCAAATCTACCATTGATACAAAGAGCACACAAAACAAGCGCTGTCATGTCGACCGACGGGAGACACCTCAAGGTCGTACACAACCTCAATTTCGACCTTAGGAGAAATCCACCCGGGTTGTATTGTGCAGATGCGAAAACGTGAGGCGCCCTGATGTTTTACCTTCGGTCAACACAGCAACCGACCTTCACGACTTCTTTTTATCCTCCTCGTTCACCCTGTTGAGCAGAGTATCCACGCGGTACATTTCGTCCACCGTGTCGTCGAGGAAAAACTCGAGTTCAGGCACACGGCGCATGGCTTTGCCCACTTTGTTGCCGAGGGCCTGGCGCAGGCGCGGGTAACTGTCCTCAAGTTGAAGGATAACTTCTTGTTTGTTTTCGGAGCCGTACACGCTGATGTAGATCTTTGCGGTAAGCAGGTCGGGCGTCATTTTTACACCGGTTACCGTCACCAGTTTGTCGCGTCCGTAAATGAGGCTTCCTTCTTCGGAGAGCAGCATGCCGAAAAAGCGGCGTATTTGTTCGCCGATTTGTTTTTGGCGTATGGTTTCCATGGCGTACGGTTCAGGTAAGATGAAATGATGCGGTAAGGTTTTGCAAAGGTAGTCCTTCAGGGTTGTGGGAAAAAATTTACTTCTTTGTACGGAACAATTTCACCGTCGGATTGGTTTAATCTGCTTTAAAAACAGGTTCAGAAAGTTTGCACCCAAACAAATGGTAAGTTGCGCCTTGCCTGTTTGTTGTTTTCAAATTTTTATTTGGAAAAAAAATACAACCCTATTGCACTAACGAAATAAAACGCTTTATCTTTGCCCCGCTTTTTAAAGAGCGTTGATCTCGTAGCTCAGCCGGTAGAGCATTTGACTTTTAATCAAAGGGTCCCGGGTTCGAATCCCGGCGAGATCACAAAAAACAAAATTGCCCTTGTAAGTCAAGCACTTACGAGGGCTTTTTATTTTTTGGTGGATTTAGACAAGTCGGTTGATGTGATTTTCCGATGAGAAAACATCAGCCATTGTATTTTTCCAAGTTGGAGGGAAGTTCAATCATTAGGGATTTGTCCACCTCGACGGTGTCAACCCGGTTATTGTAAAGTTTAACAAGGCGAACAATATTGTACTTCAACTTATCAGAGGCAAACACGCTGATTTCTTCAATATTTTGGGAAACAAACGATTCGATTGATTCAACAGCAATTTGCCCGTTGCAGTATTGTTCAGCATTTTGCCGAGCGCCGATAAGTTTTCCATCAGGAACAATCAAATACACCTTTAGGCCTTCGTTAAGATTTTCTTGACATTTTTTGTAAACGCCCTCCATAGGAGAAACGGTCACGTGAAAGACAGTGTTGCCTATGGTAAAATCCCCCGCACGGTTAGTCGGTTTGTCTGCTGTGCTTGCTGATTCATTGGAAATAGTCACATCAGGAAATCTAAGTTGCAGTTTTGCCCCTATCAAATGTTGGGCAACATACCCGGCTTTCCCTTCATTTTGGGAAAATTCAAGAAGGTCGTGAATGACCTGCCAGGTTGAAAGTTTTGAATTAAAAACCAATTTGATCTTTTGGCGGTTATGAAAATCCCGCACACGGTCAACCAAAAATGCTTGAAATGAGATCAAAACCTTATTTCGATCTTCTGCTTCAAGCAGATCAAGATTAAGGGATGCTAAAGACTTAAATAATGGTCTAATATCTCCCTGTCCTCCTCGATTTGTCCTTCCGCCTTCTTTGGCAAATGAGCGCGTTTCCCCAAAGGTGCTAAGGATTACCGCAACAGCTGTGCCGCTTGCTCCTTTGATTTGTGCGCCACCAGACGCTACATGGGTTTCAAAATCCAAATCGTATTTTTCTTTCAACCGCTCTAACAATACGAGCGTAGCGGCAATTGTGCCATTTGCTGGGCCATTGTTTGCTTTAACAATTTTAAGAGACCAATACCATTTTTCAAATACCAATAACGGCTGGTTGGTATTCATGTTTACATTCTTGCTTTGCTGTTACGTTGTTGATTTCTGAAAGTAAAGGATTCAGGTAGTTTTCACCAATCCAAGTTACTACTGGAACACAAACTGCATCACCGAAACCAAATAACGCCTGATTGATGTTCCCAGAAATAATGTATTCGTCTGCCCCCATCAACCTTGCACATTCACGAGGAGACAAAAGACGAATACTAATTTCCCTTTTACCAACACGAAGTAAAATTTGCCTTGCGCTCCCTCCTTTTGGCGTTCTTAAGCATCCGGCAATTCCATCCGACCGAATTTCAGCCATTGAACGGCCTTCCCTTTCTCGTCTAAAGGCGGTAAAATAGGTATATTCACTCCCCTTCTTTGCTGTTTCGATCAAAACCCGGTGTCTGTCAAACGTTTGGTTTAGTAGGTACTCTACCCGTTGTTCATTCCACCAATCTTTTGAGGTTTCCGGGATTTCTTCGATAACGTCAATTAACCGAGCATTGGTTTTGGGAAGGTTAGGTAATTCCCGAATGCACCAATTTATTTCAGGATGCTTAAGAATGAAGTCTGCAAGTTTTTTGGGCCTCAAATCACTTTGGTAAAAGGATAACTGCTTTTCGCTCACCTTTTCAGGCTCCCCGGCTGATTGATGCCCGACAACAAAAAGACGTACACGGCTTTGAGGGACAAACCTAACGGCGTCAACAATGAAAGTGTCAACTGAATAGCCCAAACCGTTAAGTGCAAGTAAAGCTTCTTCGAAATCTTGCCCGTTGTGGGATGTCAAAAACCCTTCTACATTTTCAAGTAAGACAATCGGTGGGCGTCGTTCTCCCATTTCCTTCAAAACGTTCACAAATCCCCAAAAAGCAGAAGATTGACTTCCAGACAATCCCTCCCTGCGTCCGGCTAACGATAAGTCCGTACAGGGGAAGGAAGCCGTAGCCAAACCAACACTAGGTACTTGGTTACTCTTCAAATGGTGAATGTCTCCAAGGTGGAAATGATTAATTGAATCTTTGAAATGGTTTTGGTAAATCCGTTCTTTTGTTGGATCAATATCGTTTGCAAAAGCTATTTTCCAACCTGCCTTTTCTAGGCCTAAACGCATTAGCCCGATTCCTGCGAAAAACTCGGCAAACAACCGCTGATTAAGCCCATTACAAATATTACTCATATTGAATCACCTTTCGAACAAAGATAGTAGCTTTGTTTTAAAATTCATATACTTTTTGTTTTAAACATTTCGATAGAAATCTAATATTAATTTATAAAATTTATAAAAATAATAAATATGTTTTTCCGAAACGATCAAAAAAAATTATACCATCATTTTGATTGTCAAATTGTTAGTCTTTTTTCAACCCCCTTTCCCCGTCTCCAACCGATACCCAACGCCATGCACGGCCAAGATGCCGACGGACGGGTCGCCAGCCAGTTTTTTGCGCAACCTCGACACAAAAACATCCACGCTGCGACCTACCAACACGCCCTCATCGGCCCAAACCTGGCGCAGGACTTCTTCCCGTTCGAGCAACCTGTCGGGGTTGTTGGCAAACAGGTGGAGCAATTTAGCTTCCCGGAAAGTCAACGTTTGGCGCACACCGCCGCACAGGAGTATCTGGCCCGCCACATCAAGACGTGAATTGCCAAATGCCACCCAGTCGGGTTCCAATGCGGATGCAGGCGTGCTGGGTTTCGGTTTGGGTCGGCGGAAATAATAGAACCCGGCCAATCCACCCAGAAGCACCAACAATATCCAGCTTTTACCCGCCCAAAACGTCGTTTTTTCGGCGGTTTTCTCAAAGGTGATTTCAATGAAATGGCAGCCTTCGGGCATGTCACGGCCTTTGCAGGCCACAGGGTTTTGACCTTCTACATCCTCCTGGTGGTAGCCCAGATCAATGGTCTCGTCGTCGCAACGGCGTACCGCCACTTGGTAAGGTCGCCGTACGCCGTACAAATCGAGCGACTCCTGAAGCAAGGCGGGAAGTTCGTCGTATCCGAAAGGCTGTTCAAGGCGTATCCTCCAGATGCCTTCGCCGTAATGTTCAACAGCCGGAATGCGGCTCGTGCTGTCGCCCTTCAGGCGCAGCAACCCGTCGGCGGTGCGGCGGAGAGCGAGGTTGACTTTTTCGGGCGACAAATCCCCTTGAGTTTCCGCCTGTTCGGACGGCAACAGCCAGGCCAAAAAAGGCAGGGCAAGCAGGGGTATGAGCCGCAGGTTTTTTAATAGAAAGACGAAAAACATACTCAAAATTAACGCATTTTTATCAACATCCCCCGCCTCGGGGTATGGCATAAATCACATTGCCTGAAACGGCGATGCTGAAGACCTTGTTTTTGAGGGAAACCAGTACGGGCTGCCATGTTTTGCCATCGTCGTAGGAGCGGTAAATACCTGTGTCGAAGCTGCAAAAAAGGGCGTTGTCCACCTGAACGATGTCGTAGATGTCTTTAACCTCCAAAAGACGTTCATCCATGTCAAATACGTCTGGTACTGGCAACAAGGGCTGCTCCATGCGGTGCCAGGTTAAACCTGCGTCGTCGGAAACAAGCAGCCTGCTCGTGATGCCTTCACGATGAACTTTATCGGCGTCCTCGGTGCCAAGGATGACGGCGAAACGGTCGTTAAGCAGGCCAGTTTTTTTGATCAGAATGTTTTTGTTCAGCACACAAGCCCAATGCTCACCGCCATCGATCGAGCGCATTACGCCTCGTGAACCACCGGCAATCAGTACGCCATTGGATGCAACGATGTCGAGGATCAGGCCATCTTCGAAGACGTGTTTCCAATTTTGTCCACCGTCGGAAGATTTGAAAATACCTTTCTCGGTGCCGATGATGATGGATCCGTCGGCGGATTCTACAACGGTCCGCAATTGCCTGTCTGTCAAATTTTTGCTCAGGTCTCTCCACATGTCGGTTCCCGGCATGTTTTGAAAAAGCCCAAAACCGTAGCTGCAGGCATACAATCCGGCGCGACCGGGGGTAATGTTTTGTATCCTTCCATCCAGGAAAAAATCTTTTGACCAATTCGGGGCATTGGAGCCGGTGCCGCTGCGGTACAATCCGTGTTCATCGCCGAGAAAGACCTCTCCGCCGCCGGAAAAAATATTCCAGCCCTCGTAATTTACAGGCAGTCCCGCGCTGACATCCTGCCACGAGTTCCCGCCATCGGTAGATTTGAAAACGATTTTCGATGCCGTTTCTTCCGGCAAGGTATTTTCCAAAAACTTTTGGTTGACTGCGACGGATTGAAAACCAGCGTCGGCTGCCGAAGTTGGGGGCTTTTCGTTTTCTTGTCGGCAGGCGGCAAAAGTTTGAAGTAAAAGCAAGGAAGCGATGATGTGGATTTGCATGATGTTGTTTGTTGGGTGAAACAATACAACAAAGGTGCAGGCATGCTGGGAGCATGCGGGTTTTGAGCTGTAAAACGATGTAAAGGAAATGTAAAAGGATGTTTTTAAGTGCTACAACTCAATCACCTTCCTTTTCAACACAAAATTTTTCCCCAAATACACCTTACGCACCATTTCATCGGCCGCAAGTTCTTCGGCGGTACCGGCTTTCAGGATGGCGCCTTCAAACATGAGGTAAGCGCGGTCGGTGATGCTCATAAAACGCTTGACGAGTTTTACCCAACAGCCCACAAAGAACCTCAAGTCCAAGATTCTGATAAAAGGCCTTCATTTTTTCTACCGTTGGGTACCAGACTTTTTTCGGATGTCGATTTTGATTTGATCCTCGGCAATATCGATCATCGTTTCCAAGGCCTCAACCTTCAATTTGGACATCCGCAATTCAGTTTCAAGCAGCTTAATCCGTTCCTCCAACTTCAAATCTACGGGAGTTGATTTGGCTTTTTTCATCGGCAAAGAATCATAAGGCAAGCCAAGTTGGTACTTTTTTTGATAGCACCTAATGATGTCTCTGACCACTGTTTGGTTCTTTAATCCGTACTCTTCAGCTGCAACAGCGTAGCTGAACCGACCCGAAAGGTATTCCTGCGCAACTTGCGCTTGAACTCATATAGGTTACCGGTTACCTCGTTTGACTTGCTTAGGATTTGTCATAACTTTACACTTAGGTTTTGTGTAAAGCTATTTCAGGACAAGACAGATTGCAACAACCAGATTTCATACCATATCCCTATGCGCCTTCTTACTCTTCTGATTTGTTTTTTGTCTTTCCAGTTTGTCCTCGCCCAGAAACACGACAACATCTGGATGAACGGCAATTTTTATAAATTTTACATCGATTTTAATAGTTTTCCACCAAGCCTTTACCCAATAAACAGCGATTACACCTTTTTACGGACAATGGCCTTTATGAACGACTCAGAAGGCAATCCTCTTTTTTATTCCAACGGTTGCACACTTCAAAATGCTAATCATGAACAGATGGAAAATGGGGATTCGTTGTTGCAAAACGATTATTTCTGCGTCACAAATGGATATATGAATTTAGCACACAGTGCCGGATTAACGTTGCCATACTTTACACCTAATTACTACATCAGGTTCAGCATCAGTGCCGGTTATCCGCTTCCGGCTGCACCTTGTGAGACCACCCGTTTGGTGGCACACTACATCGACATGTCTGCCAACCAAGGCCTTGGCAAGGTCACGGCAAAAGAAGAACTAATTCTCGAAGGTTGTTTTCAGGAACCAACAGCCAATCGGCATGCCAACGGGCGCGACTGGTGGATACTGCTACCCGACAACCAGGAAAGTCGTTTTTTTCGTTGGCTTTTGACGCCTTCGGGATTGGTAGGGCCCTGGGAGCAGGTTGTTGAAAATCCAACAGTCGATGGTTATTCGTATTGCGGCTGGTCGGAATTTTCTCCCGACGGTTCACGGTATTTGATCAATTCATGTAAAATCGGGGTAGTCACTTATAACTTTGATCGTTGTACAGGCGAACTATCTAACGGGATTTTTCTTGAAAGAAATACTGCCTGGAATAATGGTGCAACGTTTTCTCCTGACAGCAAACTGCTTTACACCGTTGACAGCATCTCCACTAAACTGATCCAATACGATTTAACCGCGCCCGATGTCAATGCCTCTAAGGAGCTTATTGCGGTTTGGGATGGTGGTGTTGATTCGTGGCAAAATCCGACCGTGTTCGGTTTTATGCAATACGGTCCCGACGGCAAACTGTACATCTGGGGCGGCGGAAGCCATTACATGCACCTAGTGGATTTCCCCAACCGGCGCGGCACGGCCTGCAGTTTGCGCCAACGCGCCATCGAGTTGTTGGGAACAAGTAAAGGTGCAAGCATTTATTTTCCCAGATACCGTTTGGGGCCGATTGATGGCAGCTCGTGCGATACCCTGGGTATAAACAACCACCCAAGTGCGTTGTTCCGCTACGATTTGGAAGATACCCTGGCGCCGTTGCAAGTTACTTTTACCGATGCTTCTTCCTACGAGCCTACGTCGTGGCATTGGGATTTTGGAGACGGCGCCATGAGCCAGGATACCAATCCGGTGCATGCGTACGCACAATCCGGTACCTACAACGTTTGCCTCATTGCCGCCAATGCTTTTGCCGCAGATACGTTTTGCCGTTGGGTGACGGTGGGTACCACGGGTGTGCACGAACTGCCAGTTTTGCCGCACATCAGTGTTTCTCCCAATCCATTCTCTCAGGAAATACGCGTGCAACTTCCAGCGCAATTGTCCGTCGAACCACAATTTGTCTTGTCCGATTTGTATGGACGAACTATCGCCCGTTTAACCCTTCGCGATTTTGAAACAACCGTATCGGTGCCGGATTTGCCCAATGGTGTGTACGTGTGGCAGTTGTTTTGGAAAGGCGTGCAGACGCAGCAGGGGAAGGTGGTGAAGGTGGAGTAGGGTTGTTTGTTTCACACAGATGTACACAGATTCTCACGCAGATTTACACAGAATAACCACTTGCCTTTTTCTGCGAAAATCTGCGTGAAAATCTGTGTACATCTGTGTGAAACCTTTCTGCTAAAATCTGTGCGACCTACAACTCAATCACCTTCCTTTTCAACACAAAATTTTTCCCCAAATACACTTTCCGCACCATTTCATCGGCTGCAAGTTCTTCGGCGGTACCGGCTTTCAGAATGGCGCCTTCAAACATGAGGTAGGCCCTGTCGGTGATGCTGAGTGTTTCCTGCACGTTGTGGTCGGTGATGAGGATACCGATGTTTTTGGTTTTGAGCCTGGCCACGATGTACTGGATGTCCTCCACGGCGATGGGGTCGATGCCTGCGAACGGTTCGTCGAGCAGGATGAACTTGGGATCGGTGGCGAGTGCGCGCGCGATTTCGGTGCGGCGCCGTTCGCCGCCCGAGAGCGTGTCGCCGAAACTTTTGCGCACTTTGTGGAGCGTGAACTCATCGATGAGTTCTTCGAGTTTCATTTTTTGGTCGGCCTTGCTGAGTTTGGTCATTTCCAGCACGGCGAGGATGTTGTCTTCCACGCTGAGCTTGCGAAACACGCTGGGCTCCTGGGGCAGGTAACCGATGCCTTTTTGGGCACGGCGGTACATGGGCAAGCTGGTGATTTCCTCGTCGTTGAGGTATACGTGCCCGTCGGTGGGCCTGATGAAACCCACGGTCATGTAGAACGACGTGGTTTTGCCTGCGCCGTTGGGACCGAGCAGTCCTACGATTTCGCCCTGGCGCACGTTGAACGATACGCCGCGTACGACGGTGCGTGTGCCGTAGGCTTTTACGAGGTTTTCGCCGCGCAGCACCATGTCGCTGCTGTTGGTAGTTTCCTCCATGTTTAAAGCTGTTCGAGCAGTTTTTTCACGGTTTCCGAAATGGTCCGTCCATCGGCTTTGCCGGCGAGTTTTTTGCTGGCGGCACCCATCACTTTGCCTATGTCTTTGGGCGAAGTAGCGCCCACTTCAGCGATGATGGCGCGTAAGGCGTTCTCAAGAGCTTCTCCTTCCATCATTTCGGGCAGGTAGCGTTTGATGATTTCGATCTCTTCGCGTTCTTTTTCGGCCAGTTCCGGACGGTTGTTTTTTGAGTAAATATCGAACGATTCCTGGCGTGTTTTCACAAGTTTTTGCACCATGGCCACTTCGCGGGCCTCGTCTATGGCAATTCCGCTGCCATCGGTTCTGGCAATCTGTATGGCGCTTTTGATGGCTCGGATGCTGCGGAGCGAAACGTCGTCCTTGCCTTTCATGGCCGTTACCAGGTCTTTGTTGATTCTTTCTTCGAGTGTCATATTGAATATTGCTAACGTTTAAATCGGTTTCCTCGCTGTGCTCGTAATGACAAGATATTTTCGATTCAGGTCGGTATTATTGAAGTTCAAAATTAACTGCAATTAATCGAGTATTGGGTTAAATTTAGTGCCAGCTACATTACCCTGAAGTCCGAGGATAGACTTACCAGGTTTTTAAAACCTGGTAAGTCTTGCACCAGACTTTTTCCCTCTAATTGATGGTTTAATTGCGCATTATTTGGAAACATCAATCAGCCCGACCTCTTATGCCACCAGCAGTTTCCCTTTTTTAATCACATCAGCGACAATTTCCGGAACCATTTTTTCCCAACCTTTTTCATCGTTTTGGATCATCCGAAGTACATCATTGTGGTAAATGTGCAGGATATCTGCGTCGAATTTTTCCACATCCACGACGTTGCGGTGGTCTTTGAGGTGTTGGTAAAGGTAGCGGATGTCGTCCGGAACGGGGATGTTTTGGCTGGTGAGCAACGCGTCAGAGTCCTTTTCGCGGGCTGGATACACGTAAAAACGCACGTTCCGCGGAAAAAGTTCGCCGAAGGCGCCCAGCAGGTTGTCGGCGTTGTTTTGGGCGGTTTCCGAAAGGATGGTTTTGAGTTTGCGCGCGCCCATGGCCAATCCGATGCGCGGCACCTTGTATTCAGAGAAATAGGCGATGAGTTTTTTGTGTTGCAAACAGTCGGAAACCACGAGGGTTTGGTTGAGGGCGCTGAGTATGTCGGCGCGGTCGAGGAAATCGCGTTCGCTGATTTCGCCGTCTGCACGCAGGTTGTCCAGGGTAATTTCGGTGAGGAAAAAGGTCCTTGCAACATCTACGTCGGGTTCGGCCCGAAACTGTGCGTAGGCGTTGCGGATCATGTCCTGCTGCACGAGGGTAGGAGGACGGTAGCTGCCGCGCGCGATGAGGATGCTGTGTTTGTACAAAAATTCACTCGCGTGCAGGGGTTTGCCGGCGGGACTACAAATGGCCACATCGCTGAGTTTGTTTTTCACGAGCCACAGGCACACGAGGCGGTTGTCGAGCCCATTGAAGGCAGGACCGGTGAGCCTGGCCATGTCGATTTGTACGCGCCCATGCAGGTTGTCGAGCAGCGATTGCAAAAGCAGTTCGGGCTGGTCGTGGAAATAGAGGCCACCGTAAATCAGGTTTACACCCAAAATACCAATGGCCTGTTGTTGCAGTCGGTTGTCGTTGTCGAGCAGGCGTACATGGATCACCACGTCGGAAGCTTCGCTGTGTGGCGCGGTTTGGAAACGCAGTCCAAGCCAGCCGCCACCGCTGTTGGTTTTGGAGTAGTTGAGGGCCGTAACGGTATCGGCGAAGGCGAAAAAGTTCTGTTCGGGACGCAGGTGTCGCAGGCGTTTTTCGAGCAGACCGTACTCGTGGTCGAGCATCTTGTAAAGCCTCGATTCGCACACGTAACGGCCTTTGGCTTCGGGACCGTAGATGTCGTCCGACACGTTTTTGTCGTAGGCACTCATCGTTTTTGCGATGGTGCCTGCTGCTGCACCTACCTGAAAAAAATACCGCGCCACCTCCTGTCCTGCACCGATTTCGGCAAAAGCGCCGTAAATGCGGTCGTCGAGGTTGATTTCAAGGGCTTTTTGTTCGGTTTCGCGTACGCTGAGGGTCATTTTTGAGGTGGTTGCGGGCGTAAAGATAGGGTAAAATCGACAGTAGACAGTCGCCGGTCATTTGATTGACGGGATACGAAATTTGAAATTTGATGTTAGAATTGAATGGCACTCACTCCGCCTGATTCAGACAAAAAGGCGGAGTGAGTGCCATTCAATTCAAACATCAAATTTCGTATCTCGTCAATCAAAATACTGACGACTTATTTCCAAGCAACCTTTTCTTCCATCCCCGTTCTTTTTCCTTCGATCTCCGGCATGTCACAACGGCCGATGTAAAAAAAGCCGAGGCATTTTTCGCCGGGGGGAAGTCCGAGGAATGCATCTGCGTTCAAAGCTGCACCGGGCGTGCTCCAGTAGCAACCAAGGCCGAGGGCCGTGCAGCTCAGCCACATGTTTTGTACGGCCATGGCCACCGAGGCAATTTCTTCAAATTCGGGAATGCGTGCTTCCGGGTCGCGGCGCATGACGATGGCGATAACGGCACCGCTGCGGCGTGGATTTTCGCCGGCTTTTTGTTTTTTTTCTTCGGAAAAAAGTTCTGGAAGCGTTGTTTTGGTGTAGTAGTCGGACATGTAATCGCCAAGCACTGCACGGCTTTCAACGGAATGAAAAACCTGAAAACGCCAGGGTTCGGTGAGGCGGTGGGTGGGTGCCCAGCGCGCGTTTTCGAGCAGTTGTTCGATTACAGCGCGGTCGATGGGGGCGTCCTGTAGGTAGGATTTGGGGAAAACAGACCGCCTGCGGCGGATGAGGGTAGTGATATCTTGCATGTTCATGGGGTCAAAGATAGTGCTTAAAAAATCCGTTCAAATCCGTTCAATCCGTTAAATCCGTGTTCCATTGAGATGATTCGAAAAAGGTCGAGAACATCACATTTTTCGAATCATCTCAATGGAACACGGATTGAACGGATTGAACAGATTTGAACGGATTTTTTAAACACGCTAAATAGTGGTGCAAGCCTTAATACACGTCGATTTTCGGATTTTAGAACGAGACTTCGGCGATTGGATAATCTTTGTCAAGTGTTTATGCTGTACCGTCAAAGACTGGTTGTTCATGGCATGTGCCGTATTGTCCTGAGTCAAATTTTTTTCTTCATATCAGAATCAAACAATGAATCAAAAAAACGCTTTGCTCTTGATTGCGGCCGTGTTCCTTTTCCTGAACTCGGCTACCGCCCAAAACAAACCCAACATCCTGGTGATTTGGGGCGACGACATTGGTACCTTGAACATCAGCCACAACAACCGCGGTATGATGGGTTATTCCACCCCGAACATCGATCGAATTGCACGTGAAGGTGTTGCTTTTACCGACTATTACGGGCAGCATTTATCAGCGGCAGTGTGCCTGTGCGCACAGGAATGACCAAAGTAGGCATGCCCGGAGCTGCCGAAGGATGGCAAAAGACCGATTGCACCATGGCTACGGTATTGAAAGCCCAGGGCTATACCACCGGCCAGTTTGGTAAAAACCACCAGGGTGACCGCGACGAACACCTGCCTACCATGCACGGTTTTGATGAATTTTTTGGAAACCTCTACCACCTCAATGCGGAAGAAGAACCAGAAAATGAAGACTATCCAACCGATATGGTGTTCCCCAACGGCAAAAAATTTGGCGAGATGTACGGTCCCCGCGGTGTACTCCACTGCTATGCCGATGGAAAAGGTGGCCAACGCATTGAAGACACCGGCCCGCTTACCAAAAAACGTATGGAACGGGTCGACGACGAATCAATGGCAGAAACCAAGCGCTTCATCCGCGATGCCGTGAAATCGGGCAAACCGTTCTTCGTATGGTGGAATGGCACCCGCATGCACTTTCGTACACACGTCAGTGAAGACCGTCGCCACAAGGGCAACGACGAATACACCGATGGTATGATCGAACACGACATGCACGTTGGTCAATTGCTCGATCTGCTCGACGAACTCGGTATTGCCAACAATACGGTAGTTATGTATTCGACCGACAATGGTCCGCACTACAACACTTGGCCCGATGCCGGAACTACCCCATTCCACGGAGAAAAAAACAGCAGCTGGGAAGGCGCTTTCCGCGTACCAGCATTTGTTCGCTGGCCTGGAAAATTCGCTGCTGGAACCACACTTAACGGCATCGTATCGCACGAAGACTGGTTTCCTACTTTTGCCGCCATTGCTGGAAATTCCAACATCGTAGATCAACTCAAAAAAGGATCTACCATCAACGGAAGAACGTATAAAAACCACATCGACGGTGTTAATCAGCTTGATTACCTCTCGGGCAAACAAAAAACATCCGCACGGGAAGGTTTTATTTATGTGGATGATGGAGGCCAAATCGCCGCCTTGCGTTACGGCGATTGGAAAGCCATGTTCCTCGAGAACCGCGCCGATAAATTGCAAATTTGGCCCGAACCGTTTGTCGTCCTTCGCGCACCCTACCTCTTCAACCTGCGCAGAGACCCATTCGAAAAAGCCTTGCATGGCTCCAATACCTACTACGACTGGTACATCGACCGTGCCTATGTACTTACTCCCATGCAAGGGTATGCCTTCAAATTCCTGGAAACCTTCAAGGACTTTCCGCCGAGCCAAACTGCTGGCGACTGGAGCCTCACCAAGGTTCAAAAACAAATTGAAGCCATGAACAAAGTTGGAGGGAAATAAGCACGAATTGCTGTTTTTAAAAAAATCCGTTTTAATCCGGGTTTCGAAAGATCCGTGTTGTCCGCGTTCCCATTGAATCATCGTATTGGGAACGCAGATGACACGGATCTTTCGAAACGCGGATTGGAGCGGATTTTTTTATGGTAACTCCAAGCTCCGCTTGGAGGCGCGAAGTGGGATGATTCCGGAATAGGGTTTCCTCGCACAAGGTTATTGGCATCCATGTCATCCGTGTGCCAATCACCACGTGCACGTTACCACAGATCTCACCGCACAATCAACACCGGCACTTTCACCGCATGCCGTACCGCGCCGATCGTCGTGCCGAAGATCAGGTATACCTCAACACGGGCACGAGGCGTTGGTTCGTTGTGTTATTTAGTGAACTATTAGGTTTTGGTTGAAAATTAGACTTCATTTAACATAATTTAAAAAATACGCGATATGCTTTCCATCAATACGAGATTCAAAGAAACAGATTAATTATGCCAAGTGTACTGTTGTGGTTAATTAAATGGCTATCGGCCATTGATAATGCGGAACAAACTGATTTAACCGATCGGATTGTATTTTCAACTTATGACAATCCTTGCTGGGGTGTAAAAATATACCTGCCAGAAGAAGTAAAAATATCTGGTAGAGATTTTTATAAGTTGTATGATTTTGGTGAAAATGATTGGCATTCATTTTCTATGAAAGAATCCACTTTTAATGCTTATGTTGTTCCAGGAAAGCTTGAATTTGCAGTAGAGAGGATAAGAGAGTTTTTTATAGATGCAATGATTCCAACTGAGAAAATTGAACTAAACGACGATTTGATTTCGGATGAATCCATCAGAAAACTGGATAAATGGTATTTAGAACAGTGCGATGGAGATTGGGAGCATAGTTATGTTGTCTCCATAACCATGTCAAATGCTGAGTGGTCCTTCGATATAGATGTTGCTTATACGGACTATGATGTTACCCAAATAGGGAAATACGAAGAATATATTGATCAGAACGATTGGTATACAATAGAAATTAATGCTGAAAAATTTATAGCCAAGGGTGATTTGTTGAAATTTTCATTTATAGTTAATTGTTTTTTGGGTTTTGCAATTGATAAAAAATAAAGATAATGGATATTCCGGAGCATAGTTGCAACACGAAAAAAATCCGTTTAAATCCGTGTTGCTTGCATCCGTGTCATCCGCGTTCCATTACGATGCCAAATGGAACACGGATGCAAGCAACACGAATTGGAACGGATTTTTTTTACCGCACCACCAATTTTCCACTACCCAGCCGCCGACCATCGACCGCCTGCAATTCCCACAAGTACAAACCTGTAGGCAGATTTTGCGTCGATAACTCCACGGCTTCGTTTACACCACCTGGCAAAACCGTACGCACCCGCCGACCCAGTCCGTCATACAACGACCATAGGGCACCATCAGGGAGTACTACATTGGGTAAAACACGTACGTACGACGACGCCGGATTGGGAAACACCGACAACAACGGCAAGGCTGTATTAAAAACGGGCGCCTCCGTGCTGTTTACGGTGTACCCTGCACATGGACTCACCGGCTCGCCAAGGGCGCCGAGACGGAAGTTGGG
>JBBSDH010000091.1:0-15360 GCA_038249605.1 Chitinophagales bacterium | reverse complement strand
CTTTACCTTCTGCTTTACCTTCTGCTTTACCCTCATCGAACGAAGTATCCACCACATTTTTTAAATCCCTGTAATATTTTAAACTCTCCTCGTATTTATTTTTTTCATCTGGCGTGAATTTGGCTATTTCGGCGGCCTCAAATAATTTCTGAAATACCCGATCCTGTAATGCTTGTGGACGATTTTGCAAATACGGGAGTTGTTGAAGTATGTACATCCACTTGTCGAAGTTGTCTTGAAGTTCCGCTTCCGTTTTGTTAAAGTTGGGCATTTCTAAGTAAATGTATGTCAATTTGTCGTAAAACACCCGGCAATTCTGATCTTTCAGTTGCACCTCATGGCGTACTTCTCTCTCCGCTTCATCCTCTGAAAAAGTAAAATCAAGGATGCCTACCAGATACACGGCTGCCAACTGATAATTCCAATCGCCTTTCTTGGCTTGTTCCTGAATGGGAAACGACGCGTAATATACACTTCGGTCTTTGAAAAAGTTCTGCTTGGCTTTTTGCATTTCAACAATGAAACGCTCGCCGTTCTCACCCACACAGTACAGATCGAATATTGCCTTACGGTCTGACTCTGAGTTGCCGAGTTGTTCGGTACGGGCGTAGGTGAGGTCTTTGATTTTGTGCTTTACAGGCAACACCTGGTTCAAAAAATCAATCAGGAGATCCTTGTTCGGTTCAGAGCCGAACAATTTTTTGAAGCCAAAATCCGTAAACGGGTTGATGTATTTGTCCTGGAACAACATGAAACAATCTTGTAGGCACAAAAATACAGAAAAAGGGCGAATTTGACCCGATGATGTTACAATCCTAACCTCATCGCCCCCACGCATCCCGCTCCGCTAACTTTTTAAGATTTCTCAACTGCATGCGCTCCACAAGGGCATGCACGGGTGGACTGTACAAGCAATCTCCGGCGTTTTGAGTTTGCCCAGTTCGGCCGCGATGTGCGATATGGCGGTGCGGCGGAACTGGGCTGCGGGCCGAGACCAACCAATTGGGAATAGAATGGTTGCGGTTGTTCATATTCTTAGGTACAGCTAACAGAGCCGCTTTTTCTGGTGTAGAATACCGTATCAGTCCAGTACCATATGCGTTGTTTGAATGGGATTACCTCAAAGACGTCGATCTCATAGGTTTTTAGATCTACCGGGGTTTTGACAGCACCAAATAATTTCATACAGGTTTTTTTCCATACCACCTCCTGAACGACGCCTCAGGTTAAGCGCCCACACAAACCCAACTGAACGATCTTGAAGCTGCGGCCTGCCGCCTTATTGACAGCTTACCCGCGGAATTTCAGGGTTCGTTCAAGGTGTTTGATTTTGGTTTTTACCTGCACAACGAAACCTTCAAGGAAAGAACAGAATAATAAGGCCTGGTGGTTGGTTCAAATGCAGCAAGGGGAAACAAAAAGATGAAAATAAAATTTATGCTTGACCTGTGGTCCGGCAGGATGCATGTGGTTTTTCAGAGGTTGCCGAGGCGTACAAGGATCGGAGCATGAATGAATTGCAATGGTTGGAGGAGGTGGAGAAGTTTGTTGAATAGGCCAGGCGGGGTTTATCCTAATTTTTATGCTTTGGCAATTTTAAAAACCATGTTGCTGATTTTCAAATAATAAAATCCAGTATTCAGTGCAGACAGGTCTAATACATCGGATGTCAAAGTCCCTGACTGAACAACCTGACCCAATGCTGAAATAATTTCAAATGCAGCCCCCAGGTATGCATCATTACTTAACCGGATCAGTGAACTTGTTGGGTTGGGGTAAATATTCAAAGTACTTTTTTTGATGCTTTCTGGTTTTGTTGATACCGTACTTTCGCAATTTACAGTAGTCAAAAAATTGGAAGCAGTTGCGTTCTGGTTCAGTGAATCATTCACCACCATAGCACAATAGCAATCATCGTTGTTTAGAAATAAATTCATCCATGCAATGACCACATTTCCAGCATCTCCATTGCCTGTTGCCGGAGACAATGGCGTATTGTGGGTTCCACTTGCAATTTCAAACAATATTTTTTTTGTTGAGGCAGGTGTGTAATTGTAATGCACATTTGCATGTTGAGAAGGTGGCGCTACGTTGTCAATTTGCCCACTTAAGATAAAAACCGGTGCCGTATGGCTCAGGGCGGCGGGTGTCAATGTGGAATATTGGAGCCAGGGAGTAATGGCAAAAACTGCTTTTATGCTTGTGTCCAGCACCGCTGCCAATTGAGCTCCGCCACCGCCCATGGACCAGCCTCCAACGGCAATATTATCGACATCCAACTTGTTGTAAACCGGTGATGCTATCCTGCTGTTTTCTTGTCTGACCGTTTCCATGCCATCCAACAATGCAAGTGCCCTTACACTTGGTTGATCGTATAAATTGTTCGTTCCTATGGTCATGGCAACAAATCCACGGGAAGCAAAATACCTTGCCCACGCAGCCACTGATTTTTCGCTTGCGAAATACCCCGGCACCAATACAATACTTTTGTAATTGCTTGATCCGCTGATGGGATAATACAAAGTCGCTCCTTTGTAATCCGGTCCATTGCGCATGCCCGCTGTTTCAAAAACGGAATCAATGGATAAAGGAATAAAATTTGAAATTGCATCAACAGTAACATCGGTGCATTGACTTGATGCCGTTTTAGAAGCAATTGCTAAAAGCATCATGAAAAACCATCTTGTTTTCATCTTTTATTTTTTTTAGATTTTAAATACCAACTCAAAACCGCCGAATCACCGCATCCGTTCCCATCCCCCAAAAACAGCCTATGCTTTGTGGAAAAGTCAAAGATAGGTCAAAAAGGTGATCTTCCGAAGCACAGCGGTGGTAGTTAGCGGTCGTTGGCATGGGTAGGCTACAGTGCGGATGGGTTGACTAATGAAGTCCCTAAAATTGACGAATATCCATATAATCAGTAATATACATTTGATAACAAAATGGCATAAAAAAGCGTTGTAACATAGAGACTTTATTTTAGAACACCCAATGATGTTTTGATACCATCAAACTTTAACTTTTCAAAAAAATCATTCAACATGAAATGGATAAGTAAAACAGTGATGCTGATGACCCTCGCGTTGTCCTTCACTTTCGCCAGTTGTACCGCACAAATCAACAATCCCGAAACCGTCATCCTGAAAGTTTATGGCAATTGCGGGATGTGTAAAAAAACAATCGAGGCTGCAGCCAACGAACCCGGCGAAGCCAAAGCCGATTGGAACAAGGACACAAAGATGCTTCAACTCACGTACGACAAAACCAAGACCACCAGTGATGCGGTTTTGCAGCGTATTGCTGAGGCGGGGTATGACAGTGAGAAATTCTACGGTTCGACTACGGCTTACAACAATTTGCCAGAGTGCTGCCAATACGAGCGGCGACCATCCGACGCGGTTTCAGCCGTCAGTGATACTGGAAATGTAGAGGTAATCGAAAGTATAACCGCTGCCCAAACACAAACACCTGTGCCTGCCGCAGAAACACCAAAAACACCCACCAAAACCGATACCACACCGCCAAATACAAGTGCAAATGTCCAGTTCAATACGGTGCTTACTGCCTATTTGGAATTGAAAAACGCCCTTGTTAGAAGTGAAGGCGTGGCAGCAGCAGCAGCGGGAAATGCGATGATGAATGCAGTGGAAGTTGTTGACATGAAACAGTTGAGTGCAGCGCAACACAGCGTTTGGATGAAATACGAAAAGCAACTTTCGCAGGATGCAGGAAAAATCAAAGCCTCGACCAACGTGGAAATACAGCGGGACCATTTCATGAAATTGTCGCAAAACTTTTACGAAGTGGCAAAGGCTTTCAACGTCCATTCAGAAGCACTTTATTATCAGTTTTGCCCGATGGCGAATGATGGTAAAGGGGCTTATTGGTTGAGCGAACAGTCAAAGGTTAAAAATCCGTACTATGGAAAGGCGATGCTGACCTGCGGAAGCACAAAGGAAACTTTGCCTGCGGCGAAGCAATAGATTTTTTAAAATTATAGGTTATTCTATAACTGTGCGCCGCCAAGTTTTTAGCATGAGAACTAAAAGATCATGCTGAAAACTTGGCGGTGCGAGGTATACATTCTTTGAGATTGAGGTAGTTGGAACTGTGAATCATGTAATGCATTGCCATTATTGTGTAAGGCTGTTCCTTGTATAAAAATAGACCTTTGAGTGTAATAATTAAATCAAAAATCAATTGACTATGAAAAATTCGACGATTCTTTCAATTTTTTTGTTTGCGTCAATGGGGTTCCTGTTTGCCTGCAATTCAAAACAAACAGCCGACCAATATCTCAAAGACGACAACCAGCGAAAGGCCATCATTACTGGAATTGCAAACCATCAACCCTACAGGGCTGATATGATAAATGAGATGATGAACAGCGACAGCAGCAAACAAATGATGGCGCATAGCATGATGGGTGACCCCAGCTCGAAGATTGTGATGATGGACAACATGATGAACATGTGTAAAAACGATGCTTCCATGTGGAAAATGATGATGGATAAAACGATGGAAATGTGCGAAGGGGACACTGCAAAATCCAATATGATGATGCAATCCATGCAGTCACACCCAGACATGATGAACCGCATGCAGGGAAAGGACGACATGAAGATGATGCCGAATAAATAACCAAAAAACGGGCTACAGCGACCTGAAGGACGGGCAACAGCGTACCTGAAGCAATTGTAAATACTGAGCAAAATGAACAATCAAAAATTTCAATCCTGCATAGATGCCTGTGTTGCATGTGCAGTAGAATGCAATTATTGTGCAACAGAATGTTTGCACGAGACCGACATCAAAATGCTAACCAAGTGTATCCAACTTGATCGGGAATGTGCCGCTATTTGTTTCGCAGCCGCTAACCTGATGAGCATTGGAGGTGACCATGCCGCCCATTTGTGCAAGGCATGTGCAGACATTTGTGAAGCTTGTGCAGTTGAATGCGAAAAACATGCACACATGGCTCACTGCAAAAAATGTGCGGAAGCTTGTCGCAAGTGCGCTGAAGAGTGCAAAAGCATGTCTGAAATGGCCGCTTAAAAAAACTTTGCCGTTTTGGTTTCCTGGTCAAGATCCAGGAACCTGAACGGTAGATTTTACATGGCCGGAAGGCTGATGACAACAAACAAAAAAATCCAATGGGTATACTGCCTTTTCAGAAAAATATTTATCAAAAAGTACTGTCTTTGACGGTACTTTTATTGGCTTTTGGTTCACTTTATGCACAAAAAACAGTCCGTTACGACCTCTATGTTTCGGATACAATGGTGAATGTTACGGGCAAAAAAGCCCATGCTCTTGCCATAAATGGGCAAATCCCCGGTCCCACTTTGTATTTTACGGAAGGAGATACTGCCGAAATTTTTGTCCATAATTTAATGGATCATGAAACCTCCATCCATTGGCACGGTTTGATTTTGCCCAACGAACAGGACGGTGTACCGTATCTGACAACCGCGCCGATCAAGCCAAAATCAACGCACCGCTATTATTTTCCGATTAAACAAAACGGCACCTATTGGTATCATTCCCACACCCACTTGCAAGAACAAAGTGGGTTGTATGGAGCGTTCATCATTCGCAAGCGCAATGAAAAGCCCATGCCGGAATACGTCATGTTGTTGAGCGATTGGACCGATGAAAACCCCAAACAGGTAAACCGCTCGCTGCACAATGCCACCGATTGGTATGCCATTGAAAAAGGGAGTACCCAGGATTATGTGGAGGCGTTGAAAAAAGGGTACTTAAAAACGAAACTCACCAATGAATGGAAGCGCATGTTGCCGATGGACGTTGCGGATGTGTATTACGACCAGTTTTGGATAAACGGGAAACCCGAACAAATTGCCCCCAAATATAAAGCGGGTGATAAACTGCGTTTGCGGATCATCAACGGCGGGGCATCGTCTTATTTTTGGTTGCAATATGCAGGCGGAAAAATTGTGGTTGTGGCCAATGACGGCGAAGAGGTGGAACCCGTTGAAGTGGACAGGTTAATTATTGCCGTTTCCGAAACGTATGATGTTATCGTGACCATTCCCGACAATATGCAGTATGAATTTGTCGTCACGCCCGAAGACCGCACCCAATATGCTTCGCTTTGGCTGGGTAGCGGCATGAAAATGCCTGCACCCAAATTGCCCAAACTCAAATATTTTGAGGGCATGAAAATGATGAACGGCATGATGAACATGGACGGCAGCATGGACGATATGGGCATGAACATGAGCAATCAGGTCATGGATATGAATACGGTGATGTATCCGGAAATCACGGGTGGTGACGAAATGAAAGACATGAAGCACGGTGAAATGAACCATGAAATGGGCCAGCCACAGGATATTGTAACACTCAATTATGGTATGCTCAAAGCCACCCGAAAAACGACCCTGCCCAAAAATGCCCCGACCAAAGAAATGCGGTTTGAATTGACAGGAAACATGAGTCGTTATGTATGGACGATTGACAACAAGACGGTTTCGGAAACGGATAAAATCCTGATTAAACGAGGCGAAAATATTCGGATTGTGATTTACAACAATTCCATGATGCGCCACCCGATGCACTTGCATGGGCATTATTTCAGGGTGTTGAACGGGCAAGGCGACTATGCACCGCTCAAAAACGTGTTGGATATTATGCCAATGGAAACCGATACCATAGAGTTTGCAGCCACCGAAAGTGGCGACTGGTTTTTTCATTGCCATGTTCTTTACCACATGATGGCAGGCATGGGCAGAATTTTTAGTTACGAAAACTCACCGCCAAATCCGCAATTACCGAACCCTGAAAAGTCCATTCGGCAACTTTACAAGGACGATAAAGCCTTTTATGCTATGGCAAGGATAGGTTTGGAAACCAACGGAAGCGAAGGCGAGTTGATGTTTGCCAATACCCGTTGGGAAATAAGTACGATTTGGCATTTGGGCCTGAACGATGGTCGCGGGTACGAGAGCGAAACCATGCTAGGCCGTTACATTGGAAAAATGCAATGGCTTTATCCTTATATCGGATTTGATTACCACTACAAAGAAGAAGGTATGGTTCAAAAAAACTTTTTTGACCTCAAAGGCAGTCCAAAAAATATTTTTGGCAGCGAAGTCAAAAACATGTTTGGACAAAAGAGCAACAGAAACAACCGCAAAGCAGCGGTTGCAGGTATTGCTTACACGTTGCCGCTGTTGGTGATCGCCGATGCGCGGGTGGACAGCGACGGTAAGTTCCGCTTTCAGTTGTCAAGGGAAGATATTCCAGTCACACAGCGTTTGCGCTTCAATTGGATGTTGAATACCGACAAAGAATACATGGCGGGCTTCAGGTATATTATTGGGAAATACTTTTCGTTTTCGTCGCATTACGACAGCGACATGGGTTTTGGAGTTGGGGTGACGGTGACTTATTAAGCATTTTTTCAACACTTCAATGATGCGGATTGAAATAGGAACACAAACAAAAAGCATTGGTAGTGGAGCGAATAATAATCGCTGGCATCTGCCATAAGAACAGCGTCGGGAATCACAAACATGCTGATTTCTGATAGAAAGCATCGCCCAACCATTTACTCACATCAATTCAATGCTGCATTGCCAAACTGCACACCAGCCGAGGAACACCATAAAATGGCAAATTTAAAATCAATGCCTACTGCTGGATCTACTTTGTAAAAATGCTCTCCGGGCGATGTTACCAATTCCAGACGCTTGAAAGTGCCTGAAGCTCCGAGGTTGAGGTTTTTATTTTGTGATAAATATACCGTGACAGCTCCTGTAGACAGGGTTGTATTAAAATCCGGAGCCAGCCGGAGCCATTGAACATTAGCGCCATCAATGCCAATCTGCGCGGTCCCTTCTGCCTGATAGCCATTCTGCTCTTGAAAAACGCCCGAACGGGTCGCCGAAAACATGCCTGTTATTAAATTCGGATCCTCGGAAACCGGCGTGGTGTTTTCATCTTTTTTACAAGCACTAAAAGTCAACAATAGAAAAAAAGTATAGAACAATGGTCGTAACAACATGGTGATGAATTTTTAAAGATGAAAGAATTATGCTACCGCTCATAAACTACACCCAGCGAAAGAAAAGGCGCAATATAAATGTTGCGAAATGCTGCAATCCAGTTGTTTCCGCTCAAAAAAGTGGCTGATACACCCCAATTCGGGTTGATTTTATAAAATGCTTCTACGCTTGTAAGCGTGTAGGTAGTGCCATCGCCACGTACAAAACCGAGATCAGTATTTTGGCTTTCACCATCGCTGAATTGTGCCCTAATTTTGGCATTCAGCCAAAGTGGCTGCCAAGGATTGTATCCGATTTCGGCGCCCAATTGATATAGATTTCGAAATTTTTTACCTTCATACTTACCCCTGAAGTCGTAGGCTGTAAAAGCCGATAGGTACATTTTGCCCCATGATTTGGAAGCGGCTAACGTCGTCCACACATTGAACTCGCCATCTCCCGTAGGCAGGTTGATTTGATCATCGGGGAACATTTTATTTGCGGCAAATGCGTTGGCGCGTCCCGTTGGGAATTCGGGTGCAATACTGATGGATACGGGCAATTGGTTGCCCGTTAAGCGGTATTTGGCCTCTAAGCGCAAATCACCGATGCCTGCAACAACTTCGGTCGTTTCAAAACTATTGAGCCGCAGCAAAGGAGCCTGTACGATAAAAGTCAATCGAGGCCGAAAGCCGTATTCTCCATACAGGTTAAATGAAGTCTGTCGAAAAGTGCTGGTTATTAATTCTTCACCATTCGGATTGTAATAGCGGTCAGACGCAAAGTGCGACGCATCGACCTTTACAAACCAAGACTTGAACGAACGAGTCCAGCCACTTTGTGCCATTAAAAAATATGGCCAAAAAACGAGTCCGAAGAAGAGTAATTTTTTCAATTTCTGAATGAAGTTTATGGATTGTTGTAGACCTGCTTCAATAAAAAGGCATAACATTAAAAAGCGGGTAGGACGGTCAGAACGGATAAATTCAGATTTATCAAAAAAACTGTTTTACCCATCATTACCGATCTACCCGCTTAGAGCTTGTTCGGGATGAAAGTTTAGAATCCTGCGTTGAGAAACAAACCTACATCATCCGGAATACTGGATACAAGTAATGGACATTTACTGGAATTTGGCGTAGCCAAAAGGAATACTTGCTGAGCCGCACCACACGATAACGTGGTTAAATTTGGGATCAGCGGAAGGACTCAAACGGAAATAGTTCTCGCCTGCTTTTGATACCGGGCCCACAAGCCGCAGGAATGGATTGCCATTGCCTGGATCGGGCGTGAATGTCATGGATGTGCTCAAATAAACGGTTACGGTACCCGTTGAAAATTTGGTGTTGAAGTCCGAACCAAATTTAAGAAACTGCACACCATCTTCGTCGGTACCCAACTCAGCCACACCTTTCGTGCCAGTTGCGTTTTGTTCTACAAAAGTTCCACTTTTATTCGCTGAGAAAGTCCCCTGTGGTATGGTAGGGTCCACAATTACTTCTTTTTCTTTTTCACAGGCGGTAAAAGAAACAATGGATGCAATGGAGAGAAGAGCAAAAAATAGTACTTTGAGTTTCATGTCAATCAATTTTTGTTTGGTGAAAAATTAAATTCTTCCTCAAAGGTGAACATCAATTATCACGAAAGTATCACAGGGGTACGGTCCTCCGGATGGTAAGTAGATAAAGTAAATCGGAACGTCGTGACAGCATCGTTGGATTCTGCCCAAACACACTGGCCGTGCAATTCCATCACTTTTTTGACAACCGTAAGCCCAAGCCCAGTACTGTCTTTTTTTCGGTTGGAAGATTTGAAATAACGGTCAAAAACACGATCCAAATGAGCCTCCGGAATGGCATCGCCGCTGTTGCATACTTTGAAATGAAGCGTATCATCCTTTTCAAAAATAGAAAACATCACGAATCCACCTTCGTGCGCATACCGAAGAGCATTGTCCATAAGGTTTTGCAAAACGCGATCAATCCAACGCACATCAGCAAATGCTAAGGGTAAATACGGCGAAAAATCGGTCAATAGTTTGATGTGTTTGGCCTCTGCCTGCAACTGGTATTTTTGGAGAATATCTTGTGCCAGCTCAGCAATATGAAAGGGTTCGGCTTCTATTTGAATTTGCCCGGATTCCAACTTGGAAAGGTCAAAAAGATCAGCCACCAACCGATTGAGCCGATTGGCTTCTACAAGGGCAACACAGAGGAATCTATCAAGTTCGGCATCTGAAAGTTGTGCCTTTTTTTGGACTACGGTTTCTAAATATCCCAAAATACTGGCCATAGGCGTGCGCAAGTCGTGCGAAAGATTGGCAATCATCTCCCGTCGAAAAGTGTCCAGCGCCGTTACTTGTTCCAAACTGTGCTTGAGTTGCTCATTGATGCGTTGGTTCTCCACATTGGCTGCGGCGAGTGCGGCCCTTGTTTGGCGTTCTTTGCGAAGAATGGGACGTAAAATGCGCACCAAAATGGCCAAAAAGAAAGCGCCCACCAGCAAGCCTATCAATAAATTGCGCCACACAGTGGTCCGGGCTTGTACCATGAATTCATCAAATTTTTGGTCGGCTTGTACCAGCGCCACCATCTGTCCCCGACTGTTCCGAATAGCCGCGAACGCAGAGAGCCAGGTGCCAAACTCATCTTCGTATCTGGGTATCATGGCGCCTTCAGCGTGCTTTTCCATCAAAAGAGCGGGCGCAGAATGATAGGGGTGGAGAAAATAAGGTGTTTCGGAAGAAGTAACCCCAAAATGGCAGGTATTGGTGCTGTCTAAAATGATGGTGTAAATGGGGGTGTTAAGCATATTGGCCTGCATGTTGCGCCTTAATACCCGATGAATATTCCAATAATCAGTATCTTGTTGGGTAGCGGTTATGGCATCTTGGGTAACATACTTAGACATTAAGCGCTGGTGGGCATCTCCGTCTATTTGCATGGCCAAAGTATTCACAATGCCATTCAATCGCATCAAACTCGCATTTTCAGCCTCAGCCAATGCGTTGAAATAGATGACCGTCAAAAAGTAAGCAATCAGCAATAAAAAAGAGACCAATACGGTCGTCATAATCTGGCGTAGCCGAGTGCTCGTTGCGTGTTCTAATGCTGTATTCTGCGCTGATGTCAAAGTAAATCATTGAATTTATAACCAATACCCCAAGCCGTCAAGATGAACTGGGGGTTGGCCAGGTCATTTTCGATTTTTGAGCGAAGGCGGTTGATGTGCGTATTAACGGTGTGCTCCAGCCCTTCAAACTGTTCTCCCCAGATATCATCCAGAATTTCAAGTCGGGTGTAAGGCCGACCAGGATTTTGCATGAACAGCAGGAGGAGTTCAAATTCTTTGGTCGTCAGTTCGATGCGGGTCATGCCTTTGTTCACAGTATGGTGTTCCAAATCCATGACCAATCCTCCCCGTTCAATGCGCTGTAATTGATGTGCTAATTGACGGTTTTCCCTCTGGGTGCGGCGAAGGATCGAGCGTACCCTTGCTAAAAGTTCTCCCGGGCTGAATGGCTTGGTAAGGTAGTCATCAGCACCCATTTCCAAACCCGCAATTTTGTCCTGCTCTTCCGAACGTGCTGTGAGCATGAGCACCGGAAGGTATTGCTTATGTTGACGCAACTGGCGGCAGATCTCCATACCACTTAAGCCGGGCAACATCAAATCAAGGACCAAAAAATCATACTTTCCGCTCAAAGCCTCGTCCAAACCCTGCCAACCTTGATACCTTATCGTCACTTTGGCGGGCAAATCGCGCAAGTGTATAGACAATAGTTCAGCAATATAAGGATCGTCTTCTACAACCAAAATATTCATAAGTATACGTATTAACCTTTGACGGTGGCTTCCGTCCGAACTGCAAATATTGTAATCAAAACATCACGAAAGTATCACCTTCAAGATCAGGATTGAAAAAATAAATGCGCTTAACCCCTTTAAGTTAACCTTATGCGCCAATAAAAACCTACATTAAAAAGGCCTCTTTTGAATATCCATGCCCGACCGTGTGCAATTTATTCTTTGATAAACATTTAGGTTTGGACAAATGAAATTGATTTCCGAAAATCCGAAACTGTGACGCCCAACATGTTCTTGAAAAGCCGTGAAAAGTGGGCGGGCTCCCCGAAGCCCAGTTCAAAGCCAATTTCGCCAGCGGTTTTTTCTGCAAAAGGAACAGCTTTAGCGATGTTCCACTCGCCTTTTATCAGGCGATGACCGTAACAGTTGTCTGCGTTTTTTCTTACACTTTGAATTGATGCTGTGAAGCTGGGTGAAATTTACTTTTTGGTTGTTATCAATTTTTCCCAAGTTCAATACCCATACCTAAGGCCGGGTGGCGGTGACGGATTACAGATTAAGCAGGGTAGAGGCGGATTTATGACTTTTCAAATCGCTCCGGCCCCTTTTACCATAGAAGCCTCCCTGAAAAACCTGAGAGCTCTGCACTCATCCAAAACCAAACATGGTCTAAATTTTCACATTTTCACCAATAACCACCTATTTTCGCCCTAAATACCTGTCTCACGGATGAAAAGAAAAGGGTACCTACTTATTGGCCTGGTTTTAGGTTTGGTGTTCGGGTGGGCGCTGGGGTTTTTACGTTTTCCCTACCTTGAAAAAAACCTTTCGTTTCTGGTGGGTTTTGCAACCGCATGGGCAGGTGTTTCTCTGCTATACCTGCTGTTGAAACTTTTGAACAACCACAAGTTTCCTGCACTGTTCGGTAAAAAAACGGAGTCCGCAAACGAACAAAACAACCCATTGTTTCGCTACCCATGGATCATCGCGTTGGGTATTTTTGTTGCTGGAATGGCAGCGCTGGGATGGTTGGTAAACCGCCAACATGCGTCGCACCAAGCTCAACTTTTGGCCCGGGACAAAAAGGTGCAGGCATTGGAAGCATGGGTGGTTTCCTTAAAAAACAATGAACTCTTACCGGTGATGCACAGCTTATTGGAAGAAGCCGCTGCAGAAGTTAACAACCATCCCGGCAGAACCTTGAGCGACACCACCATCACCCGTATTGCGTCTTTGAGCTTCGCTTTAAAAACGTATGCCAACAGCGAATGGGATAGCCTGACGGAACAAAGATTTAATCCGGCCCGTGGACAACTCCTGCAAGCTTTGCTGCTGATGAACATGGATTCAAGTTCGTTTGCACAAATAAAAGAAAAATCAACTTTTGCCGGTGCTGAACTGCAAGGCGCCGATTTGCATGGACTGAATTTAAGCAGTATCAACCTTCGTGGAGCACAGTTGAAAGATGCGAATCTGGTTGGCGCCAACCTAACAGGGGCTGATTTGGCTGAGTCACTTGTTTGGGGAGCCCGATTGCTTCGAGCCGATTTAAGTCGAGCAAATTTAAAAAGAGCGGATTTGCGCTGGGCACAATTGAATGAAGCAGTGCTCACTAAGGCCGTCCTCGACGGAGCCAACCTCTGCAATGCCCAACTGCGCACGGCGGATCTTACCAACGCTTCGGTGCAATGGGCTGACGCCAACGGGGTCTTGTTCAACGGGGCCATACTGCAAGGAGGTAATTTTACCGGCACCGACCTGACAAGGGCCCAATTGACCCTGACCAACCTACAGGACGCCGTTTTCAAAAAAGTCCTACTAACGGAGGCAAATCTTGAGGGCTCACAATGGAACGGTGCTGTGGTGGATGAAAACTGGTTTGAGCAGCTGAAAAAATGGCAACCTGCCGGAATGCATTGGCTACAAGAAAACCATACCGTTGTAAAAGATACTTCCGATACCAAAAACGGTCCTGTATTTCGTCTGAAAAAAAACGGAGAATGACGGTTTGTGGAGGCTATTGGCTACCATCCACGCATCACGGCGTTTATTTTAAACGCAAACCGGATGATTTTGCGATCTTCAGGCCTGAAGGGTTGAAAACCAATTTGAAAAGCCCAACCAAGATAGCTTTGTACATCGTTCAAATAATCGGCCAGCAACGCCGGCGTCCAGTAAGTATCGCGGTTGATGCCATATTTTACCCGCAGTTGTTTGCCGAGCTCCTGTCCCCATTCGTTGTTGATCATATCCACATAATTATCCAGCGGTCCGTTTTCCAAGTCAGCAATTTGTTCTTTTTTAAAATTGCCGCTGATCAACTCCGGATGGAAGTAACGTTCGTGGGTGTCGGCAATAAAATCGGCCATTTCTTCCGAAAAACTGGAGGTTATAAAGGCCTGGATGGTGATGTGGTTGAAGGAATTGAGGTAGCCTTTTTCCGTAGTGTCTCTGGCATTTTTAAAAGCCAAATCGGGCGTATTGATGTTTTCAACCATGCATTTGGCAAAATCGAAAAAAGCAAAATCACCTTCTCCAAACCGTATGAACCTCCTTCGTGTAAGAATGTAAATGCTTTCCATGTCTTTTCTGTTCATCACGGCATAAGGACTGTAGAACGGCAGGGCCAGGCGATCCCAGAGGTTACCATCGTACCTTGCCAATAAAAAATGGCCTTGATGCACACCAGGCGTCAAAACGCTGACCACTTTTTTGCCGTTGCTGCAATGACTTACGCGGACAACATCCGCTTTGGGCCTACGGTCGCCAGCAACGACGGATCCAGTGCCGTATTCAACCCGTACGTCGGATTTCAACGCTTCAAAGGATTCATACCTTGTACCGAGCAATGCCCCTCTGATGGTTTGCCGGGATGTTGCATCTGTAATGTCAGCACTTTCCGAAAAACCACACGCTTCGGCATCTGAATTGTCCGATATCGTAGTGCAGCCGATCAAACCAAGGGAAATAAGTGTACAAAAACGGAGTAAATTCATAGCGTGCAAGGTAGTGGATGAAAAGTAAAAGTTAACCATGGCGCTTCCATTGTGCCAACGTTTTTAAATTGGTTTTTACCAAAAAAGTTTACATTAGCGTTACAAAACAACGACTATTTTAATACGAAACAAAATCCATTTCTGTATGAAAAACCAATTAGGAATGCTGTTTTTGCTGGTTATTTTACTGGCTCAAACGCCCGCATTTGCACAGCCCAAACATTCTTTCGCTTTCCGCTACGTGTGGTACAATTACAGCACAACCCAAGACGAGAGTTTCAATTTCGACAAGGATTTACACAAAATTTTCTCTGAATCAAAAGGCAGCGGTTTTGAAATCGCTTACCAAAATAGAATCATACCCAATGGTTTTTTGGTTGTTCCCCTCAAAGTGGGCGTAACCCAAACCAGCAATGCCGAAAATGCACCCCGGCAATTCATCGGAAACCTCGACGCTTTGTTTCAATACTCCCTTTTCAAACACGGCAGCCTCATCAACATTCCCATTCACGCGGGGGTGGGTTCAACGTACTTTGAACGCGATGAGGT
>JBBSDH010000090.1:0-15417 GCA_038249605.1 Chitinophagales bacterium | reverse complement strand
TCTACATCTTCGATGCAGATGCTGGCGTTGGCTTCGTCTTTGCCTTCTACATGAACGGCAACAATGTTGATTTTCAGATTGCTCAAATCTCCCAACTCACCAGTTTGTTGCAAATTGCGCAGGGTTGAAGTGATGTCTACGGTAAAATCTGCCGTTTCTATCTGGGCATCGCGGTTGTGTCTGAAAAAATAAAAACTTCCGGCATAGTGCGGATCGTCGGTTGATGTTTGCGCAGTGACATCCTCTTTGTTGATGAATACCCTCAAAAATAGGTCGGAATCCACTGGTTCGGAAACGCCTTTAAGGGCAAGTAAAACACGTTCGTCCTTGGCATTGGCAATAACCCGGCTGAACGCGTTTGCATCGGTTTTAATGGTTGCTCCACCGATGCGTTCCGAAGTGATCATCGTTTTTTCAGCAAAACGGAATCGTTGTTTCACGTCCATCCTGATTGGCGCACCTTTTTGAACGATGGCTTTCGTTTTTTCAAAGTCGGTGTTGTTTTTGGCTACGATGGATTTCACGTCGAGTATCTCGACACAATCGATGCCGGTTTCATAGCGGTAGCTCAGCAACGGTAAAAGCTGACTCATACCGCTTGTCATGGATGCCGGGTTGCCGTCGCCGTCGACAAACATACCTGAGTGGTCAAAATTGGCCCACACTGGATCACTGGTGTTGGGATGCGCCCGTGCGATGTTCCACTCAAACCAGCACAAATCAGCCATGCAGTGGTGCGACCAGAATATGGGGTCCAACGGCGACATGAAGGAAGCCATGTCTCCACGAATAAAAGTGCCATGGATGTAGTTGTGTGGCGTAGCCTCTATGTTGCCATAAACCCGTGGACCGGCAGGGCGCAAACTAGCGGCATTGCCACCGGCAAAAATATTGAAATTTGGTTCGTCGCAAAAACCGTCCACCAGTGGCAGCCCAACGGATACGGCTGATGCGGTACTTGCTGATGTGGCAAAACGGGTAGCATTGTTGAGCGGATTGCCGGCGCCCCAGAATTGGGCCGGGATGCGGGGTTCGACGCACCAATCCCAATACGGCAAACCAAAAGTGGGTTCATTGGTCAGCTTTCGACAAATGTTTTCAAAATTATGCAGGTAAATTCGGTGCCAGGGGAAGAAAAACCAGTTGCCGTGTGGACAAAAATTATCGTGGATGGTTGCTTGCCTGGTCCAGTTGCGCGGATCACTCGAAGGCAGTGCGCGCATGGCTGTAACTGCAGCTTTGTAGATATCAAGTTGCTGATTTACGGCCCTTGCATCTTTAATGCAGCGTCTGACAGGGCGGTTTTTGATTTTTCTAAAAATGTCCTCACAACCGCCAGTGAATAGGGGAACGGCCAGGAATGAGAGGGAGGCGAGGGAGGCGTTGATGAGAAAGGATCTTCGACTCGGATTGTAATGGATTGTTTCATTTGGATCCATGGTACAGGCTTTAGAAATGGTTAAAAATTTTTGATTATGCTTAAAACAAAGAATAAAATTATAATAAAATGTTTAAAAATACAAATAAAGAATGTAAAATTAAAAAAATGCAAAATAATGACATTTTTTTGGACATAGGCGCCAAATGCAACATTAAGAAGGTTAAAAAACAATTTCACGTGTAGCCAAAGCATCCAATAAAAACTTCACCCCCCAATTCGGATACCTGAAACGCATGTATGGCCCCCAAAACGGTACGGACCCAGGCAAGGCGCCGTGGGCATTTTTGTTTTTTCCCAGGTTTTGAAAGGGTAGGGTATCAGCCAGCAACTGCAATCCGAACTTGCGCCAGGGTTCACCCATACGTTGCAGCAGACAGCTGAATTGCACCTGTCCTGTCGGACAGGAAAAGCTGAAATCGCCCTGCCAGTCGCGGGTGTACCGCCCTGCCAGTTTACCGTGTTTTGAGTAGGATTCGTAGAGCCGTTGCAACACTGTTTCTACCTTTTTCATTAGGTTTTCATCATTGAAAAAACGTGCACATTCCCAAAAACCTTCTAGAGCATAAGCAATGGTGTGGGTAAATGCAGGTTTGCCGGGATGAAAGCCTGCTTCAAGCAGCGTGCCGTCTTGCAAAAGACGTTGTGTGTATAAGGTCAGCGCACGCTGCATGGGCTCTTGTACTTGCGGCATGCCAGGCAAGTCGGACGCCTGTAAAACACCCCACACGGCGCGGGTGTAATACGTGGGTACAAATCCGGGTATGTATGCCGCCTGTCGCCAGACTCCGTCGTTTTCTAGGATTTCGAGCAGCCAAGTTACCGCTGCGACGGCCGATTGGGCGCAGCGGTTGCGTAAATTAGAGGGATCGTCGGGAGAGATTTCGTGGAAGGTTCTTGACAGTCCGAAAAGGATTTGAGTTGTATTAAAAACGCTGGGTTGATTATGTCCGACGGTAAGCCCTGGAAATGCACCGGAGGGCAGTTGTTGGGTAAGCAGCCATTCGGTGCATTGCCGGGCATGGTTTTCCCAAACGTCGCTTTTTTGATCCCACATTGTTTCGATGAGGTAGCCAGTTGTTTCCGGGTAAGCGTTTTTCCAGCCGAACAGGGGTGAATAGCTGTGCGCCGATCCTTTAAAGCTTGTAACTTCAAGGCTGCGTCCCAGCCATTGCAAGGCTGCGGTTTGTGCGTCGGAAACCGACTTTTCGTTCAGGTTGTTCATCATGAAATGAGCGAGTTTCGACAAACATCCGTATTTTTGTTGTTCGGAACCAAGGTTTCGCAAACCCAAAATACAACCATGCGATTTGTACTGCTTTTATACCTCTTTTTGCTGTCCCAAACAAGCGATGCTCAGATAATCAACGGAAGCGATACATTGTACGGAAACGAGTGGATTGATTTTTCAAAAACCTATTACAAAATCAAGGTGGCTTCCGACGGGATTTACCGGGTGCCATACGCTGCGATGCAAAACGCTCCGGAAATTGCTTCGGCACCGGGCAGTGCGTTGAGGCTGTACCACAACGGGGAAGAAGTGCCGCTGTACATCACAACAGACGGTTTGTTCGGTGCAGGTGATTTTGTAGAATTTTATGGAAAGAAAAACCGTGGCGAGCTCGACCGGCACCTGTTTGAAGACCCAGAAACACAGCAGGTGAACCCGGAGTACAGCATGTTCAACGATACGTCTGCGTATTATCTTGTGCGGCAGCCGGAGGGTGGAGCGCCGTTGCGGATTGTGGGTGTGGCGAATGATTTGAGTAATTTGCCGGCGAAGGAGGAATGGTGTTGGTATACGGCACAGGATGTGAAAAAAGGTGGTTATTACAAAAGGAACCGAGCATCTAAGGTTGCTTTTTCCATATTTGATGGAGATGGCTGGGCCGATGGTTGGGGGCCGACAAACAATTTTCAAATTCCAATTCGGAAAATCGCCCCCTTACAACATACTGCTAAAGCAACGGTACGATTTACAGGAATTCTCCCACAAAATCATGTACTGGATTTACTTTTGAATGATTCCCTGTTGTTAACGGAAACGTATGTTGGTTGGAAAATGGTTCAACCAACCATCAATGTACCCTCCGCAAAGTTATCACCTTCTACCAAAATTACGGTCAGAGGAACCTTTAATACAACTGATGTAAACTTGGTGTCTTTGATTGAAATTCGATATGCACGACTGTTTGATTTTGAAAATGCAACATCAACATCTTTTGAACTTGAGGCAAATGCGGCTTCAAGATATCTTGAAATAAATGCCTTCAATACAACATCAGGTGCGCCTTTGCTTTATGATTTAAGCAACAGAATACGCATTCAAACAAACCTTGATAATGGCTTTGTAAAAGCTGTTTTACCATCTTCAAACATTGTCCCTAAAATTGAGCTCATTGCGCCTTCGTTAATTAACACAGTTACAAACCTGCAATCGCGACAATTTCACGATTACAGCAGCGATGAAGATGCGTCCTACATTATTCTCAGCAATGCTGTGTTGTTCAACGATCCGGAAAATAACGGTGAAAACTGGGTCCAGAAATATGCGGAATATCGGAGTAGCCCGGAAGGTGGTAACTACTCGGTAGCCATTGTTGAAATTAATGAGTTGTACGAACAGTTTGCCTGGGGACAGCGGTTTCACCCCATTTCGGTGCGTAATTTCACCCATTATGTAAATAAAAACTGGGCGGACCCAAAATTTTTGTTCATCATCGGTAAAGGTCTTGATTTTTCACAGTTACGTACGGTAACCACAGCAGCATCGTACAAGGATTCCTTGCATTTGGTACCAGGATATGGCTATTTAGGTCCCGATTTGCCATTTGTTATGACAGGTGGAGGTATAACGAAACCGCTTATGGCAGTAGGCAGGCTTGCCGCAATCAGACCTTTGGAAATCAAATATTATTTGGATAAAGTAAAGGAACATGAACAGCAGCTCAATACTGCTGCACAAGATATCGCATCACGACATTGGATGAAACGAATCATCCACAACAGTGGAGGAAATAATGCTGATGAGCAACAGAGCTTTCGATCTTACACCAATGGTTTGAAAACAATTGTGGAAACCAACAGATTTGGTGCTGAAGTATCCACTTTTTCAAAGTCTTCCAACGATCCTTTGCAATTAACCGGATTCGAACAAATGCAAATACTTGTCAATTCCGGTGTTTCTATTTGGACCATATTCGGTCACTCCTCTGTAACCTTTGTTGATTATGACATTGGGGAAGCCGGAACTTACAACAACAAAGGGAAGTACCCATTTATGCTGGTCAATGGATGTTATTCCGGCATTTGTTCAAATACGACCAAAGGCATCGGCGAAAATTTTGTCATGGCTCCCGAACGCGGCGCCATCGCTTATTGCGCCACCGTATTCAATGGATTCACAGGAGCTTTGTATCAATATTCCGAAAAATATTACAACCGTATGGGAGGGATGGATTATGGAAAAACCATCGGTGAACAACTTAAAAACACGACGAGCGATCTCATCAACGAACAAAATCTGGATTTGAGAGCAGCCATTCACCAGTTCCAGTTGCAAGGTGATCCTGCCGTGCGTTTGCACAGTTTTTCCGGCCCTGATTACACCCTCGACGCCAACTCGGTGAGTTTCAATCCCAATCCAGTAAGTCTTGACCTTGATTTGCTGAATTTTAACGTATCGGTAGCCAACATTGGTGAAAACACAGGTGGCAATCTTGTTGTGCGTATTGAACAGCAATTACCTGATAATTCCATTATCCCACGGATATTGGATACCATTCCAGCGCCTGCTTTTAAAAAGTCGCTTCAATACAAAGTGTCTGTCGTCGGGAGCCAACCCGGTTTCAACCGCTTTAAGTTAACCGTCGATCCTTCAAACATTGTAGAGGAAAAACCTACAGCGGCTGAATTCAACAACAGCTTGTTGAGCAGTTCAGGAACTGAAGGCGTTGAGGTTTTCTTTTATTCCGATGAAATTGAACCGTTGCATCCAGTTGAATATGGAATTGTGGGTCAAAACAAAGTGACCTTATCCGTAACCTCGCTCAATACGTCGGCTTCAGGTAAAAAAGTGCTGTTTGAGTTGGATACCCTGGAAACTTTTCAGTCCCTTTGGAAAAAAACTTTTTCGACAGACCAGCTGCCCGGGTTAATTACCTGGTCGCCCGATGTTGTTTTGGAAGATAGTGCCGTGTACTATTGGCGCGTAACCAAAGACACATTGTTGAACAACGAATACCTCTGGAAAACGCGTTCTTTTGTACACCTTGCCGGTAGCGAACCAGGCTGGAACCAGTCCGGTTTTGGGCAGTACATCAATGGTCTATTTTCAAATATACTACGCGATAGTATAAATAGACAACTGGATTATTCCGAAGACAATTCAAGTATTTCAATGCAGGTTGCGCACCGATGGGGTATTGGCGGAATTCCGACACCGGGTGTTTATCCAGGTATTCAAAATGCCTATTATGAGGGAGGTTACGGAGATTTTTTTTGGGGTGGGGTAAGATTTGATGTTGTCGTTGTTGTTGCCGATCAAAATACCGGAAGGTTTGTTCAACTGCCGCCCAACTCAACCTACAACCCAAATCCTTTCCAATTATTTTATACAAAATTCAATACAAGGGATTCCATTGAACGTATAAAGTTGATGACCTACATTGATGATGTAGTGGCCGATGACAACTATGTTGGCTTAATGGCTTTCAACATTGCCTTCAGCAGTGAACAAACAATCGGTTATGCTCCAAATATATGGGCTCAGGATTCCATTTCTTATGGTAAAAACCTGTTCCAGGTTTTGGAAGCCCAAGGCGCCAAAGAAGTTAGGAAACTTGGGACTTTTAACCAGAATCCACCGCCTTATGGCTTCATATTCCGGAAAAACGATCCAACATTTTCTGCCATCGATACTTTTGTGACCGGTGTGGATTCCGTGATCTACATATCACGCGCTTTTCCCGCCAAATGGGCCACCGGACAATTCGAAACACCACCCATCGGCCCCGCAACCCATTGGCAACGCCTGCATTGGGAACATGAAAGCTTTGATGCCCACAATGAACAACTACGGCTCCACATTTACGGTATCCGAACAGATGCAACCGATACATTGTTGTATAAGCTCGACGACCAGAATGTCAAATCGTTGTCGCACCTTTCAGCAACGGAATTCCCCTTCCTCAAACTCCGCTACGAAGGCCAGGATAGCACACTTCGAACGCTGCCGCAACCCAAATACCTGCGCGTCCTGTATTCCGCCCTGCCCGAAGGCGCCATGCACCCAGTGGCCCACGAATACTTTTACGCCGATACCCTCCAGCAAGGCGACGTCATGAAAGCCTCCGTCGCTTTCCGGAACGTATCTGATGCGCCGATGGACAGCTTGCTCGTCCGTTTCCGCATTGCAGACAATGCCGGCCAATCCATAGCGAATTTCCCTACGACAACACTTAAATCGTTGCCACCCGGAGATACCCTTCATGCCACGTTCAGCTACGATACCCGGTTGATGAACGGCCCGTACCAGTTTTCCGTTTTTATGAACCCCGATACAGCGCAGCCCGAACTCCGCCTGGACAACAACGTTTACCTCCGCAAATTCTTCGTCTCACTCGACAACCGCAATCCTCTGCTCGATGTCACTTTCGACGGTTTGCACATCCTCGACGGCGACCTTATTTCTCCCAAACCCATCATCAACGTAAGTCTGAAAGATGATAATCCTTTCCTGGCACTGTCTGATACCACGGCATTCCGGTTGAGGGTGCAATCGCCCGATGGGTCTATCAAACCTGTTTATTTCAGTGAGGTCATGTTTATGCCTGCCGAAGTGTCGGATCTGCCAAACAAAAACACCGCCAAGTTGGAGTGGAGGCCCCAGTTTACCCAGGACGGCGAATACCGCCTGCTTGTAAATGGCCGCGACGCCAGCGGTAACGCCTCCGGGTCGCTCGACTACGCCATTACCTTCAAGGTCATCAACAAGTCGTCGATTTCCAACCTGCTCAATTATCCCAATCCGTTTTCTACATCCACTTGTTTTGTGTACACCATGACGGGTGCGGAAACGCCTGTTCGGTTCAAAATTCAGATCATGTCGGTGAGTGGCAAAGTGGTGAAAGAAATCACAGAATACGAATTCGGACCACTGCTGCCCGGCACCCACCGAAGCGATTACTGCTGGAACGGCCGCGACAACTTCGGAGATCAACTCGCTAACGGCGTGTACTTGTACCGCATCGTGGCCAAAAAAGCCGACGGCAGCGATTTCGATTTTTTTGAAAACCAGTCGGTCGACGGTTACTTCAAACACGGCATCGGCAAAATGGTGTTGATGCGTTGAACCCCGAACCGCCTTCCTCCGAATTGTACCGAAAAGCGCTTGGAACATCTGCCTGGAGCACTGGCTTATCGGTATTGCTGCAAGTAGGTCAAACCATCCTTTTTGCAAGACTGGCTGGACCTGAAGCCGGTGGCGACTATGCCATCGCTGCTGCTGTCATTTCCGTTTTGATGCCGCTTTCTGAAGCAGGCTTGGTGCATGCAGCCGTTCAGGTGAACCGCATCGATGCCAAACAACTTGCCGCCTTAAGCTGGATGGGTTGTGGACTTGGTGCCGCCGTATGGATGTTGTTGTGGTTCACCGCTCCACTCCTTGCATCTTGGTATGGCCGGCCCGGACTGTCGGGATTAATGTCGTTGATGGGGGCTTCGTTGGTTTTTATGCCTTTTGCCGCATTGTATACAGGGTTACATGCGCGCCGTTACGCATTTGCTCTGAACGGGCGCATTGAGGGCTTTTCCTGGCTGTGTTCTTTCACGTTACTTGTTTTTGGGGCTTACAAAGGGTGGGGACCATGGGCCATGGCCTGGGCATTTGTGGTGAGGTGGGTTGTTGTTTCCGTGCTGTCTACCGGTTTTGGACTGGTCCATCTCAACGTTTTCCGACCGGGCTCTGTCGTTCATGCATGGCCGCTTTTCAAATTGGGATTTTTCGAACTGGGTGTCAGGTGGACTGAGTTTTTATCAGGTTCACTCGATAAGCTCATCCTTGGCAAATGGCTTGGCGTTGAAACACTGGGCTATTACAACATGGCGTTTTCTTTCCTGCAATTGCCGACATCAAGGCTGGCGCCCATCATCACAAGGGTTAGCTTCCCGCTGCTTGCCCGATTGAAAACCGAACCTGCTGCATTGGATGTTTTTTTCCAAAAATCATCGAGGCATTTGATGTTGCTTTTGTACCCTTTGTATCTGGCACTTGTCTTATTCGCAAACGAAATTGTGTTGTTGCTTCTTGGTGAGGCATGGATGCCGATGGTGCCACTCATGCAAATTTTTGGTGTGGCCGGGTGGCTTCGGGCCTTGTGGACACCTTATCCATCCTTACTACGAGCCCTTGGCAAACCTGAAATTTGGTGGACAAATTTGTTGTTGTGGACTTTTTGGACCAACCTCATGCTCTGCCTGGCGTTGTGGCAGAACCCAACAGCAGAATACGCTGCCTGGAGCCGTTTGTTTGCCAAAGTAACCCTTGGTTTGTTGTTGCCGGTATGGATGGCAAGCAAAGCCGGAGTGACCTGGAAAACCACGTATTGGTATGCTTTCAGACTAGGGATATTTGGTCTGGTGTGTGGGTTTTTTGCCTGGTTTTTGTCAGGCTTTTTCGACGGATTTTGGATGGTTGCCGGCGTAAAATGTGGGGTTCTGGTCTTGGGTGGTTTTGTTTATTATCGCTTTTTACTAACGCGCCACAACGACTGACGTTGTGGGCCCCGTCCTTCGTTGGCAACCAACCATACACCATCTTCAACCATGGTAACCGATTCGTATTGACGTGCGACAAAGCATTTCGGCAATTTCTGTTTTTGAAATTTCCCCTTTAGAAAATGGCCTTCCGGAGCATTTGAAAAAAACATGATGCTCGCTTTGGAGATCGGAATAAAGCCCCATTTTTTTCCAATCACATAACCTGTCAAGGCGAGGGTTTGTCCATCTGCAATAAGTGCGGCGCCGGTAATGACACGCTTAGGTATTACCATGCTGTCGCGAAGCAGGGCATTGTAAGAACCTGGTTTTGCTGGCAATACATAGTGTTTACACACAAAATTACCTTTGAATGCATTTTTTGAAAAAAGGTGTAAACTGTCTTTCCAAAATACCATCGCCTCACAATTGAAGTTCCAGTCGCGTTCATCTGACGGCGGAAAAGCCGTTTGGTCGGGATAGGTGAAAAGGATGGAATCGAGGGCTTGATCGGCAGGTTGGTACGTATAAATGCGCAGATTTTTCCGAGCGTTGCCGTTGTTACCAAAATCGCCGATGTAGAGTTTTCCGAATGGATCAATGGTGATGTCTTCCCAATCGCGGTTGGGGATGGGCAAGGTCCTTTTTTCTACGATCAAATCATTTATGGGGTCGAACCGAAAAAGGATCGAAGGGTTTCGGCTGTCGTTGTGCATCCATAGGGTGCCGTCGGACATGCGGACCATACCTGAAACCTCTATCAGCTCTTCGGGAAGTTTGATGCGTTTTTTTTGGGCGAATGCCGGAGCGGTCAAAAGGAGAAGCAGTAAAAGGGTAGGGGGTAATCGCATGTCAGAAATCCATTAAATCAAAAATCCAAATCAAATTTCATATTTCGTCATTCAACCAATAAAGGTAAGTAGAATGACGAAATATGAAATTTGAAATTTGATTCGGATTTTAATTGATTATTGCGGGATAGAAATTCCCTATCGTCCTCCCTTCAAAAACCGCGTCGTCCAAGCTCCGCCGTCTTTTTCAAAACGCAAGAAGTAAATGCCGGAAGGCAGGCCATAAACGGATATGTTTTCCTGAAGCTCCGGGTTGTTCCACGATTGCAGTATTTGGCCCTGTGCATTGTACAATCGGAAGGCGTCGAACTGTACGGTGCTGGTCACGCGAAGCCAATCGGTGGCCGGATTGGGAGCAAGGTTAACTTCCTGGCTGAAATCGGCTTCTTTGAGGCCTACCAATGTGCTGATGTCGTTGTTGTAACGGGGCAACAGCTGGTAGCCGGAGGTGAACGGTGCATCGGTGTCGAACTGGCTGCCGATACCCGTGATGTTGAAAGGCTGGTTTGGTAGTGGAGCGTTGTATGTTTCGGTATCGTTGTCGATACGAACAAGAATGGTGTCCTGTGGGTTGTTGTCGGAAACCAGGCGAATGTTGAATCCGCCGTTGCCCATGCCTGTGGTCCACTCAGCGTCATTTACGAGGCGGCAATTGTTGATGCGGATGAGGCTCGACTCTGTACTTTCTACTGGTGCTGGAACGTTCAGCGGTGTGACCAGCGTGTTGTTGCCTGAAAGTTTGATGATGGTATCGGGATCAATCTGGATGAGTCCGTTGAACTGGATGACACGACCACGGATCGACACTTTGTCTTTCTCTGTAACCGTATAACCGAAGTTGCCAGTGGGCTGGAAAACTGCGATGCCCTGGTTGCTGTCGTTGATAAGGGTAAACTGAAGTCCCTGAGGACGCAGGTTGCCACCGTATACTGTGCCCTGGAGTTCCACAAAAACATCCACCGAATCGGCAAGGCCTTCATTGTTAACGCCAGTTACGTCTTCGATATCGTAAAAGGTGTAGCACAAAACATCGATGTTCACCGTGGCTGTATCGCAGGTAGAGCCATCACACACGCGGTAGCGCAGCAGGTCGGTATCGCAGAAGCCTGCACCAGGTGTATAGGTGATGGTAAAGTTGGGATTCACAGTGGCAACACCGAACGATGCCGGCGTGATGATGTTCAACGAAGTGATGGGGTTGGGAACAAGGTCGTTGGCCAAAACGCCGAGTGTACCTGTGGTTCCGGAAATGACACTAAACTGATCATCGTTGGCCTGGAGGTCATCTGAACAGCCCGAAGCAAGGCCGGGATTAGCAAATACCTGAATACCATTGATGAAGACGACGGTACCCGTCGGACACGCCTGCCAATTCGCGGGGTTGCTGTTGTCGCTGCTGGGATCACAAAGCACGATCGAAGCGCCTTGTCCGGCAGCTCCAGTGGGCCATGGTGTTGTGTTTAAGTAGTCGACGTAATCTACCACTTGACCGTTGCTGTTTGTAAGTTCAATGTCTTCACCAGGCGAATTGGTGAGTGCGCCAACCCATTCGTAGGGTAAAAAACCAAATTTGGATTGAAAATAAGCGGCATTTTCAGAAACGACCACGTATCCGTTGGCTGGAATGATGGTGTTGGCAGGAAAGGTAAAATCAACGCCCTGCGTAAAGGTCCAGTTGGAAACATCTACAGGATTATTGCTGTTGTTGAACAGTTCAATGTATTCCAGCGTATCGGTACCCGATTCGGGTGGATTGTACATGATCTCGTTGATCACGATCTGCGCTTGGGCGCTGAGGGTAAAAAACAGGCTGCAAATGATTGCGCTCAGAACTTTTTTCATGTTGGTGAAGGATTGGTACGTTTGAAAGCGTGTAGAATAACAGAGGCAAAAATAGTCAAAATTGACCATAACGGAGTAGCAGCAGAAGTCTTCAATAAACACTGGCTTTGTTTTTTTATTTAATAATATTCCAAGAAAGGATTTAACTATAAAATAATATTTTGTTTACGAACAGCTAATTTTCATTTTATAAAATTTTATATCGTGGCCACTGGTCGAAAAACTTAAAAACTTAACTGGCAATTAACATCACAGCTGTATTTTGTGGCGATTTCTTTACCACTAAATCCGTTTCTTATGTATCAATTTACTGTACGTTCTTGGGTTGTGGGTGCAATTCGACAAGCATTGGTTATGACAGCGCTTTTGTTTTGTGGCCTTACGAGTTTTGCACAAGTAACCACCTCTTCCATTTCAGGTCTTGTAGCCGACACCAATGGCGAAGGACTTATTGGTGCTACGGTGGTAGCCACGCACGTTCCATCGGGCACACGTTACGGCACATCCACCAATGCCTCGGGCCGTTATGTTTTGCCTGCCGTTCGTGTGGGTGGTCCTTTCAACATTTCTGTATCGTATACAGGTTTTGAACAACAAAGTAAGAAGGGCATCTATACCAATCTCGGTGTGGCTTCCAACATCAACTTTGTGATGCAGGAAACCAGTACCACCATTGAGGAGGTTTCCATCGTTGCACAACGCAACGATATCTTTTCTTCCAACCGTACAGGTGCAGCACAAACATTCGACAACCGCCAGGTTACTTCCATTCCCATCATTGGCAGCCGATCGATCAACAGCATAACCAAATACAACCCGCAAGGCAACGGCACTTCATTCGGTGCGCAGGACAGCCGCCTGAACAACGTAACCATCGACGGTTCGGTGTTCAACAACGGCTTTGGTCTCGGATCTGAATCACAGGCCGGTGGCCGTACAGGTTCCACCGCCATCTCCCTCGACGCCATCGAAGAGATTCAGGTAAACATAGCACCGTTCGATGTTCGTCAATCAGGTTTCGTGGGTTCGGGCATCAACGCCGTGACCCGCAGCGGTAACAACGAAACTTCGGGTTCCGCTTATTACAACTGGCGCAACAACAGCAGCACCTTCAATGGTGAAAGCGCCGATGGACGGCCTGTTCAAATCGGCAACTTTGATGAGTACATTATGGGTGGCCGCATTGGAGGCGCCATCGTAAAAAACAAGCTTTTTTACTTCGTAAGCGGTGAGATCCAGCGCCGTGTAGAGCCGGCAACAACGTTTGTGCCCAATGGCTCCGACCTTCCCGGCACCGTAACCCGTGTGCAAAAAACGGATCTTGAAGAACTTCGCCGTTTTCTCAAACAAAAATACGGCTACGAAACGGGAGAGTTCGAGGGTTACAACAACGAAACCACCAGCGACAAGTTCCTCGTTCGTCTGGACTGGAACGTCAACGATAAAAATAAACTCACGCTGCGTTACACCCACCACAACTCACTCGCCGATGTGCTGATCAGCAACTCGCAGTCTTTGGGCGCCGGTAACCGCCGCAGCAGTATTGATGCCATGTCGTACCAGAACTCGGGTTACTTTATCGGCGACAATACCCGCTCTATTGTAAGTGAATGGAACAGTACGATCAATGACAAAATGCACAATACGCTTATTGTGGGTTACGACTATCAAAACGAAGACCGCCAGTACAAAGGCGCTCTGTTCCCCACCATCGATATTCTCCAGGATGGGAAAACTTACATTTCCGCTGGTTTTGATCCTTTTACACCCGACAACCTGCTCGATTACGGCACGTTCCACGTGACAGACAACCTGACCATCTACAAAAATCGCCATACCTTTACCGTTGGCGCCAACTACGAATTCTACAAATCCAACAACTCCTTCTTCCCGGGTTCGCACGGCGTTTATGTGTACAACTCACTGCAGGATTTTTACACTGCTGCTAATTTCGACGGCGATACCTCACCCATCAATGCCAACAGGTTTCAATACCGTTATTCTGCCCTGGATGGTGGCGCCGATCCGTTGCAGGTGCTAAAAGCACATAAAATTGACGTTTACGGACAAGACGAATACCAGGTCTCCAACGACTTCAGACTGCTTTTCGGTTTGCGCACGAGCGCCATTTTCTTCGATAATACTGCGCTTACGAACAATGTACTTCTCGATTCTACTTTTATCGGTCTCGACGAACAACGCAACTACAAAATCAATACGGGTGAAATGCCTGAAACCAAAATCCTTTTCGAACCACGTCTTGGCTTCAACTGGGATGTCAATGGCAAACGCTCGACGCAGATCCGTGGTGGTACCGGTATTTTCACCGGCCGTCCGCCCTACGTTTGGGTCTCAAACCAGATTGGCAACAATGGTGTACTTACCGGTTTCATCGACAGGTCCAATACCACCGCCTACAAGTTCACACCTGATGTAGCCCAGACTTTTACACCCACCAATCCGACCCTGCCTTCGTCATTCGACATTGCATACACGGACCCGAGCTACAAATTCCCCCAAATCTGGAAGTCGAACTTCGCCATTGATCAGAAAATTCCCTTCGGTTTTGTCGTTACAGGAGAATTTCTCTACAACAGAAACGTCAATGCCGTTCAATATTTCGATGCGAATCTCGAACCGGCCACCAGAGCTTTCACCGGCCCCGACAACCGTCCGCGTTTCCCGGGTTCTGGCCTGAGCAGCTCGGCCCGCGATGCTGCTAACCGCGTCGTAAACAACGTTTCCCGCGCTGCCGTATTGACAACCACCGATGAGGGTTATTACTTCGGTGCTACCATAAAGCTCGAATACCCGGCTCAACGTGGCTTTTACGGTATGTTCGCTTATACCTACAGCCAGGCCAAAGACCTGATGAGTGCAGGCTCCATCGCTTCAGGTTCCTTTACCGGCGTTAAAACCGTAAATGGTAACAACAAACTGGATCTGCAATTCGCTGACCAGGATCTTCCCAACCGTATGGTTGGTTTGCTTGGCTACCGCATCGAGTACGGCAAAAAGGGCATCGGCGCCACGCAAATATCCATCGGTTATGTAGGCGAAACCCGCGGATTCAATCCCGGTGTAGGTTTCCCCACGTCCCGCTATTCCTATGTTATCGGCGGAGACATGAATGGCGACGGTACTTCCAACAACGACCTGCTTTACATTCCGGAAAATGCTTCTGACCTTACATTTGCTACCCTCGAAATTAAAAATTCGACGGGTCAGGTCATTAAATCGTTTACACCCGAACAACAGCGCGATGCCTTCGACGCTTTCATCAAACAAGATGAATACCTGAGCGCAAACCGTGGCACTTACGCCGCCCGCAACGGAGCCGTTTTTCCAATGCTTAACCGTTTCGATTTCTCGTTTGTTCAGGAATTCGGCATCAAGGTTGCAGGCAAACGCAACGTATTGCAGTTCCGCATCGACATCCTCAATGCCGCCAACATCATCAATGACTCATGGGGTGTTGCTCAGGTACTCGTTACCGACCGTCCGCTGTCGTTCAGAGATGTTGATGCCAAC
>JBBSDH010000089.1:0-15424 GCA_038249605.1 Chitinophagales bacterium | reverse complement strand
GGTGCTCAGGGAGCTGGCGTTTTCAAGGGTCATTTCTACGGCAGCCACCACGGCGCGTGGGTCGAGCAATGCCTGAACACCAACATTGGCGAATGCGAGGCCGGTAAGGGCAAGGAAAATAAGGGTAATGCGCTGTGCGATCTTCATGGCTTAATGTTTTTTTGTTTTTGTTTGATGGTGCAAAGGTGGGGCGCGGTGAAAAGTTGAATCTTGGTGCAGACCAAGATTTTGCCGTTTGAAGGTTTTTTTAAACCTTTGGACCCCATTCAGCGAAAATTCTCTAAAATGTCCCATCCGCTTTACCCGAACTTGTTTACGCCCCTCGATTTGGGCTTTACCACCCTGAAAAACCGTGTGCTTATGGGCTCCATGCATACGGGGTTGGAAGAAGGCAAAGACGGATTTGAAGCTCTGGCCCGATATTTTGCCGAACGCGCCAAAGGAGGCGTGGCCCTAATGGTCACAGGAGGCGTGTCGCCCAACCGACAAGGCTGGTTGTCACCGTTCGGCGCCAAAATGAGCAACCATGCGGAAGCACAAAAGCACCGACGTGTAACAGATGCAGTACATGCTGAAGACGGCAAAATTTGTCTGCAAATCCTACACGCCGGCCGTTACGGCAAACACCCGTTCGCGGTGGCACCAAGTGCCCTGCGCGCGCCCATTTCGCCCATCCGGCCTTGGGCCATGAGCGGAAGGTTGGTGCGTGCCACCATCTACGATTTCGCCAATTCCGCTGCGCTGGCACGCGAAGCCGGGTACGACGGCGTGGAAATCATGGGCAGCGAAGGTTACCTCATCAACGAGTTTATTGCGCCGCGTACCAACAAACGAACCGACGAGTGGGGCGGCTCGTTCGAAAACCGCATCCGTTTCCCACTCGAAATCATGCGGGCAGTACGCGAAAAAACTGGCAAAGATTTCATTGTTATTTTCCGGGTTTCCATGCTCGACCTCGTAGAGGACGGCAGTACATGGGACGAAGTAGTGGCTCTCTCCAAAGCCCTCGAAACAGCTGGCGCGAACATCATCAACACCGGCATTGGCTGGCACGAAGCGCGGGTGCCTACAATTGCAACCCTGGTGCCGCGCGGAGCCTACACCTGGGTGACCAAAAAACTCATGGGCGAAGTGTCGATCCCACTCATCACCACCAACCGCATCAATACGCCAGAAAAAGCCGAAGCCATTTTGGCCGACGGTGCGGCCGACATGGTTTCCATGGCCCGTCCGTTGCTGGCCGATCCTTATTTTGTCAAAAAAGCATACGAACGCAGGTCCACGGAAATCAACACGTGCATTGCCTGCAACCAGGCTTGTCTGGACCACGTTTTTGCAGAAAAAGAAGCTTCCTGTTTGGTGAATCCACAGGCATGCAGACCATTGGAGGTGGCTCCCGTACCCACCGACCTATCAAAGCCTGTGGCTGTGGTGGGTGGCGGTCCGGCAGGCATGTCCTGTGCATTGGAACTGGCCCAACGTGGCCGCCGCGTTGTGCTTTTTGAAAAATCAGGCGAGTTGGGCGGGCAATTCAACCTGGCCAAACGCATTCCGGGAAAAGAAGAATTCCACGAAACCTTGCGGTACTTCCGGGTGATGCTCGACAAACACGGCGTGGAAATTCGCCTGAATACTGCCGCCACGGCTGAAAATCTGATCAGCGAAGGGTTTGGACAAGTGGTTTTATCCACAGGCATCAAACCCCGTATGCCGAACATTGAGGGCATCAACCATTCCAAAGTGGTGGTTTACACCGATGTGTTGCAGGGGCATGTGAAGGTAGGCCCAAAAGTTGCGGTGATTGGCGCGGGAGGCGTCGGCTTCGACGTGTCGGTGTTCCTCAGTGAACCCCAACAGGAATACGCCGACGTGGCAGTTTATCAACATTTTTGGGGCATCGATACGACCTATGAACACCGCGGAGGCCTCACCAAACCACAGCCGGAAAAGTCGCCGCGCGAAATCTGGCTTTTACAACGCTCCAAAGGAAAACTGGGGGAAAACCTGGGCAAAACCACCGGCTGGGCGCACCGTCTTACCCTAAAAGCCCGTGGTGTACACATGCTTGGAAACCTACAATACCAGCGCATCGACGACGCGGGCCTACACCTGCTGGTGGATGGAAAAGAAAATTTGTTACCCGTGGATCATGTGGTTATTTGCGCCGGCCAGGAGCCTTTTCGCGCGTTGTACGAACCACTGCAAGCTGCCGGTTTGCCGGTTTACCTCATCGGCGGCGCCAAAGAGGCCGGGGAGCTCGATGCGCAACGTGCCATCCGTGAAGGATTGGAGGTGGCGATGATGTTGTCGTAAAAGATGGGCGCGCTTTATTTTACGGCTCTTTATCTGTTTTTTACAGGGAAAGCTCTGCGCCTTCCTGTCCAACAAGCGTTCCTATCGCTACGCCCATGCCACTGAGCCGGAGGGCCAAAACGACATTTTCAGAAGATTTTTCTACAATAGGTTTTTTTACCGGTCCGAGGCCGAGGATGCCCGACCACCAGGCGTCGATTTCGAAGTTTTTACCCGGACAAATCACTGTTTTCAACAATTGAACCAGAGCGCTTCGGATTAGTTCGTTGGAACCAAACTGGTCGGTAGCTTCAGTGTCGTATGCCAGGTTGCGCCCGCCACCGAGCAGGATACGGCCGTCTATGTTGCGGAAATAATAAAACCCGCGGTCGTAGTGGAAGCAGCCTTCCACCTGTAGCCCGGGAATGGGATGGGTAATGAGCACCTGGTTTCGGGCGGGTTGTACGGCAAGGCCGGGCAGGAGCTGTTGTGCAAAACCGTTTACCGCAACAATTACTTTGGGCACGGTAATGGTCCAGCCGTATTCGGTTTCAAGTTCTACGCCCTGCGAAGTGTCTTCCAGATTTTTGATGCCCATGCCGTTGTACACTTCCACGCCCGATTCGCGGGCTTTGTGGAGAAGTGCGGCCATCATTTTTCCGGTATTTACCTGCCCTTCTGCCGCATTGAGGATGAGGTGGCGCACGCCGCGGAAACCGAAGGAAGACAAGCGCTCGTCGACCACGCTGAAAACCTTACTGTTGCCTGTTATGGCGCCAATTTTTTCATTCAAATCGGGCATGCGTTCCATACAATTCTGGAACACGCCTTCTTCTTCTTCTTCGGTAAACATTTCGTAACCACCAAGGCCTTTGTAGTTCAGCGCTTCGTCGCCAATGAGGCTGCGCAGGCGTTGCAGGCCCATCCAGCGTTTTTCCACAATTCCGAGCAGCATGTCCTCCGGCATTTGGGTAAGGTCGTCGAGCAGTTCGGTCATGGAGCCGAAGCAGGCAAACCCGGCGTTGCGGGTGCTCGCGCCAATGGGCAAGGCACCGCGTTCGATCACCACTACCTTACTTTGGGGCTTCAAGTGTTTGTAATGAATGGCCGCAGCGAGACCAACAATACCGCTGCCTACCACGACGAGGTCGATGTCTTTGAAAAAGGTTTCTCTTTCCCAGTAGGATAGGTGGTAACGCAGGGTTTGCATGGCAAGTTTAAAGGCGAAGTTAATTTGATTGACGAACGATGATTACATGATTGTTGATTTTTGAAGTAAAAAAAGGGATTTCTGTCGTGGACAAACCTTTCAATCAAAAATTAACAATCATGTAATCATCATTCGTCAATCATTTACTTCAAACCTCGTGTTCTATCCTCTTGCTGATCAAAACCTTGTCGATTTTACTTTTGTCCATATCCACAATTTCGAAGCGGTATCCTTCTGCTTCGAAGTAGTCGCCTACTTCCGGGATTTCCGCGCGTTTGAACAGGATGTATCCTGCAAGCGTGGTAAACTCGGCTTCTTCGGCGTCGAACTCGTGAAGGTCCACGGTATCGCGCAGCTCATCGATGGGGATTAGGCCATCCACGAGCAGGCTGCCGTCTTCGCGAGTTACGATGGAGAGCTCTTCCACGTCGTCCTGGTCGGGCAAGGTACCGAAGATGTTTTCGGTAAGGTCGTGCAAGGTTAAGATACCCTGGGTAGAGCCGTATTCGTCGACCACTACGGCGAAGTAGTTGCGTTCCTTGCGGAAACGTTCGAGAATTTTGATGGCGTTCATCGTTTCGAGTACAAAAAGTGGCTGCGAAAGGATGTTGCGGATGTTGAAGCCGGGTTTGTTGCGCTGGCTGATGTAGTCGCGCAGTTTCACCACACCGAGGATGTTTTCGATGCTTTCATCGCACACAAGGAATTTGGTGTAGCCGCTTTCGTAAACGATGTGGTCATTTTCGGCGAGCGGCGCGTTGATGTCGAGCCATTCCACAACATTGCGGTGGGTCATCACGGCATACGCGTCGCGGTCGGCGAAGCGGAACACGTTTTGGATGTACTCGCTTTCCTTGGCTTCGATCACGCCTTGCTGGTTGGCTTTTTTCACCATGAATTTGATTTCCTCTTCACTGATGTTCTGACCTTCTTTAGGTTTGATGAACAACAGGCGCAGGAAATTTTTAGCCATCCAGTTCAGCGCGATGGAAAGTGGTGACAACAACTTCGAAACAAGGACTAGGGCCGGTGCGCAGGCCATGGCGATGTTTTCGGCGTGGCGGCTGCCGATGAAACGCGGTGCCAGTACAGCAATGATGAGTACCAGTAGACCTACGGCGAACAAGGCTCCGAACAACGACAAAACAGATGCCGAACTTGCGAGCTGCGGATGTGCAGAAAACCAGGCAAAAAGTTTCGGAGCCAGGTTGATCACCGCCCAAGCGCCTTCGCTGAGGCTGATGAACACGATGCCGATTTGAAGGGATGCGAGCAGGTGGTCGATGTTGTCCTGCAAGCGCAGAACCAGAGCAGCAGCGGCATTGCCGTTGGCTTGTTCATTTTCCAAACGCGTACGGCGGGCTGAAACAAGGGCAACTTCACCCAGCACCAAAAAAGCGTGCAGTAACAAAAGAATAAGTAACAGAACTATATCCATGGGCCAAAGGCTGCCGGGCCTGTAGTTTTTGCGCTGTGTTTTACCCTTAATCATCCGCTCCGGAAGGAACGGTTGGCCGGCATCCTGGTTTTGTTTTGATCAAAAAAAGAAAAACAGGGTAAAAAAAATTAACGCAGAAGCTTCCGCAAAAGTAAGGTTTTTTGATCAAATCAGGGGCTTTTTTGTAAAAAACCGCTTTTAAAAACGTAAAAATATGTTAAAGCGGAAAAAAAGTTTTGTGCGGATACAATAACTGCTTACATTTGTCTCCGCGATATAACATCGTACGATTCATTCATCCGTCCAAACATCTTTCTGCGTATAGACTCAACTTGTACTCCAATTAAATAAGAATTTAACTGGTTTCAGCAAATTAAACCCTTTGCTTATGCAAGTTTTGTCGTTGTTAAGCGATCACGAACTGATCGCACGTTACGTTGACGGAGATGAACACGCTTTCGAAATCCTTTTGAAGCGGTACAAATCCAAAATTTACACCTCCATTTATCTTTTTGTCAAGGATCAAGCCTTGGCAGAGGACATTTTTCAGGAAGTTTTCATCAAAATCATTGACACGCTGCGCCGCGGCAAGTACAACCACGAAGGCAAATTCGTGCAGTGGGCCATGCGCATAGCGTACAACATGTGTGTGGATTACCACCGCCGCAACAAACGCAGGGCGCACATCAGTCCAACCGAAGAATTCGATATTTTCGAAGTGCTCCGCCTCAGCGACGATGGTCCCGACACAGAGATCATGCGCTCCGAAACGCACAACCGCATCCGCCGCCTCGTAGATTCGCTTCCGCCCGAACAACGCGAAGTGGTCATCCTGCGCCATTATGCCGACATGAGTTTCAAGGAAATCGCCTCGCTCACCCGAGTGAGCATCAACACGGCCCTCGGCCGCATGCGTTACGCCCTCATCAACATCCGCAAAATGATGGTTGAGCGTGAAGTGATTCTCCAATAATCAATCAGCACTTGTCCCACATTTTTTATGAGGGATCAGGATGCTTAGGCTTTTTTTTAACACGCTACGAAAAATACAACACAAAATAATTCCGCATTCCGGATTCTGCATTCCGCATTCAAAAAGCCACTCCCAACCTCCCGGGGGTGGCTTTTTTGAATGCGGAATGATTCGAATTCGGAATGATTCGAATGCGGAATGTGGAATGCGGAATTCGGAATGATTCGAATTCGGAATTCGGAATGCGGAATGCGGAATGATTCGAATTCGGAATTCGGAATGTAAGCAAAGCTTGGGAACGGATAAAAGGGCACCGTTTAACCCTGGCTTGTATTAGTGGATTAAAACATATACATTTAGGGGACTTTCTCTTAAACGCTAACCTATGGGCGTTCAAATCAACCTACCCGAAGGGCTAAACATCAGCGACTTTGAAGTCAATATGTTATTGGCCGCAAAACTTTTTGAAGAAGGTTTGATTACCTCTGGGCAAGGCGGTGAAATGGTTGGACTTTCTAAACAGGCCTTTGTGGAGTTGTTGGGGAAATACAAAGTTTCCATTTTTCAATATTCCATTGATGAAATTGAAGATGATGTAGGCAAGAGAACCATGCTGATTTACCAAATTGGATTGAAGTAAGTTCAAATTATAATCTGAGTCAATTTCAAATCCTACAACTGGAGTTGGATCCTGGTGAGGCAAGTGCGATTGCTTTAGCTCTGGAAAATCCTGGAAGCAAACTTATTATCGATGAGTTTAAGGGACGATCTGTAGCCAAAAGACTTGGCCTTTCAGTTACAGGAACTACAGGAATAATAATTAAAGCTAAAGAACAAGGTCTGATAATATCAGGTAGAGAGATGTTGGTCAAACTAGAAATTCATGGATTTTGGCTTTCAGATAAATTGAAAAAGCAAATTATTGCAATGTTAAACGAATAGCTGAATTCCGTTCCCGCGCTTCGCTGATATTCCGAATTCCGCATTCAATTCACCGCACACTCAATCCCCATCCCTTTCAACGCATCAATCAAATCATTCCCCACGTTCACCTTGCGGGCGCTGGAGTGGAAACTGATCCTTTCCTTGTTCACCCTGTCGATGAGCTCCACCTTCAAATCGTGTTTGCCTTTGTGGCTGTTGCACAGGATCTCAAGCTGACCGATGAGGGCGGGTGACAGCATTTCCAATGGCAAACGGAGCGTGAGCGACGATGTTTTTTCGGCGCCCACGGTTTCGAGCAGGCGTACGTCGAGCACCTTGAACTCCATTTCGTCGGAGTTGTAACGCGGCTTGTATTCACCGCTCACGTAAATGCATGCGCTCTCTTCAAAAAAGGCTTTGAACTTCTGGTAAGCTTCGCTGAAAAGGGTCATTTCCAGACTGCCGGTGTAGTCCTGCAGTGTAAACCTACCCCAACCCGTGCCTTTCTGACTGATGCGGTGCTCGGCTTTGCTCACGAAGCCGCCCATGTTGAACTTGCGGCCGGCCATGGGTTCTACCCGGTCGATGGGCGTGGCGAAGTTTTCCCATTCGTATTTGAAATCGTCGAGCGGGTGCCCACTGAGGTAGATGCCCACCACGTCTTTTTCGCGTTGCAGCTTGAGCACAAGTCCCCACGGCTCCGCTTTGGGCAGGGGCGGCTCGGGCACGCTCACCGTATCACTCAGGTTGCCAAACAGCGAGTTGGTGCTCATGACTTTGTCTTCCTGGTAAGCCGAGCCGTATTTGAGCAGATGCTCGATGAAAGTGTCGTATTTGTCGGACGGGGCGAAAAACGACGCGCGGTTGGGCACCATGCTGTCGAAACTGCCAGCAAAAACCATGCTTTCCATCACTTTTTTGTTCACCGTGCGCAGGTTGAGGCGGCGCAGCAATTCGTACACGTCGATGAAAGGACCGTTGGCGTGTCTTTCGGCGATGATGGTTTCCACGGCAGCTTCTCCCACACCTTTCACAGCGCCAAGTCCGTAACGGATGTCGCCGCGTTTGTTTACGGAGAAAAACAGGCTCGATTCATTGATGTCCGGACCTTTTACCACAATACCCATGCGCCTGCATTCCTCAAGAAAAAAAGTGAGCTTTTCGATGTTGCTCTGGGAGTGCGTGAGCACCGCGGCCATGAATTCCGACGGGTAATGCGCCTTGAGGTAGGCCGTTTGGTAGGCCACAAAGGCGTAACACGTGGAGTGAGACTTGTTGAAGGCGTAGGAGGCAAATGCTTCCCAGTCTGTCCATACTTTTTCGAGTTTGTCTTTGGCCATTCCCTTCGCAGAGGCGCCTTCCACAAACTGATTTTTCATTTTATCAAGTACCGACTTTTGCTTCTTACCCATGGCTTTACGCAAAACGTCGGCATCGCCTTTGGAGAAGCCCGCGAGTTTTTGCGAAAGCAACATGATTTGTTCCTGGTAGACACAAATTCCGAATGTGTCAGCCAAATATTCCTCCATCTCCGGCAAGTCATACGTCACCTGCTCACGCCCGTGTTTGCGCGCGATGAAGTTGGGAATGTACTCCAACGGACCCGGCCGGTACAAGGCATTCATGGCGATCAGGTCGTCGAATTTATCGGGCTTCAGCTCGCGCAGGTACTTTTGCATGCCCGCGCTTTCAAACTGGAAGGTGCCGTTGGTTTCACCCTTTTGGTAAAGCTCATAGGTTTTGGCATCGTCGAGCGGGATGTAGTCGATGTCGATTTTTACGCCGTGGTTTTCATTGATGAGGCGCAGGGCGTCGCGGATGATGGTGAGGGTTTTCAGGCCCAAAAAGTCCATCTTGATGACGCCAGCGTCTTCGATCACCGAACCTTCGTACTGCGTGAGCAGCAGGTCGGAGTCCTTGGCCACCGCCACGGGGATGATCTCGGTAAGGTCCTTGGGTGCTATGATGATGCCGGCGGCGTGTACACCTGTGCCGCGCACCGAACCTTCAAGAACCATTGCTTCGCGAAGCACGGTGCTTTCGGCCGTACCGTTGGCATTGAGGAACTCGCGGAGTTTTTTCACATTGTCCATGTCCTCGCCGTTCAGACCTTCCTTGTCGGACAAAGAACCTTCGCCCGTTAGGGGGGCCGTAAGCACCCGTTTGAGCGAGATGCCCGGTTTGTCGGGCACCAGTTTGGCGAGACCGTTGGACTGGTCGAGCGGCAAATCGAGTACACGCGCCACGTCTTTGATCGACATTTTGGCGGCCATGGTGCCGTAGGTCACGATCTGGGCCACCTGTTGTTTGCCGTATTTAGCCACCACGTAATCGATCACCTTCTGACGGCCTTCGTCGTCGAAGTCCGTATCGATGTCGGGCATGCTTTTGCGGTCGGGATTGAGGAAACGTTCGAACAGCAGTTGGTACTTGATCGGGTCGATGTTGGTGATGCTGATGCAGTAGGCTACTGCCGATCCTGCTGCCGAGCCGCGGCCGGGGCCCACGAACACGCCGAGGTCGCGCCCTGCCTGTATGAAGTCGGCCACGATCAAAAAGTAGCCGGCAAAACCCATCGTTTTGATGGTGTGCAATTCGAAATTGAGGCGTTCCTCGATTTCCGGTGTAATTTCTTTGTAACGGCTGCGCGCGCCTTCGTAGGTGATGTGGCGCAGGTATTCGTCCTGGGTGGTAAAATCGGCGGGTATGACAAAGTTGGGCAGCAGGATGTCCTGCTTGAGCTTGAGGTGCTCGCACTTGTCTACGATCTCCTGGGTATTGTCGAGCGCAAAAGGGACGTCTTTGAACAGTTCGCCCATTTCCGCCTGGGTTTTGAAATAGAACTGGTCGTTCCAGAATGCGAAGCGGCCGTTTTTCATCACGGCGCCTTCTTCTGCGAATTCGCGGATGGCGGGTGTGGCCTGTTTTTCGCCGGTATTGATGCACAGGAGGATGTCGTGCGCGTTGGAGTCTTTTTGGTCTACATAGTGCGAGTCGTTGGTACAAATCACCTTTACGTTGTACTCTTTGGACCAGCGCAGCAGCACCTCGTTCACCTGGTCCTGCTCGGACATGTGGTGTCGTTGCAGCTCGATGTAATAGTCCTCACCGAAGAGGTCGAGCCACCATTCAAATTCCTTGCGGGCTTCGGCTTCGCCTTTGCGCAGGATGGCCTGGGGCACCATGGCGCCGATGCAGCAGGTGGTGGCGATGAGGCCTTCGTGGTGCTTGAGAATGAGCTCCTTGTCGATGCGCGGGTATTTGCCGTAAAGGCCTTCCACGTAGCCCATGGAGCAAAGTTTCACGAGGTTTTTATAACCCGTAGGATTTTTGGCGAGGAAGAGCTGGTGGAAACGTTTGTCGCGGTCCTCCTTGGTAAACGATTTGCGAAAGCGGTCGGTCACCACGTAAAATTCGCAGCCCACGATGGGTTTTACGCCTTCGTGTTTGGCGGCTTCGGCCACAAAATTGAACACCCCGAACATGTTGCCGTGGTCGGTGATGGCGATGCCTTTCATCCCGTCGGCCTTTGCTTTTTTAAACAGGGCGGGGATGGCGGCGGCGCCGTCGAGCAGCGAATATTGGGTATGGCAGTGGAGGTGGTTGAAGGAGGGCATGGGCAAACAAATTGTTTTTACAAAGGTAAATAAAATGAGCGAGGATGCGTTCAAAAAACCGGCGTGACACGTTTTTGAACCCGGAGAACCGGATTGAAATGACCTTAAAATATTCCAACAAACCTGAACTGGCGGCGAATTTTGCGTGTTATCCATTTGCAACCAATACCCATAAATCATGCTTCGCACGCCACAAGCGTGTCCGGCCCTGAAATTTGGTCTACAGTCATTTCATCCTTGAGCAATTGGAGCTCCGGGAGTGGACCCAACAGGATTTTGCTGAAATCACCGGTTTTACCCAAACCCACATCAGCGAACTGCCGCACGACAACACGCCGCTGGGTTTTGATACGGCAAGCATCCTCGGGAAAGTATTCGAGACGAGCACAGATTACTGGCTCAACCTTGACCAGGGATACCGACTTTGGATATGGCAACAATCCATTTAAAAATAAGGACCGCTCCGTCAAAAAACAGTGGCCAACTTGCTTGTGCTGCCATGCTCAACCTCGCGGAAATGTGCACCTTTACAACATCAACGCGTTGAACCTAATTCCCGAACGCTTCCATTTTTAGCCGCCATGCATCCTTACAGCACCCAAACCGAACACGTCAACCTGCACGACCAGATTTTTCTGCCCCTATTTTCAGAAAAACAAATCCGCGACCGCACCTCGGAGATCGGTATGGCACTGCACCGCCAATACGGCGGCAAAACACCCGTGTTCATCAGCATCCTCAGCGGCGCTTTTGTGTTCGCTGCCGACCTGATCCGCCACTTCCCCGATGCCTGCGAAGTCAATTTTGTAAAACTGTCGTCGTACCGCGGAGAACAATCCACCGGCGAAGTGCAAACCATTATGGGACTCACACACGACCTCACGGGCCGCCACCTCATCGTGGTGGAAGACATCGTGGATACCGGCCGCACCCTGCACTATTTCCTCGGCCAATTGCAACAACAAAATCCGGCATCCATCTGTGCCGTATCCCTGCTGCGCAAACCCGATGCTGCACAGTTTGATGTAGCCATCGACCACGTAGGTTTCGAAATATCCGACCGTTTCGTGGTGGGGTATGGACTGGATTACGACGGCCTGGGCAGGAATTTGCCTGGGGTGTTTGTGAAGGCGGGGGTGTGACTTTTTTAATTTTTGGTAGCTGGTTGGCAATTGTTGGCCCCATAATGTGGGATAACTCCAGATAATACGGCATAAAGATCACAAAATTAAACTTTTTGTTTTGGCGATCCCAATAAGTGTAAATGTTGCCAATCAGTAGCGTTGAAGAACTATATTTGCCAGTCAAGGCACATACATCGGTTTGACAAAGGCTGGCTGATCCCGCTTTGGCGGCACCAGGTGTATTTGAAGAAGTATTGGTGAAAGTCTAAACCATTGTGTTTCGTAGGAACAACAGTGCTAATATCCCTCACAACACTCAGCCTCGAACCCATGAAATGCGTAGCCTACTCTTCTGCTCTCGGCCATCAATTTTGCTTGAAAATTTCTATTTTCGAAACTTCCTGTTTCCAGGGGAGAAGTCGATCAAATGTTGATTTCCTTTTTTAGTAACACCATCCACAAATCAAGTTGAATTTCATTTTTATGCTCATACTCTCCGACTTCCCCTATTTTACCAAGAATAATAAAACCCCATTACAAAAGGTCTTATTCCCACTTGTCCTTACCGTCTTTTCTGCACTGACTGCCCTGGCCCAGGGCCCCGCAGGATATACCTTTTGCACAAATGAAGGAGGCTCCTTTACCCTACCCGCCAGAAGCCATGTAGCCTACGGTGCAGACAGTCAATTTTTCTACCTGTATAACCAAACAGGAACGATCACCTTTAATAATGCCACATTCGGAGACCCTACCCCGGGGTACCCTAAAGCAGGGTATTATAAGATAGCCAACAGCGAAGAAAACATAGCATCCCTGACATCAGCTTTTCAACAACTGAAGGATCATATTTCAGGAACCACCCCATTAATTCCGGAAGAACTAATAAGCATTGGCGATACCATTCGTCAAAATATTTTTGTTTTAGGAGATACGTTTCCGCTCCTCTTGTTGGCCTTTGATGTCGTCAATTGCTATGATTCCATTGAGGGGCCACTGTTTGTAAACCCAAACACCCAGAACGGTTTTTTCAATAACTTTACCGCCCTGGATGGCAAGGAACTGGACAAAGCGGTTTTTATCGTGCAACAAGGAATTATGGACTATGCGTATTCGCATGAAAATTTTCCAGAATTCAAACCCTTCCTTGTAGGTCGGAAATTTAAGACTGCCGATTTTTTCCCGGGCTTGTGCCCCAATCCGGTCGATTCATCCACAACCTACACTGCCAAAATTAACGGCTCCATGCCCACCGAATGGGGTAAAAGAACCGCCTGGTCCTCTAGCCCCGCACGAAGACCAACAGGATATTATCTCGCTCCGGGGACCATGGGCACCGTAAAGGTTCCTGAACATCTCGTCAACAAAGGCTTTGTCATTCTCGTAGGTGCACATACGGTTAACCGGCAGGGAAATAACCAGGTCAAACGATTGTTCCGTGTGACAAATACCTTTCCCATCGTCGATACGCTTACGCAGATCGTAAATCCTTTTGGAGGAGGTATTTACATCCTGACGCCCTACGAAGCAGCAGAAGGCATCGTGGAGATTCAGTTGACCAATGTGGTCCCTGCCCCATTCTTCTCTGCCAAAATTTCTGAGACGACCACACTTGAGGACTGGTTGACCGTTCAGCGAAACAATCCTGCCCCATGGGCCGATTTCGAAACAGACAAGTTTATGATGCAGGTGCCCACCTCCTGGATTTACAACTATGCGGACCCGGTTGCGCTGATGCAAGACTGGGACGATCGGATGGATGTCGTTTCTACCCTGCTTGGTTATCCGCACTTGCGCAACAACACCCTCCTGTATCTGCAGGTCGATTTGGGAATCCAGCACAACGGATTCTACGGCATCGGCAACCCGCAGGTAAATAATACCTACAATCCACTTGAAACTGAAAACGGAAATAAAAACCATTGGTTTTTACGGCCCGGGGTCAGCTTTTGGGAAACAGAATTTCATGAGATGGGCCATGCGCAACTCTTCAGCAAGTTTCCGGGCGAAACAGAAGCACTGGTCAATTTTCTATCTGTAGCCATCTACAATCGACTCTATGGAATGGATATTGACACCGCCTTTGGCAATTCGTTTGACCCGCATCCCTACCGGACCCGGGACCAGGCTGCGCTCAACTGGATGGTGACCCCCAATTTCCGGGCAGAAAACCCAATGGACATCTCCAATACCACCAAGGATGAAGTGCGGTATCAACACCGCGGTTATGGCAAATATGTAGAAATGGCTGCCTTGTTTGGATGGGAAACGATCCATTCGTTCTACAAGCAGGAACAATTGGACTTTATCAACCAAACACCCAGTGATGGACTGACGGATGTGGACAGCCGGATCCTGCGTTTCTCTAAAGCTGCCGGAACCGATATGCGCCCGCTGATCCATTTCTGGGGAGTTCATCCGAAAGACAGCCTGGTGCTGGCCAACCGGATACTGGAAGATAGTTTGAAGCCTTCCAGGTTTATTTGCGAAAGACTGGAGCATTACAAATCCATCATCCCACTCAGCAATACCGAATTTGCCGAACATGCGGCGGCGTTTTTTGGCGGGGCGGTTCCTGCCGGCGGAGATCCGGATTATGGATCAGGCTGGTACAATGTGTGGCTGCCTTTGTACAATGAAACGCATGGCGCGCTGGCCGTAGAGGCAATGGAAAATATCATTCAGCATTATTTCCCGGATGGATGCCCAACCGATACGGTAATACCAATCTTGATTGTAAACAATCCGATGATTTGTGCGGGCGACTCCGTAGTCTTAATCGCTTCAGGCGCTACCACCTACACCTGGAGCAATGGCGCAGAAGGAGATCGTATAACAGTTGCCCCATCAACCACCACTTTCTACACGGTGGTCGGCAAAACGGCAGGCTTTCCTTCCGGGCCAACCATCGTCCAGGTGACGGTCAACCCGATACCGGTCATCAACCTAAACAACGATTCTGTTTGCCTTGGAGCATCTGTAATACTGACTCCTTCCGGAGCTGAATCTTATGTTTGGGAAAATGGCGACACCACCAACAGCCTTGTGGTGAGTCCGACCATGACTACTACCTATGCCGTAACCGGATTGAGCGCTGGTTGCCCGTCGGCCTCTGTAAACGCGGTGGTGGACGTAAATGATCTGCCCGTGGTCAATCTTGGGCCGGACATATTGCTACTCTCCGGACAGGACACCATCCTCGATGCCACCGGACCTGACTTGACCTATCTGTGGTCCACCGGTGAAACAACACCAACCATTACCATCAACCAAGGAGAAATCTATGGTGTGACCGTTAGTAATGCTGCAGGCTGCTCCAGTTCAGACACGATTGAGGTTGTAAGTATCACGTCTACCATTTCGCAACAATCGAAATACGTTGTTAAGATCGTGCCCAACCCAACCCAGGATTTGCTTTACATCATCTGCAACGGATCTTCCACTTCTGTTGTAGAAGTGTTTGACAACCTTGGCAGGGTGGTCTTTTCGGATCATTCCTTTGTACAGGACGGAGCGATGCGGAAACTTGATCTGAGCAAGCAGGAAGTAGGGATGTATTATGTACGGATAGCAGACGAAGGATGGACACAAACCTTTCCTGTTTTAAAATTTTAGTCAAGCTTTGGTGACAGAAAAGTTTTAAAAACAGGAACCTCCGGATTTTGTAAATTTGGAAGCAACCGCTCCCCAATAAAGTGTTGGCGAATTACAAATCAATCGGGGTGCTAATGCCGCATCCAGTAAATGACGTGCAGTTTGGCGAGACCTATATTTTGCTCAATTAGGCATGAGGATGGCGAAATGCGGGACAATTTAACCGACGAATAACGACATGGAGCAAAAAATAGG
>JBBSDH010000088.1:0-15565 GCA_038249605.1 Chitinophagales bacterium | reverse complement strand
TGAGGCCGGGGAAACTGGTAAAAAAAGAGGAGCTCGTTTGAATCGAATTTACCACATTAGTCACTTAAGTATACATTAGAACACATAAGAGAATAAAACCAATTTGTTCTAATGTATACTTAAGTGACTAATGTGGTAAATTATCTAAATGTGTATTTCATCTGTACAATCCCATTCGATTAAAGTCTCCCACAAAAGCCGGACTGTCGCCTGCCGACTTAACCGACCACTTTTTAAACTTCCGTTGTCATAAACTGCTTCTCGTAAAGATCCCTGTATTTGCCTTCATCCAGGGCGAGCAACACTTCGTGGGAACCAAATTCGCGCACTTCACCTTTCTCCAACACGAGGATGTTGTTGGCGTGGCGTATGGTGCTGAGCCTGTGGGCGATGATGATGCTCGTGCGTTTGTCGATGAGTTTTTCGATGGCGTACTGGATCACCGATTCGCTTTCGGGGTCGATGGAAGAAGTTGCTTCATCGAGGATAAGAATATCGGGATTGAATACAAGGGCGCGGACGAACGAGATGAGCTGCCTTTGTCCCATGGACAAAGTAGCGCCGCGTTCCATAACCTGGTATTGGTAGGCGCCCGGCAATTTTTCGATGAACTGGTGGGCGCCGATCATTTTGGCGGCTTCAAGCACCTGTTCTTCTGTGATGGACGGGTCGCGCAGGGTGATGTTTTCCAAAACCGTTCCTGAAAAAAGGAACACATCCTGCAGCACGACGGCAATACGTCGGCGCAGGTAAAACAGGTCGTATTCGGTGAGGTCGTGACCATCGACCCGGATATGACCACCCTGGATGTCGTAAAAACGGTTAAGCAGACTGATGATGGTGGTTTTACCACTTCCTGTGCTGCCTACGATGGCCAGCGTTTGTCCGGGCTCTATGGCAAACGAAACACCTTTAAGCACCGCATCGGCGCCGAGGTCGTTGCTGTAGGAAAACCACACATCGTCGAACTCAAGTTTGCCCTGCAGTTGCTCAGGTTTCAAGGTGCCTTTGTTGGGGATTTGGTCGTCGTTTTCCAAAAGACGGAATACCCGTTCGGCCGCGATGAGCCCCATTTGCAGGTTGTTGAATTTATCGGCCAGCATGCGGATGGGCCGGTAAAGCATGGAGATGTAGAGCGGAAAGGCAATCATGGTACCAATGGAGACTTCACCCGCCAAAACACCGCGAGCGCCGTACCATACCATAAGGCCGAGTGAAACGGCGGAAATGATCTCGACCACCGGAAAAAAAATGGCGTAGGCTAAAATGGAACGCAGGTTGGCGGCCGTGTAGTCGCGGTTGATTTGGCGGAACTTTTCGGCTTCACGCGCTTCAGCGTTGAAAATCTGCACGATGCGCATGCCACTAATACGTTCCTGCAAAAACGAGTTCATGGTGGAAATGTGGTTGCGCACTTTTTCATAACTTTTGCGCACACTTTCCTTAAAAGCATAACTTCCCCAAAGCAACAGGGGAAAAACAGCCAATACGACAAAAGTCAATTTCCACGATGTGGTGAACATGACCACCAAAACAAATCCTATGGAGAGTAAATCAGCCAGAATGGTGATGCTGCCTTCGGCAAAAACAGTGTTGATGGCCTCGATGTCGTTGATCGTCCTCGTAGTACTTTGTCCGATCGGAGTTTTGTCGAAATAGCTAAGGTTGAGGCCGGTAACATGGCGAAAAACCTTCACACGCAGGTCGCGTACCACAGCCTGGCCGATCCAGTCGGTATGGTACAGGAAAAAATAACGCAAAATAACTTCCAGAATCAGGAGGCCGAAAATGACGAGCACCAGCATGGTCATACCGCCCACGTCGCCGTTCAAAACATGGTCATCAACCATGGTTTGCAGCAATTGCGGGCGCTTAACGGCAAGGAAAGCCAGCACCAAGGTGAGCATGGCCGTGAGGATGAACACCCGTTTGTATGGGCGGACCATGGATAAGACACGTCGGAAAAGGGAAAAATTGAACTTTTGTGCGGATTCGGCCATGCGGGTTCAAACATTGAATGAGTGTACAAAGTTCGGTAAAAACCCACCGTGTTGGAAATAAATATGAGGTGCTAAAACAGCAGTTCGTCGTCTTTTTTTCTACTTTGGTCTCAGGTTACATCATAAATCTTGGCTTCCCCCAATAAATTGTCCCGAAAAACATTCGGATCACAACCAAATCTAAACAACCATGTCAATGCTGGACAACACGATTGAGCCCAAAACCAATGCTCCCATCTGGAAAACCGCTCTTCAATGGGGTGCTTATGCCACGGTGGCAGGTATTCTGCTGTCGCTTATCATGTATTTGATGGATTACAACCCAATGGCAGGAGGCATGTCGGGCATGTTTACTTTTCTGTTTATTGGCCTCATCATGGCCGGTATTTTTGCCGGTTTGGCCATCAAACAATACCGCGACCGCGACAATGGTGGCTATGTGAAATACGGTACCGGTTTACTGATTTCCGTGGTCGTTTCCTCCATAAGCGCTACAGGTGGACAAATATGGGAATACATCATGGGTACGGTTATCGATCCCATGCGTTACGAAAAAATGGCCGAAGCCTTTGCTGAAACTTGGGGCGAGGCGATGCCTGCGGAAGCGCTCGAAGAAGCTGTTTCCAAAATGGCCAATGGCCCGGAAGTATTGTCCATCTTCACCTCCGGCCTGCTCGGTGGCGCCTTTTTTGGACTGATTGTTGGACTGGTCGTTGCTGCGATCATGAAGAGAGAGCCGAAAACGATGTAAGTCCCAAGTCCGAAGTCCGAAGTGCTCCTATAAACTATTTACGACTTCGAACTTTGAACTTCGAACTTCGGACTTACTTTTGCGCTGATTATGAAAAACATCAGCCTAAAATACGGTTTGCTAGGGGCCATCGCGGTTGCGCTTTACTTCTTCGTAGTCTACACGGTTGACAAAGAACTTTTCCTGCATCCCGTAGCCCAGTGGGCCTCCATGCTGCTTTATGTGGCATTGATGGTAAAAGCCTCGATCGACGATGTGGGCGCCAATGGTTCCAACCGCGACTTTCGGGAAATTGTGCGCACACCTTTTGCCGTTTTTATATTCATCAACCTGGGTTATTGGATGTTTTATTATGGTCTCCACCTGGCCGACCCCGAGCTGCTTCAAATGGAACTCGACCAACAACTTGCCTTTTTGAAAAACCAGCTCACTTCGGGCACCGGCGACCCCGAACAGGCCGCAAAAATCCGCGAACAGATCCAAAATTTAGAAGGCACCAAAGACTTGCAACAACCGCTTGGCCCTGTACTGCTGCAAATGACGATGGGTACACTGGGCGGTTTCGCCATCGCAGCTGTTATTGCAGCATCCATGCGTTTCAAGCAAAACAACTGAACCCCGGAAACCATGTCGCGCCCAACCAAACGATCAACCAATGTACGCGTAGAAACATTTCGCCGGTGGCTGGGTATTTTCAGCATATCGCGCATTCTCCGTTGGTCCGTTTACCTTTTCCTGGCCGTTTGGTTGTACCGCAACTGGCACAACGACATCCCCACCAGCACCCTGCTGCAACAATACAGTTATCCCGATTCACGCCTGACCAACATCGACGGCATGGATGTGCATTACCGCGTTTCCGGAGACGGTAAGGAAACGATTTTATTGTTGCACGACTCGGGCAACAGCCTGCACACCTGGGCCGGCTGGACCGATACCCTGTCGAAAAAATACCGCGTGGTTAGCGTGGATTTGCCAGGGTTTGGACTTACGGGTCCGCACCCCCAGGGCAGCTACAGCGCTTTTATGTACGCGGGTTTTCTCGATAAATTTGTGGATACCCTCAAGCTGAACAAATTCACACTCGCCGGCAACGGCCTGGGTGCGCAAATCGCCTGGTTTTACGCCGCCGAATACCCCGAAAACCTCAACAAACTCATCTTGCTCAATGCACCTGGTTTCGAAACCAAGTCGCCATCGCTCTTCATGCGTTTTGCAAGCACACCAGTTGTAAACAGTGCCCTGTGGAAGGTAACGCCCCGCGATGCCATGGAGCTCATGCTGGAAAATGTGTACGCCGACAATGCACGTGTGGACGAAAAACTTGTTCAAAGGCACCTCGACCTCTTCCTACGACCCGGCAACCGAAAGGCTCTTACCGACCGCGCTCAGGTGCGCGACAACCGTCCACCCGTCGACCTTATAGACAAAATTACCATGCCTACCCTAATTCTTTGGGGTGCTGAAGACACTTACATATCACCCGAATTTGCCTACGAATTCCACCGTCGAATCAGGGGAGCTTTCCTTAAAATTTACCAAAATACAGGGCATTGGCCACAAGAGGAAAACCCCGTGCAAAGCGTCCAGGATGTCATGGCGTTTTTGGAAGGAAGATTTTGACCTCCTGATTGGAACATTAAATACCAAACGGGAAAACACGGAGGCAATCATCAAGTTCTGCCATACACAGTTTCAGCTTTTCCAAATGCCTGCTGTGGGTAGCATTCAAAGCAGAAATATGACAAGGCGTGGAAAAATTACAACAACCGGCGGATGGATTCCAAAGTAACACCCTGAAAATCGGGCAATGTGGCCTTTACATTGGGCAGGTGTGCAAATTCTTCAGCGCCATGTGTGGTGGTAATGATGATGGTAGCGCTGCCTGCCCGTCGCGCTGCTTCGGCGCCCGTGGGTGAATCTTCAAAAATGACGCAATCGGCGGTAGTCACCCCCAGTGCCGCCGCTGCTTTTTCAAAAACCTCCGGATTGGGTTTGCCCTTTTCAACCATGGAGGCGTGTACAACGGCGCTGAAATACCGGCGCAAATTGAGGTCATCCAGCACAAAATCGACGTTTTCGGGTGGCGCCGCTGAAGCGATGGCCATCGGAATACCTGACTGGTACGCCTCTTCGAGCAGCTGAGGCAATCCGGCGATCAGTGCGAGGTCGTCTTTAAAAATATCGCGGTACGTGGCTTCTTTTTCCCAAGCGATGCGTTTGCGGTCGGCTGGACTGAAAAAGTCGCCAAACTCGCGCTCCAGGATTTCCTCGTTGATGCCGTGGATTTTTTTCTTCACTTCATCTATGTTCAGCTCAATGCCGTTTTCGGCCAGGATGTGTTGCCAGGCACGGTGGTGCACCATCATGTTGTCGACCATGGTGCCGTCCATATCAAATATAAAATACATAGGGGGAATGTTTACTTTGAAGTTCTTAAACATAACTCAATACCAGTGACAATTCCTGCTCGTCTTTAAATTTTAACAAGCAAGTCATCAATTTCTTTTTTAATCTTTTCAGCGCCTATGGCCTATTCCTTTTTTACAAAAATACTTTTTTTGCAGCAAAAGTTCCACCTCACCCCTCTTTTTCCACCATTTTAACCTTCAACTGCGTCAGAATATTCTGCCTGCGCTCCTGGATGGTCACATCGTATCCGTCGAGTTCAAAGGGTTCGTTGTTGGTGGGAATACGTCCTACACGGGTAAGAATCAGACCGTTGAGGGTATTGTATTGTTTGTTTTCAGCAAAAGGAATGGGCAGGTAGTTGTTCACGTCGTGGAGGGGAGCAATGCCTGAAATATTGAACGAACCGTCGTCGTTTTTTTGCACAGGCGCTTTTTCATCGTCGTATTCGTCCTGGATTTCGCCCACCAATTCCTCCAGAATGTCTTCAAGTGCAATGAGCCCTTCGGTGCCTCCGTATTCATCGATCACAATGCCGACATGGATACGTTTGGTCTGAAAATCCTTCAACACCCGGTTGAGCTTGGCTGATGCGTACACGTATTGCACCGGGCGCAAGAGGTCTTTCAGTTTCCAGTCCGGCGTCTTAATGTTGGCCTTGAAAATGTCTTTGGCGAAAACCACCCCAAGGATATTGTCGATGTCTTCTTCGTAAACAGGCATGCGTGAGTAGCCGTTTTCGAGCAATTCGCGCAGGATTTCATCCCGTGTTTCGTCAATATCCAGGGCGAAAATGCTTTTCCTCGGAATCATGACTTGCTGCGCAGTGAGTTCTGAAAAATCGAAGGCGTTTTGAATGATTTTGTAATTGTCTTCCTTAAAAGCGCCGCTTTCCTGGCTTTGTTTGAGCAACAAACGAAGTTCTTCGGAGGTGTGGGCATCGTGCTCGCTCATGGGCATGATGCCTATGGCGCGCAGAATGAGGTTGGAAAACCCATTGAGTAAAAAGATAAAAGGCTGGAAAAGGATGTAAAACCCCCTCATGGGTATCGAAATGAACAACGTCGTAGCTTCGGGTTTGCGGATGGCGATACTTTTGGGTGCAAGCTCGCCAAACACGATGTGCAATACGGTAATGATGGCAAAACCGATCGGCAAGGCAATCTTGTGCGCCAACTCGTCCGAAAGTTGAAGCCCCATACCGTTAAACATGCCGATAAGCAAGCGCGACATCACGGGTTCGCCTATCCAACCCAGTCCAAGACTGGCCAGCGTAATGCCCAGTTGGGTGGCGGAAAGGTAGGCATCAAGTCGGTTGAGGATGCTTTGTGCTATGCCTGCGAGTTGATGGCCTTTCTGGGCGCGCAGTTCTATTTGAGAATAACGAACTTTTACGATAGCAAACTCGGCTGCCACAAAAAACCCGTTCAAAAACACAAGAAACAGGGTCAATAAAATATCTAAAGCCATGGTTGAGGTTTCAAAACTACCTTCTGCGAAGGTAAGACATTTTACCTGAATGCCATGGACAGGCCTACGCCCAGGTTCGCCGTGGAGGAGGACCGGGGAGTGAATACCCCGACAAGATTGTCGGAAACGAAATAGATCTGGAAGGGTGCAAAATTCAGATAAACCTGAAACCCTAAGTTGTGCCGGTAGTTGGTATCCACATTTTCTTCAACCAGTTCGGTGACACCGTACATTCCGCCTACCCTAAGCCAGGAAAGCGGTTCCCACATCACCTGAGCGGCAACGGCATTGAAGCTGCGCTGTTCGCCGCTTTGGTGGTAAAAATTTGCACCGACGGTCATCCGGGGCAATATTTTATACAAAGCACCAACATAATAACGCTGGGGCAACCTACTTTTGAAGTTGTTGTCGGTGCGAACAAACTGAAAAATATCGTTCAAAGTATCCAAATCGCCGTCGATGTCGATGCTGTCGGACCCGTTGATGATGTCTTGCCCCGGTATGAAAACTCCGTCGTAGGTGTAGCTGCCCATGCTATGAAATTCGTAAGCCTGTTCTTTCCAGGTGATCGTTCCGCCCAGATCGAGCGCACTGGCGCTGAGGGTGAGGCGGTCGGTCACCTGTGCCTGGATGCCTAAGTCGAAGGCCCAACCCTGGTTGTTAAACACGTTGGCGCTCCGGAAATTATCCGTCACCAGTTCAAATCCCAGCCCGGAAGTATCGATGGAAGAAAAAACGGAAGAAGAATAAAATGCGTAGTCGCTGTTCACCGTCAGCTGGTAATAGTCCGGATCGGTATAAACATCCGCCCTGTTTCGGTTGGGATCTGTTTGCAGGGCGCTGTTTCCCCCTAAAAACTTCACTTTAGCGCCTACAGTGACTTTACCGAAACTTTTGGTTCCACCGGCCGCGATTTCATGCCAGTCGAAACTGTACGAACCTATGCCCAAATCCATGGTTTGCCCCACGTACGGACCGTTGCCGTTCCAGTACAACTCGGCAAAAGTTTTGGGAAAATCCACCGTGCCGCTCAAACGCATGCTGTGCCCGGCCATCACGGTGAAACCTTTGGGAAGTCGCATGCCGAAATTGACGGTTTCAATACGTTGTTCGGCCACGACATAGTTCTCTGGCTCCAACTTTCCAATGGCATCACCCAAAGTGAGGACCAAATTTTTGCCTTCTTTGCGAAACAAATCGTTGTAGGTAACATCTCCCGAGAAGGCGGCATCCAGGCTGTAGGAAGGAAGTCCAACAACATACCGCACACTGTCGGGGAAAAATGCAGGATTGACAGCATTGGATCGCCATACATCAGGCATTTGGTACAACATCATTTCCTGCTGGGCATGCAGTGCAAATGGAGCAATAAACAGCAGGACAAAAGCATATTTTTTGTAAAACGACATGGGAAATTGGCTTGTCATTGAAAGGAAAAAAACGCTGAAAAAGGGATAAACCTACGGGGACGCTAAAACTTCTTTTTCACTTTCACACCCATTTTGATCACCACCGTACCATCGGCAAGGATTTTCACCGGTACGTTGCCATTTTCGGCGGTGGTAAACGAGGTTTCCAAAAACATTTGTTTCGATTTGCGGACGCGGTCGAAACGTTCGATGCTCATGGGTATGTAAGTTTCGGTTCTTTCCATGCCTATGGCCACGCCGTTGGCATCCACACTGGGCGACTGGATAACAAACGGAGGCGTACTTGTATCGAACAGCGAATCAATCACCGCGCCGTTTTCATCCAAAAAGCGAAGTTGAAGGTTACTGGCAATGGGTGTCCGGTTTTCGGTTACCAGTTTAAATTCCACGCCGGTGAGTTCGCTGATGTCGGAATCGGCAAAGTCACCGAAGTCAAAGTCCAGCAGTTGTTCGGCGCCGAAGTTGCGCAACGAACCTTCGAGCAGCAATTCAACATCTACCTGCATGCGAATAACACTACTGTCGGTCAAAAAACCGATGAGGTTGGGGTCCCTGTTTACGTTGGCGATGCCGTTAAGGGCATAAATGAGCTGTATGGGCTGCGAATTGAAAATTTCATCGATGTTGGAGTTGCTTCGGTCGAAATCAAACGAGGTGTATTTGAACTGTCCCACTTCGCCAGCCGCAAGGGAGGGGTATGCAAAGTCGATGCCGCCCGTATCGATCACCGTACTTTCCAGGTCGCGGATGATACCGTCTTTGCCGACAAACTTCAAAACCGTCACTTTGCCACGTGTCGGAAATCCATACGAATTGGCAATGGTAATACGCACTTTGGGGTTGGTGATGGTCACATCGCCGTCTAGGTTGGTTTGGTTGATGTCGATGTCGATGGTATCAAGGGTCAAAGGATACTCATTGTAGCCGTAATAACCCTCCATGTAGGAAAAGGTAATGTTTTGAAAAAGCATGCCCATACCGGGTGTGCCTGGCGATATTTCAGGAATGAGGATTAGTGTGCCATCGGGCAGATAGGCCTCATAACGGAAAGTCAGCGTATTGTCGTTGCTGGTCAACACCTTTCCGCCAAGGCTCACGGGAGGAGAAATCCATGGAATGCTGGTTGAGTTGGCAGGTGCTGTGAAAGGCATGCTGAAAGGGACACCGTTTTCCGTCATTTGCAGGATGTAAAAAGTACCTGTAATAGGTTCTGAAAGCGGGTTTCGGATCACCAGGTTCATTTGTCCTGCATTGAAATCGATCCGATAAACGGTAACAGAATCTGGTGCTTCAAAAGGGGCATTGAACACCGAGTCTGCGATCGGTACAAGGCCGTTTTGAAAAAACTGGAAAATATCCGTGGCCTGCTTTTCAGCCACATCGCCCGAATAAAACAAGGTCATTGTTTGATCCGCATTGATCACGATGGTATCGGTGCTCAACGAGTCGTTGAGGATGTTGTTCACGAGATCAGAAATCTCCAGGGTAGTGTGCAACAGCGACACGGCATACTCGGCATCGTGATCCTCCACTTCCAGTCCGTCGTAATCCTGAACATTGCAGGATCCTGCAAACAATAGGAGCAAAAGAAAGGCAGGCAACAGGTGGCGCAGCGGTTGAGTTGTGCTCATAATGACAGCTTGGGTTTGGCAGGCGGATGAACCCGCCGTAGATTAAATCAGTTTTTGAAAAGATGGCACATGGCTACTTAAGACCAGTATGTTACCCTAAAGTAACGTCTAAACCGGCCGTTTTGTACATACCGTCGGTTGAGTTAAAATTTAAATCCTACCGAAATCTGTATCATCAAATTTTTGTCTTTGTCATCGCGGTACAACACTTCGCCGTTATCACCCAAGCTGGCTTTGGCCATATCTGCGTTGTTGTTGGTCACATCACCCAGGCCAAACTGAAAACGTCCGCCCAGATAAAGCGAACTGCTGATGTACCAGGTAAGTCCGCCCATCAAACCGTAATCAAAGTTGTTGTAAATGCTGCCGCGGTCCTCCGTAAAGTCGTAATACGCGCCCACCTGCTTGGATTGATCGAGGAGCTGGTTGTCGGCACGCACTTTAAAAAACTCGTCGCCTGTAGCTTCGCCAATACCGTCCTTGCGGTAATTGTGGTCGAGCAGGTATTCGATATCTTCAACCTGAGCTCCGCCACTGCCTTCGTAAATGCCGTAAACGGTGTTGTTGAGGGGAACAGTTTTCCCGGTAAACGTGAAAGCGCCCTCGCCGTTGGAAGAAAGCAGAAAACCGCCATAAAAACCGCCGGAAATTTCAAGATCTTTCCACCGTCCTTGTGCCAGAATGGGAATGGCAACATAGGTATTGTTTACATTGAGCTGGTATCGGATGTTGCCGTTGGCAAGTTTTGTATTCGTCTGATCGCGAAAATAGCGGTATCCCTGTCCTTCGTAAGTGTATTTGGTACCTTGTTTGGAAAACAACAATTCCGTTTGCAAGCTGAAAGCATCGTTGACCTCGTAGGTTAACGTTGCACCGATGTGAAAACCGGTGATGTTGTCAAACGTTTCAAGCTCCATGCCGTTCAGGTTGGTCTCCGATGGACCATTAAAACGACTGAAATTCACACCGGTTTTAAATCCGTATTGAAGTTGTGCCTGTGCCGTTTGAACCAGGCAAGCTCCAACAAACAAACACAACAAAATGCGCTTCATGCTGTTCTTGATCATTGTTTAAGTTAAAATTACCCGCAAGTTAGTCAAACAGGGTGGGCAAAAGTACATCATCCGAAGCAAAGCTGGTTGGGTGAAAAATGACGCGATTGGCGTACCTTTGCATCCGCCCTTCTAAAACCATCAGCCCTCACCATTTTAAAAGCTATTCAACGCTATGAAAGACTGGCCGCTTTGGGAAATTTTCATACGATCCAAACAAGGTTTGAGCCACAAACACGTCGGCAGCCTCCACGCCGCAGACGAAGCCATGGCCATCGAAAACGCACGCGACGTGTACTGCCGCCGCAACGAAGGCATCAGCATCTGGGTGGTTGAATCGAGCCACATCCACGCCTCTACCGAAGACAGCGAAGCGTTTTTCGACCCCGCCAACGATAAGGTCTACCGCCACCCAACGTTTTACGACCTCCCCGACGCACTAAAACACATGTAACCCGCCGCTGACATGAACCTCCAACAACATTTGCTGGATTATACCCTGAGGCTCGGCGACAACGCCCTCATCCTCTCCCAACGCCTCGGCGAATGGTGTGGCCATGGTCCTGTACTCGAACAGGACATCGCACTCACCAACATCGCTCTCGACCTGCTCGGACAGGCACGCATGCTGCTCGCCTACGCTGGCGAACAGGAAGGCCAAAACCGTACCGACGACGACCTCGCCTACTTCCGCGACGCACACCAGTTCCGCAACATCCTGCTCGTGGAACAACCCAACGAAGACTTTGCCCATACCGTCCTCCGCCAGTTGTTTTTTGACGCCCACAATTTTTACAATTACCAGGCCCTCACCCACAGCTCCGACGAGCGCCTGGCGGCCATCGCCGCAAAATCACTTAAGGAGGTTACTTACCACCTGCGCTATTCCTCAGAGTGGACCATCCGCCTCGGCGACGGCACCGATCTCAGCCATCAAAAAATGCAGGAAGCCCTCAACAACTTCTGGATGTTCAGTGGCGAACTTTCCACACCCAATGAAACGGATACCGCCCTCGCCGAAGCAAGCATAGCTCCAGATCTCAAGGAGATAGGCAAGCTGTCGCAAGCCAAAATAAAAACCGTACTGGACGAGGCAACGCTCTCCATCCCTGAAAACAGCTGGATGCAAAGCGGCGGCAAGGAAGGCCGCCATTCCGAACATCTGGGCTTCATGCTCGCGGAAATGCAGCACATCCAACGCACATACCCGGGACTTCAATGGTGAATTCTTAGTCGGTTGATCGGTTGGTCGGGTTGTTTAAAAACATAGCGCCTACCTCCGTTCTTTAGCCATTCAACGGAAATTTAAGAAAACGTGATGTGTGTCATGTTTAAAGGCTCTTCGGCCCTTTTTGGACCTTTTCAAACCGGGAATACCCCCTGCTCTCTTGCGGTTCATGGAGAGCGAAGGGAGATGCTATATTTTTCGACCAACCTGACCAACCCGACTAACCGACCAATACTGCTTTCTCCAAAAGTGTCAGCGTTCCTTCAGTCGCATCCATCCTGGCTTTAATGCCATAAGGAAGGGTGACTTGTTCGAGGATGTGCCCGAATGGAAGTCCGTACAACGCTGGAATACCCAATGGCTCGAGCCTGTCGCGCAAGGTATCGTTTAAGGTCATGGAAAACTCGTTGTTTTTCGGCTGACAATCGTAAAATATCCCAAGCGCCAATCCGGCCGCATGTCGCAGATCGGTGGCATCCAGCAACTGGGTCAGCAAACGATCGATACGGTAGGGTTGCTCGCCCACTTCTTCCAGAAAAACCAATTTGTTTTTGAAGGAAGGCTGCCAGGGCGTACCACACATGGCGGCCATCAACGACAAGTTACCTCCAGTCAGTTCGCCTTCGGCAAAACCTTCATAAATGGTGAAAGGATCAAACGCAATATCGGCAACGGCATCCTCGGTATATCGTTTGTGAATGATGTAGGGCGCCGTACCCTTTCTGGCCACTTCCATCAAATGGGGAAAGGTTGCATTGGAATAGTTCCCTGCCGCAACCGGTGCGTGGAAGGTAACCAAGCCCGTTTTTTGTCCGATGGCAAGGTGTAGTGCCGTTACATCGCTGTACCCGAAAAACGGCTTGGGATGCCTTCGGATGAGGTCAAAATCAACGTCGGGAAGTAGGCGGGTACAACCATAGCCTCCGCGCACACACCAAACGGCGTCGGTTTCCGGGTCCGAAAAGGCGTTGTGCAGATCGGCCAGGCGCTCGGCATCGGTGCCGGCCAGGTGACCAAGGTGTTTGCGCATTGACACGCCTTCTTTCACCTCCAGACCGAGGTTTTTCAGGTTGGCCAATGCCTGTGCGATTTTTTCATCGGATGCCGGACTGGCAGGTGCGATCAAGCTTACCCTTGCACCGGGGCGCAAAGGTGCGGGCAATATCCGACGTGGGTTGGTGATTTCCATGGCGTTGAATGGGTTAAAGGGTAAACCTGCCGCAAGCAGTGCAAAACTTGCCTGTTGGCAAAAATGTCTTCGTTGCACGATCTTCAGAGTTTGATGTAAATGTTGCGCATGTACAACCACCGGCAAATCAGCCAGCAAAGCAGTGTGTACGCCAGGGCAAAAAGAAAGGAGCTGAAAGCACCACCCTCAAGCGGCACAAACACCGTTTGGTAAATCCAACTGCGTACATCCATGACTGTGCCGGTATCGGTGGCCCAACGGATGTCGGCCCAGAACATAACCAGCGCCTCCGAAAGTACATAGGCAAACAAGGCGTTAGAGCCGAAAATGATGAAAAAACCAGAACCATTGCGCCAACCCCGCACGTCGAGAAACCACACACAGGCTGCAAGTAGGATCATGGACATGCCCCCGGCGTACAGCACATACGAGCTTGTCCAAAGTTTTTTGTTGATGGGAAATGAGAGGTCCCACAAAAGTCCTGCAAATCCGATGGCCAATCCTAAAAGCAACAGATCGCGCACCAGCACGTCTTTCTGTCCACCCCTGCGTTGCAACATACCTCCGCAGAACCATCCCAACAAGACCGTCACAATGGCGGGCAAAGTACTCAGCACACCTTCGGGATCAAATGGAATACGCTCCCCTTTCCACAAATGTGCATCGGTAAACAAAAAGCGGTCGAGCCTCAGAACAGCATTGGTGTCCAGCACATACGGATCGGCGCCTGGAGTACCCAAAAAATAAAGCAATGCCCAATACACCAGAAGGATGGCGCCCGAAATCCACAGCAGGGTTTGCCGCCCGAAATGGAGTGCCAGTACCGAAGCCAGGCCATAGCCCAAAGCAAGTCGTTGGGGCACACCCATGATGCGCCAGGTGTCCCAATGATCCCATACCCGTGGGAAGTTGTTCAGGATCAAACCGATGAGGAAAAGCAGGGCAGTACGTTTGAGGATTTTTTTACCCGCTTCGGCCGACCACCGGCGATCAAATTTGCCGAAGGCGAACCACATCGACACGCCGATGATGAACATGAACGATGGAAATACCAAGTCGGTAGGCGTACATCCGTGCCAGTCGGCATGCCTCAAGGGTGCATAAACAAACTCCCCTGAACCGGGTGTGTTTACCAAAATCATAAAGGCAACGGTGAGGCCACGGTAGAAATCAACGGCTAGATAGCGGTTGGCAACAAGGCTTAAAGCAGGCATGATCGGAAGGTGTGTTGAATTGCTCCGTAATAGTCGTTGGGTTACCTTACTTTTGCTACCGCGAGCTTTCGCACACACCAGCAATTCTTCAGCAATAATACCGGGATTCTCCCATTTTACACATGCTTTTTGCAATAGGCACGCGGGTTCGTTTCCGCTACACCGGTGAAAGTGGCGTCATTACCGCCCAACTCGACGACGGCATGCTCCAGGTACGCCTCGACAGCGATCATTCGCTCGAGATTCCTGCGTTTGAGGAAGACCTCCAACGCGATGCCGGAGCCGAGCCCTTATTGCCCGGCGCCAAATTTGTGAGCGGTAAAATGGAAAAAAAACCCGAGCCGCCACCGCTCCGGATCATTCAGGTCCAGTACCTCATCCTCAAGCCCAAAGGAGTACAATTGGTTTTTGAGCCCATGCCCGGTCGCGATGGCTCCGTAAGCCGTTACAAGGCCTGGCTGCTCAACGATACCACCACCGAATTTTTGGTGGACTTCGGCCTGTACGTACGCGATGAGGAGGTACTTTGGCACGAAGACAAACTCAGCGCCAGCACGGCACTCGAATTGGGCGATTTGTTGTACGACGATCTCAACGAAACGCCCGAGGTAGAAGTCAGTATCCGGCGCATCACCACCGACGGTCCGGAAACGCCCTTGAGCCGCAGCCTAAAGATCAGGCCCAAACAGTTTTTCAACAACCTGCACACCGCGCCTTTTCTGAACACCATGGCGCACCAGTTTGTGTTGTTCGACCAATTTGAGCCCAAACCGGTCGGTATGGCTGCCGAAGATTTGAAAGAGTACACCCGTCAAAAAGTAAGGCGTGGCGGCCACCAAAAACCGTCGTCCAACAGCCGAGCATACGATGCTTACAACGTTCAGGAATTCGCGCACTTCGAACCTGAAATTGATTTGCACATCGAAAACTTATTAAAAGGCCATGCCAAGCTCGATAAAAGTGAGATCCTGCGCATCCAGCTTCAGCATTTCCAGCGTTTCCTCGACCAGGCCATCAGGCTGGGTGTGCCCCGCATCTTTGTCATTCACGGTGTGGGTGAGGGCAAATTGAAAGAAGCCATTGCCGACCGGCTGAAATACAACGGGCATGTGCACAAATTCAAAAACGAGTACCACGCCAAGTATGGCTACGGTGCAACAGAGGTAGTTTTTGCCTAAACAAAACAAGAGC
>JBBSDH010000087.1:0-15794 GCA_038249605.1 Chitinophagales bacterium | reverse complement strand
GCCGGTATGGCAAATGCGGCAGGTGTCGGCCCAAACCTCGGCCACGGGCCAAAATCCGCAATGGCAACATTTCGGCTTCGATCAGGCTGCCATAGCGGATACGCTTATCGTGGAATGGCCCTCGGGCGCCATCTGTGTGTTTACCCAATTTGCCCTGAACCGCCTCGTGGAAATCGTGGAAGATTGCTCAGTAAACGTGCTCAAAGAGGCGACACCCGTGGAAGGGTCCACCAGTTTGCTGGCCTTGTGCGCACCCGCGTCGGACACCCTGCTTACGCCTTCTTCCGGTCCGGGCGGCTCGTGGACAGCCAATTGCGACGCTTGCATCACCCCGGAGGGTTTGCTTCTGGCTTCCTCAATAGACACAGGCTCTTATACCTTGTTTTACAGCCAGGGAGGTATTTGCGGAACGATTGACACCGTACTCGTTACAATAGCCAGTCCGCCCAACATCCTAGCCATGGGCGACACCACCGTGTATGCTAATGAACCCGTACAACTCAGCGTTTCGGGGGCCGATACGTACACCTGGATACCCTCAAACGGACTGAGTTGCACCGACTGCGACAACCCGGTATTCACGGCCGATACCACCACCACGTTTACGGCGACAGGCGCCAACGATACCGGTTGCCAAGGCACGGATACGGTGCGCGTGGTTGTGCTTCCCGAACCCATCTTCGTCATGCCCAACGCCTTCACACCCGATGGTGACGGTACCAATGACGTGTTCAATGCGGTGTTTGAAGGCGAAATTTTCGAGCAATACACGCTCACGGTTTACAACCGCTGGGGACAAAAGGTCTTCAGTTCCACCCGTCCTACCGAAGGCTGGAACGGCAAGGACGCGCCGTCAGACGTGTATGTGTATGTGTTTGATTATCTGTTGATTGATGGAAAAACTGGGCAAGAAAAGGGCGAGATGACGTTGGTTAAATAGTGCGAAGATTGGGTGAGGTGGTGAGTACCTGGTTCCGCCGCGAATTAGCACTCCAACTGACCCGCATCTTTAACTTAATTTTTCGGACTTTTTCACATCACCTGCAGCTTCGCAAACTTCAAAACGATCCTCCGTTCCGGCAGCTCATCGTCCTTAAACTGGATGGCAGCCACCTTGTTGTCTTTCGCACCATCAACGCTCAACACCTTGCCTTCACCGAATTTCAAATGCAAAACGGTCGCACCCGCCACAATGGCATCGGGGGTTGATGGCTTGAACCCGGCTGGATCAATGGAAGGTTGCGTTGTGACAGACTGACGGTTGCGTGGACTTGCAAACGAGCCGCTCACGCTGGCCCTCGGCGACGACGGCACGTCTTTCCCTGAGGCCCTTCCGGCCCCGTAGCCACCCACGATGTCGAAGTGTTGTACATCAATTTCTTCCAGGAAACGCGAAGGCTCGTTTTCCCGAATTTGTCCATACTTGTAGCGGTGCTTGGCATATGTCAAGGTTAAAAACTCCTTCGCCCGCGTAACAGCTACGTAAAACAAACGTCGCTCCTCATCGAGCCCATTCGGGTCTTCAAACGACATGAACGAAGGAAACAAAGTTTCTTCCAACCCGGTTACAAAAACACTTTTGAACTCAAGACCTTTGGCACCGTGCACACTCATGAGGGTGATCTGATCCTGCCCGTCGTTTTTTTCGTCGGTATCGGTGAGCAGGGAAATGGTTTGCAGGTAAAGCGACAAGGTGCGTTCGCCCGGTTCGCCGGTGTCGGGATCGGGTTCCGGATTGTCGGTAAATTCAGAAATGGCGTCGAGCACGGCCTGGGCGTTTTCGAGCCTGCTGATGCCTTCCGGGCTGGTGTCTGCCTTGAGGTACACCAACAGTCCCGACTGCCGCAAAATGTCGTCGGCCAGTTTCGAAGCCAAATCTTTTTCGGCGCGTTGGTGCCAGCTGCTCACCAGGAGGTAAAAGTTGTGCAGCGATTGCCTGGCCTTTGGGTTCACGTCGAGCGTGGGGTCGCGCAATGCTTCCCATAAGCTTATGTTTTTACCCGAGGCAAGCATTACAAGTTTGTCCACGGTGGCATCGCTGATGCCACGCGTCGGATAATTGATCACACGGCGCAGGGCTTCCTCGTCGCGCGGGTTCACAGCCATGCGCAGGTAGCCCACAAAATCTTTCACCTCTTTCCGCTGGTAAAACGACATGCCGCCGATGATGCGGTAAGGCATGTTGAGGCGACGAAGGTGTTCTTCAAACTTGCGGCTTTGCGCGTTGGTGCGGTATAGTATGGCAATTTCGCTGTTGGGCAGGTGGTAGCGGTGTTTCTGCTCGAGGATGCTGTCTGCCACGCGGCGTCCTTCTTCGTCGTCGGTAATACACTTCAGAAGTTTGATCTTGTTGCGGTCCTCGCGGGCGGTCCAAATCGTTTTTTGAAGCTGTTTCCGGTTGTAACTGATGATTTCATTGGCTGCCTGCACGATGTGGTGCGTGCTGCGGTAGTTCTGTTCGAGTTTGAACGTCCGCAAATTGGGATAATCCTTCTCGAAATCGAGGATGTTGTCGATGGTAGCGCCACGGAAGGCGTAAATGCTCTGGGCATCGTCGCCAACGACGAACACATTTTCCGGGCTGCCGTCGTATTTCAGCAGTCGGCGAAGGATGGCATACTGAAGAAAATTCGTGTCCTGAAACTCATCCACGTGGATGTATCGGAAGCGTTTGCGGTATTTCTCAACGATGTTGTCGGGGTTTTCACGAAACAGGCGGTAAAGCTGAAAAAGCAGGTCGTCGAAATCCATGGCGCCAGCGCGCTGACAGCGGTTGATGTAGGTTTCGTAAATGTCGACCAAGTAGGGACGGCGCTGCTGCCGGTCCTGCGTCATCATATCCGCATTTTCACGGTAAGCAGCCGGCGACAGCAAATTGCTTTTGGCCAGTGAAATGCGCGAACGTATGGCCGAAGCGTTGTACGCGTTGGTGTCGAGGTTTTTTTCCTTGATGATGGAACGCAGCAGGCTCGTGGTGTCGTCGGTATCGTAAATGGAAAAACTGGAGGGAAAACCTATTTTTGATGCTTCGGCGCGCAAAATACGGGCAAAAATGGAGTGAAACGTACCCGCCCACACCTGTTGTGCACGGGCGCCCACCACTTTTTCGATGCGGTCTTTCATCTCCTTGGCCGACTTGTTGGTGAAGGTCAGCGTCAGGATGTTGTGCGGCGGAATGCCCTGCTCGATGAGGTGGGCTATGCGGTAAGTGAGCACGCGTGTTTTGCCCGAACCCGGACCGGCGATCACCAGAATAGGACCATCGGTTTGGGTCACAGCTTCGCGTTGTACAGGATTGAGTTCGTCGAGGTAATGCATCGGCAAAGGGCGCGGTTGAGCGCTGATGCAAAGGTAAGAGAGTTTGGAGTTCGGAGTTCGGAGTTTGAAGGCAGTTGTTTGAAAAATGTTGATTTTTGTTTGGAGAAAAAAGTGCGAAGATTGTTTAATCATTTTTTTCACGCCTTGCCGTGCGCCGCCTAAAGGAAGAGGATTGCACATAGATTTCGCATAAGTTGAGCCGTTTGGTGGAGCGAATAATGTTATTGGGCTCAGACTTATTAGGGGTAAGGCGGGTTTGGTTTTGCGAGGTTTTTGTAGCCATCATGAACTTTGTTGCAATTGATTTCGAGACTGCTAACAATTTCCGTTCAAGTACCTGTTCTATTGGAATGGCCAAAGTTGAGAATGGAAAGATCACCAAAACATTTTACAGACTACCTAATTGTTGGAGACGAAGAGTATCAACTGTAATTCCATAAAATCAACTCAATGCGCCTCCAGCCAGTTCTCGCCCTCCCCCATTTCCACCAAAATCGGCACTTTAAGACCCGGGATCGCGTTGCGCATGTGTTCACCAATGAGCAATTTGAGGTCTTCCATTTCACTTTTCAGCACGTCGAACACGAGTTCGTCGTGCACCTGCAGGATCATTTTTGACTTGTAACCGCCTTTTTCCATGGCCCGGTGGATGTTCACCATGGCCACCTTGATGAGGTCGGCCGCGGTGCCTTGGATGGGTGTGTTGATGGCCATACGTTCGGCCATGCTGCGCGACATGCCGTTGCGCGAATCGATGTCGCGCAGGTGTCGGCGCCTGCCGAGCAGGGTTTCCACGTAGCCGTGTTTGCGGGCAAACTCCACGATGTTTTCCATCCAGTGTTTCAGGCCGCTGTACTGTTTGAAGTAATTCTCAATCAGTTCCTTGGCTTCGGCACGTTTGATGCCGAGCTGGTTGCTGAGGTTGGTGGCGCCGGCGCCGTAAATGATGCTGAAATTTACGGTTTTGGCGGCACGCCTTTGTTCGGATGTCACTTCTTCGAGCGGCACGCCATACACGCGGGCGGCGGTGGCTTGGTGGATGTCCTGATTTTTTTGAAAAGCTTCCAGCATGGCCGTTTCGTTGCTGATTTCAGCGATGAGGCGCAGTTCAATTTGGGAGTAGTCGGCAGAAAGCAACAGATGGTCTTTGTCGCGCGGCACAAACGCCTCACGCACTTTGCGACCTTCGGCCGTTTTGATGGGAATGTTTTGAAGGTTGGGGTTGTTGCTGCTCAGGCGACCCGTAGCGGCCAAAGCCTGGTTGAACGAGGAGTGCACGCGCCCTGTGGCGGGATTCACCAGGGCCGGAAGGGCATCTACGTACGTTCCGCGCAGTTTCATGAGCGTACGGTGTTGCAGGATGTCGGCGCAAATGGGGAAGTTCACGGCCAATACACTCAGCACTTCTTCGTCGGTGCTGTACTGTCCACTTTTCATTTTTTTGCCCGGATAAGGCAGGCGCAGTTTTTCAAAAAGTACTTCGCCAACTTGTTTTGGACTGCCCACGTTGAATTTCAAACCTGCTGCTTCCAGAATTTTAGCTTCCAGCTTGTCGATGTCAACGGAAAGTTCTTTGGAATACGCTTTCAAAAAATCGGGATCGATGCGCACGCCTGCATGTTCGATGTCGGCCAGAACCTGTACGAGCGGATTTTCCACTTTGTGAAACAGGCGCACCAGACTTTCGCCGCCGCTTTCCAATTTGGGTTCCAAAACATGACGCAATTGCAAAGTAATGTCGGCGTCTTCGCCTGCGTATTCTACCACCTGTGCAACGGGCACATCGCGCATGGTACCTTGTGCGACGCCTTTTTTTCCAATGAGTTCTTCAATTTTAACCGGCGTATAATCGAGAAATGCTTCCGCCAGGTAATTCATGCCATGCCTGTGCTCGGGCTCCAGCAGGTAGTGGGCCAGCATGGTGTCGAACAGCGGACCGTTCAGGTTCACGCCGTAGTTTTTGAGCACGATGATGTCGTACTTCAGGTTTTGTCCTACTTTTTCAATCTTTTCATTTTCAAAAAAAGGTTTGAAAAAATCTACAAGCGCCTGTGCTTGTTTGCGGTCGGCGGGTACCGGAACATACCACGCTTCGTGTGGTTTGTAGGCAAATGAAAAGCCCACCAGTTCGGCGCGGGTGGCGTTGAGGGAAGTGGTTTCGGAGTCGTAACACACGCTGGGACGGCTTTGTAAAAGCTCGAGCAAGGCGAGGTGGGCTTCGTATGTTTCGGCGAGATGATAGGTATGTGGGGTGTTCTGAATGTTTTTGGTAGCCAGGCGCATGGCGGGCGCGGCGGCTTCGCCGGGTGCGAATTCATCGCCGAAAAGTGAGCCTTGCACGCTGCCATCGCCGCCGGTAGTTTTGGCTTTGGCTTTGGGCGCTGCTGCATCCCGGGAGTCGTCTTTTTTGCCGCCGTTGGAAAGCGGGTGGCGCAGGATGGTATCGGCAAAAGTACGGAACTCGAGTTCTTTAAAAATTTCGATGAGCGCCTCGCGGTTGAACGGTTCGATCTCGAAAAACTTGTCTTCAAATTGCACTTCCGGCACGTTGATGTCGATGCGGGCGAGCCATTTCGACAAAACGGCTTTGTCGGCGTGGTTTTGCACGATTTCCTGTTGTTTGCCCTTAAGTTTGTCGGCGTTGGCCAGCAGGTTTTCCACGTTGTCGAACTCGGCGAGCAATTTGGCGGCGGTTTTTTCACCTATTCCGGGCAGCCCCGGGATGTTGTCCACGGCGTCGCCCATGAGTGCGAGCATATCGATCACCTGATCGACACGTTGGATGCCCCATTTTTCACACACTTCTTTTACACCCAAAATTTCCACGTCGCCGCCTTGTTTGCCGGGTTTGTACACGAAAATGTGTTCGTCCACGAGTTGTCCAAAGTCTTTGTCGGGCGTCACCATGTACACATCGTATCCTTCTTTTTCGGCTTGTTTGGCGAGCGTACCGATCACGTCGTCAGCTTCGTAGTTTTTGACGACGAGCACGGGGATGTTCATGGCCTCCACGATGCGGTGTACATAAGGGATGGCGAAAGTGATGTCTTCGGGTTGCGCTTCACGGTTGGCTTTGTAGGCGTCGAATTTTTCGTGTCGGAACGTTCCACCTTTCGGATCGAACACCACGGCGAGGTGGGTAGGTTTTTCCTTTTGCATCATGTCCCACAACGTGCGCATAAAACCATGAACGGCTGATACGTTCCAGCCTTTGGAATTGAGGAGCGGACGGGTGATGAAAGCGTAGTGGGCTCGGTAAATGAGCGCGTGGCCGTCGAGGAGGAACAGTTTTTTTGGCATGGCAGCAAGAGCAAGGTTTGCAAAGGGGCTACAAGGTAGGAGAATTTCGCAAAGGGGAAAGTGGGCGTCAACCGTCAGAAAGCATGTTTTCCCTGACTTTTTGCCATAAAAAATGTAATTTTGCGGTCTTTCTAAAAGCAGAACCTTTATTTTCCTGAAAATCAACATGTTGAGCTGAAGGGTTTATCCATAACAGATTTTTCGTGAAACGAGTCCAATTGGCTGTCGCCCCAGGCGGCCCAACAAAAGATCACCAGCTCATCTTGTCGGAAAAGGCCGGACTTACCCGCCTTTCGCCGTGGCTGACAGATGCTGAAATGGCATACGTTGAACAGGCTGTAGCCCGCGATGCGCACCGTTTCTTTTTCATTCGCCCTGAAGGTAAAATGTTGACGGTGCATGTTTTAAAAGTACAGTCAAACCCACAACTTGCCCTTGAGGAAGCCCGATTGGCCGGCAACGAAATGTTGCGTGAGTTGCGCCACCACAAAATTGATGGTTTCACCCTGTACAACACCTGTGAAGACAACCGATCCCTGGCATATGCCGAGGGAATGGCGTTGGGCAGTTACCAGTTTTTGAAATACTATACCAATCCGGAAAAAAAGGAAAAAGCATTGCGCACCATTCATTTCGATGCTTCTGCGGCGTCTTCTGCAGATGTTTTGGAACTGCAAATCCTGCTGGAAGCTGTTTTTTTTGCACGCGACATGGTGAATGAGCCCCATTCACACTTCAAGGCGCACCACCTTGCCGAAGCGGTACGTGACACGGCTTTCCGATACGGTTTTACGGCCGAGGTGCTCGAGAAGGACAAGATCGAAAGTTTGAACATGGGTGGTCTTTTGGCTGTCAGCCGCGCCAGTGCTGCGCCGCCGAAGTTTTGCATCATGGAATGGAAACCAAGCGATGCGCGCAATGCCAAACCGCTGGTGTTGGTGGGCAAAGGTGTGGTGTACGACACCGGAGGGTTGAGCATCAAACCTTCGGAAGGCATGGACTACATGAAATGCGACATGGCTGGCGGCGCCACCGTATTAGCGGTATGTATGGCCGCTGCCCGCAACCGATTGCCGGTGCACATCATCGGTTTGATCCCAGTTTGCGACAACCTCATCAGCGAAAACGCCATTGTTCCGGGCGATGTGATACGCATGTATTCGGGCACAACCGTGGAGGTATTGAATACCGACGCGGAGGGACGTTTGTTGTTGGCCGATGCCTTGCATTATGCCAAACAATACCAGCCCGAGCTTGTGCTCGACCTGGCCACACTCACCGGGGCGGCTGTGCGTGCATTGGGCAACCATGTTATTTGTGTGATGGGAACCGCCGGAGATGAGGTAAAAAAACAATTGGAAGAAAGCGGTTGGAACACCTACGAGCGAATGGTGGAATTGCCCTTGTGGAAAGAGTTTGGCGAAGAGCTGAAAAGTAATATTGCCGACCTGCGCAACGTAGGTTCGGGCAACGCCGGAATGATCACCGCAGGAAAATTCCTCGAACATTTCACCGATTACCCCTGGTTGCACCTTGACATAGCCGGACCTGCTTATCTTCGCACTGCCAACGGCTATCGGACCAAAGATGGTACGGGTGTCGGTGTGCGGCTTTTGTACGATTTTTTGAAAAAATACGCCAAAAACTAACTGCCGCCCCAGGCATTCACACGACCCCTTTTCAACGCCCAATCCACCTTCATGAGCAACACAACGATAGGCATCAGCTGCGGCGATATCAACGGCATCGGCCTCGAAGTAATCCTTAAAGGTCTGGCCATCAACAAAGCCGGCGCCAATTTCAACCTCATTATTTACGGCAGCACCAAAGTGGTGGCTTACCACAAAAACATCATTACCCAGGAAAACATCCAGTTCCACAACATCGACACTGCCGACCAGGCCCAACCCGGCCGCATCAACGTGATCAACTGCTGGACCGACAACGTAAACATCACCCTGGGCAAAGCCACCGACGTGGGTGGCCTATGCGCTTACCAGGCCCTCGAACGCGCTGTTGCCGATTTGAAAAATGGCGCCATCGACGCCCTGGTAACCGCTCCCATTCATAAAAAGGCCATGCAAATGGCCGCTTTCCCTTTTGTGGGCCACACCGAATACATCACCGACGTATTCGGCGCTAAGGAATCACTGATGCTTATGGTTTCGGACAACATCCGGGTGGGTGTGGTTACCAACCACTTGCCCCTACGCGAAGTAGCCGCCGCTGTGACACGTGAAAAAGTGCTGCGCAAACTGCTTATCCTCGCCGAAACCCTGCGCATCGACTTCAACATTGGCAAACCGACCATCGCCGTTTTGGGCCTCAATCCACATGCTGGCGACGAAGGCGCCATCGGCGACGAAGACGACAAAATCGTCCGCCCGGCCATCGAAGACGCCAAAGCCAAAGGCATCTTGGCTTTTGGTCCGTTCCCCGCCGACGGCATGTTTGGCTCCGGACAATACCACAAATTCGACGCTGTGCTTGCCATGTACCACGACCAAGGGCTGGTGGGATTCAAATCCCTTTCTTTTGGCGAAGGCGTGAATTATACCGCCGGACTTGCGGCCGTGCGCACTTCGCCCGACCATGGAACGGCCTACGACATCGCAGGCAAAGGTGAGGCAGAAGAGACTTCCTTCATCAAAGCCTTGTACCTTGCGGCCGACATTGTGCGCAACCGCAACGAATACCTAGACATGCACGCCAACTCGCTGGAAAGGCGCAAACAAAAAACCCTGATCAGCGAAACTGGTGAAGACGAAGTTGTGGAGGACATCATCCCCGAAGAATAAAACCGGGGAGCCGCCGCACCATTTTTACAAACGAAAAATCAACCATAACATATGAATGCCATCCTCGGTATTGACGTTGGCGCGTCGGGCATTAAAGGCGCCCTTGTGGATCTTGAAAACGGCCGCCTTTCGGGCGAACGCTTCCGGGTACCCACCCCACAACCTTCCACTCCCGACGCCATGGCCGCCGCCTTTGCCGAGATCATTGCATTTTTTAATTACAAAGGTCCGGTAGGTTGCGGTTTTCCGGCCCTCGTCAAAAACGGTGTTGCCCTTACGGCTGCCAACATCGACAAAAGCTGGATTGGCACAAGCGTTGAAAAAGTATTCAGTGATGCCTCTGGCGACCACGTTTATGTCACCAACGATGCTGATGCTGCCGGCATGGCCGAAATGCACTACGGCATGGGCAAGGGTGAAAACGGTTTGGTTATCCTCATCACCATTGGTACCGGACTTGGCACGGCCGTCTTTCACAAGGGCATCATGATCCCCAACACCGAACTCGGTCACCTGAAATGGAACAACGGCAAATCGGTGGAGCAATACTGCTCGTCGGGCGCCCGTGAACGTCTGAAATTTAGCCGCAAAGTGTGGGCCAACCGATTCAACGAGTACCTGATGCACCTTGAGCTGCTGTTTTCGCCCGACCTTTTCATTTTGGGCGGTGGCGAAAGCAAGTATTTTGAAAATTTTAAGGAACAATTTACCGTCAATGCACGCGTGGTACCCGCCAAACTCCTCAACAACGCAGGCATCATCGGCGCTGCGGCTTACGCAGCCGTGCACAAAGGGTGAATTTGGAAAATGAGCTTTAACTCGCCTTACACAAACGCGAAAAAATCTTATTTACCTTGCCCGATACACTTGGTGAGCTGAAGCTCAATCTCCATAATTATTCGTCCTTTACCACTACCTGTCGGCTTTTGCGGTCCATGTCATCCATCAGCCGTTCCCTGCGCCGTGTTTCGCGTGCTACCACCAGGATGCTGATTTCATAAAGGGTGTACAGTGGAATCATCACGATGGTTTGTGAAACCACATCGGGCGGCGTGATGATGGCTGCGATGATGAGAAAAATCACCACAGCATGGCGGCGGTAGGCGCGTAAAAACTGAGGACCTACCAAGCCGATTTTTGCCAGGAAATAAGCCACAATGGGCATTTCAAAAATAAGACCGGTCGGCAGCGTAAACATTGTCATGTAGGACACGTACGAATCAAGCGTAGGCGAAACCACCGTATTGTCGAGTGTGTAGCCTGCCAAAAAAGAAATGGAGAATGGAGCTATAATATAATAACCAAACAAAACGCCCGACAAAAACAGCAGTGAGCATATGGCCACGATGCCGCGAACCGCACGTTGTTCTGAATCCAGCAATCCGGGCCTGACGAACTTCCAGAATTCCCAAAAAATGATCGGAAAGGCGCCTATGAACCCCAACCAGAACGAAACGTACAAATGTTGCATGAGCACTTCGCCGAGCTGGCGGGTGATGATTTCAAATTTTGGCGCTTTGAAACAGATCTGTTCGCCCAGTCCGAAACGGTGCGACAAAGAACAAAGGAAACGGTAGGTGGCAAAATCGTCGCGTCGGGGACCGAAAATAACGGTATTGAATACAAAATCTTTGTTGACAAAACACACAACCCCAACAATGGCAATGGCAAGTGCCGACCGCAACAAGTGGTTGCGCAATTCGGCCACATGTTCAAAAAAAGACATATCTCCCCGGTCTTTGGTGTAACGTTCGGCTTCGTGCAGTTGATCGAGCGGCATGTTTAAGTTTCTTTTTTGACGGCTTAAAGGTACGTGGGCTTAATCAAATCCCGTCGTGTGACGGACGCTTCGATGGAAACTTTAACCGTTCGTCATCATTTTTTGAATTTTTCATGGAATACAGACATAATTTGGCTGCTTAGGGACGTTAACAAGCAACATTGCAAAATAATTCTTATCGATCAGGCTACCTTTGCTCTTGTTTCTTTTCCCGAACTTTGTACCCGTCCCGCATGTTTGCCTTCTATTTTCCCTTAATCTGTTTTCAAAAACCGTTTCACCCTATGAAAAAGCTCAGCCTTTTGATGCTGCTGCTGGCCTCACAATCATCCCTTTGGGGCCAAATCCACCGCTTGAACCCGCATTACCTTGAAGCAGGATTTATGTTCGGAATCACCAATTACTCCGGTGATGTCGCCGAATCGAACATCGAATGGGCTGAAACCCAACCTGGTTTCGGCATGTTCGTACGGTACCACATCACAAGAAAATTTTCCGTAAAAGGCCACTTTTATTCTGGCTCTGTTTCGGGCGACGATGCCAACTCAGAAACCCTGTCCGATCGAAAACTGCGCTTTTCCACCTCAATTACCGAATTCGCCATGGTACTTGAATGGAATTTCCTGTCCAAAGACCGCATATCTACTACCGGCGTCCACAACATGCAATTCTCACCATACGTATTCCTGGGTATAGGCTCCACCTATGCCGACTCGGATACCGAATACTATGGCCCTCCCGATAAATACGATACCTATTTCAAAACACCACTGCCCGAACCGGGGCTCGACCAGAGCTTCCTGCTCATCCCCATGGGTGTTGGTTTGCGTGTCGATGTGCTCGAACGCCTCATTCTCGGCGCCGATGCAGGCTTGCGCCCCGTGCTGTCCGACGACCTCGACGGCATCAGCATCAATGGCAATCCAGATAAGGATGATTGGTATTACTTCGGTGGCATTACGGTTTCTTTTATTTTAAACAATCCCAACAAGCACCGTAAATAATAGGTGCACCTATAAAGTATATGATGGACAAACGCCAGCGGTTGTTGCTTGTGCTCGAATTGTTGTGGTGGATCGCAACCGCCGTCGTTGTACTTGCCGTATTGTACCCCATTCAAAAAGCCATGTATTTATGGCCGTTCCAAACCTGGAACATCGTATTTGTAATTACGCTCGTGACATTAACCCGTTACATTTTCTTGTTGCCGCATACCTTACTGGCCAAACGCCAGGAAATCAAGGTCGCACTCATTATTGCCGTTTTCCCTTTTCTGTTTTTCCTCATCGGCGGCCTTAACGGCTTCATGACGTACATTGAGGAGAACACCTTTGAGGCGCTGACAGGCCACCTGCCCGCTGCCGACAAAAAATCGATCGAAAATTACCTTTGGAACGAAATGCTCTTCTTTGGAGCAGGAAGCATCATTGCTGCTCCTGTTCTGGCTGGAAGATTGTTCCTTTCCATCTGGCGGGTGCGCAATCGCGGAACGGTGTGAACAAGTCGACAGTCGACTGCGGACTGTCGACTTATTATTTATACGCCCCACTTTATTAAAGATCACCGGCACCGTTTTCAAATAGGCGAAGATGGCTTTGATCTCTTCTCCGGAGATGCGCGTTTCCTTGTCCAAGGTTATGTTGGCCGTATTCACCGTTTCTCCTTCTGTATTGAGCATGGGATTGCCGCTGCCGTAGAAACCGACGATGAGTTCTGGTTCCCGTTCGCTGTTGAATCAAAGTAATTGGGGTGTTCCTAAACACTGACAGAAGAGATCAAACATTGGTTACAGCTTCCCAACCCGCATGAAGGTGCGATGAAAACGTATGTCTTATCCCTGCCAAGGGCTTTCATCTTGCTTTTTGTCAAAACTTTACTCCTAAAAAGGAGGGCGCCACAAAATGACGCTTAAATCAGACATACGGCTTCCCCGGTCCGACCAATGTCGTTTCATCGGGGATAAACAACCTTAAAAAAGGGTTAAAACTTTAATCATTTTTCAATATTTATTGAAAATTGAAAATTTCTTAGACTTTATCTAAACAGCATAAATGATTGAATTACAGTATTTTGTATTGATATCTAGTGTTTCGACACCAAATATTGCCAAAACCTGACAAATTATTGTTGAAGGAATATTTGTTTTCTCTTAAACAAAGTATTATCTTTGATCCATCAAAAAACAAACACTAAAGGAGGCACCATGACAAGCATGGAATTCAATACCAAACTAAGCACTTTGCAAAGCCTTCTCCACTCTTTCGCCTACAACCTGACGAAAAACATGGAGGACGCCAAGGATCTGTACCAGGAAACTGCCTTCAGGGCACTGTCGAACCGCGACAAGTTCCAACAAGGAACCAATTTTAAAGCGTGGATGTTTACGATCATGAAAAACATCTTCATCAACAACTACCGGAAAAAAATAAAGGCCAATACGATTCTCGATACAACCGACAATCAGTATTACCTTAACTCCGGCAGTCATGCTACCGGCAACGGCGCAGAAACCAACATCATGCTGAAAGAGTTGAACGGTATGATTGATGGCCTTGATGACAGCATTAAAGTTCCCTTCATGATGCATTTCGAAGGGTATAAATACCAAGAAATCGCCGACGAACTAGACCTTCCGCTCGGTACGGTGAAAAGCCGTATCTTCTTTGCCCGCAAAGAACTGAAGGACAAAATTTTGTCCAATTACGGTTTCCACCCGAACTAAACGGGACAAAAAACAAACAAGTAAACATGCTCATGCGTCATTCCGGTTTTCCGGAGTGACGCATGTTTTTTTATCCGCTGATTAATCCGACTTTTGCTCCATGAATCTTTCACTTATCGGAAAAAATGCCCTAGTGGGCGGCTCCAGCGCCGGTATCGGCCGCGCGGTAGCCATCGAGCTGGCAGCACTTGGCGCCAATGTCACCCTGCTCGCTCGTACGGAAAAAACCCTTCAGGAAACCCTTGTCCTGCTAGATGCCACACAGGGACAACGGCACAATTACCTCGCCGTGGATTATACACGCCACGACGACCTGCTCTCTGCCGTGCGCTCACTCAACCATCCGGTGCACATTCTGGTGAACAACACGGGTGGCCCTCCTGGCGGCCCCATCACCGAAGCCGATCCTGCCGCTTTCCTCGCCGCTTTCCAGCAACACCTCGTAGCCAATCAATTGCTTGCCCGCGAAGTATTTTCTGGCATGAAAGACGCCGGTTTCGGCCGCATCATAAACGTGATCAGCACTTCCGTGAAAGAACCGCTCGACAACCTCGGCGTGTCCAACACCACGCGCTGGGCCGTAGCGGGCTGGGCCAAAACCTGGGCCAACGAAGCCGGAAAATTTGGCATAACGGTAAATAATGTGTTGCCAGGTTATACCCTTACCGGCCGTTTGGATGAAATTGTGGAAAAACGCGCTGCTGCATCCGGGCAAACGCCCGAAGCCGTGGCCGAAATGTTCAAAAGTCATGTACCTGCGCGCCGTTTTGCCGAACCAGCCGAGGTTGCCGCGGCAGTTGCATTTTTGGCTTCGCCGGCGGCAGCGTACATCAATGGCGTGAATTTGCCGGTGGACGGGGGACGAACGAAGGGACTTTGACGCTACGCTGGAAAATCATGTATTTAAAAATGGGATGTTCTCAGTTGGGCCGATGGCGCAATTGAGAACATCCCATTTTTAAATACATGATTTTCCAGCTTCTAAAAGGAAGGCGAGAAGTGTTTAAGCTCGGCTTGCAGATTCAAAAAAGGGTACTTTGTGGCCATTGCTTGCACCCGCAACAACTGCGTGGATTTGAAAGCCTGATGTTCTGAACTTTCGGGATGGAAGGGGCGGTGTTGCAAGGCGCGGTCTAATTTCTCCAATTGAAACACCAGATCCATTGTTTCAGGACTGAAAAATATTTTGCTGAAATATTTCCAGATGTAATCCACGGCCTGACGGGCGGGATGAATCATGTCGTCGGCGTAAAAACGGTAGTCGCGCAGGTCGTCAAGTTGTAATTCGTAGGCGGGGAAATAACAAACGTTGGGGAATTTGCGCGTCAGGATGTTGCAGGCCAGCAGCAAAACAGCTTTGCTGAGCTGGTTTTCATGCAGCCCAAGCCGGAGGTGGCGCACAGGGCTAACCGTCAGAATAACCCGGCAATGCAGCATTTTTTCCAAAACAACACTTAATGTTTCAGCCACTTCTTCCGGTGTCATGCGGCGGGTTTCGAAGGCGGCGGCAGGCATTTTGTGGTTGTTGGCCACCACTTCTCCTGTAGTTTTCAACAGGTGAACATCTGCAGTTCCGAGCGTGAGCAACAACGTGTTGGTTGTTTTCAAAAAAGATGCAGCCTCGTTGTAGCGTGTGTTGATGATCAGGAGTGTTTCGAGGGGTTCTGGCGCCGCAAAATCGCTGTGGTGCTCCCAACTGCGCCAAAGACCGGCGTTTTCAAAAAGTTCGTTTTGAAAAAACGGCTTGTTTCCTTCCAACAATCTATCCAGGCAACGGGCCATGGAAATGGGGTTGTATACTGTACCAAAGGGACGGGAAAACAAAGGAAATTTAACCGTTAACAACCTTGCGGAAATGTTCTCCGTAAAACAGGAG
>JBBSDH010000086.1:0-15856 GCA_038249605.1 Chitinophagales bacterium | reverse complement strand
TTTTGAAGTTTGAAGTTTAAAGTTTGAAGTTTAAAGTTTAAAGTTTAAAGTTTAAAGTTTAAAGTTTAAAGTTTGGGTCTATGAACAGGTGTTTGACTGGACTAAATAAAATTAGGAGTGGAAAGCGCAGCTTTCCACTCCTAATTAAACTTTAAACTTTAAACTTTAAACTTTAAACTTTAAACTTTAAACTTTAAACTCCAAACTTTTTAAAGCCTGCCGAACATGCCGGCTGCTGCGGTGAGTAGGAAAGGCCAAACCACCCATACCCATTGGGGCAATACAATAAGGAATCCAACCATGACCACGGTGCTCACGATGAAAATGATGCGGTCGCGGCTGCGGTTTTCTTGATATTCTTCTTTAATTTTCATGCTCTGATTGCGTTTTGAGTGCGAGGGCAAAAGTACGATGCGATTGTTGAATTTTCAACCACCATTATCCAACGAAAGCAACAAATCATCATCTTTGCGCTTTAAAGTTCAAAATACGTATGGTTCAGGTATTTGTTACAGGAGGTACTTTCGACAAAGAATACAATTACCTCACTGGTGAGTTGTATTTTAAGGATACCCACCTCAAGGAAATGTTCGACCGCGGCAGAAGCGAAGTGGACATTGACATCAAAACGCTCATGATGCTCGATTCGCTCGAAATGCGCGACGAAGACCTTGCCATCATTGTGTACAATGTTCGCAAAACGCCCGCCAACCACATTCTGCTTACCCACGGCACCGACCGTATGGTGGAAACCGCACGCGTGCTCGCCGATGCTGCCATGGAAGGCAAAACCATCGTGATCACCGGCGCCATGATCCCTTACGCCTTCGGCACCTCTTCCGACGGGTTTTTCAATTTGGGCAGTGCCCTGGCTTTTGTGCAGGTGTTGCCGCCCGGTGTTTATGTGGTGATGAACGGCCGCTATTTTCCTTGGGACAACGTGCGGAAAAACCGCCAGACGGGCACCTTCGAGGAGCTTAACCCTGTTTGAACCAAGACAATTCTCCAAACAACAAAACGTACAATGCCCCGGCAACCAAGGGCGCAGCTACACTCACAGCCATAATCTGAAAGTAATATCGGGTCACTTTGCTGCGCTCGATCCATTCGGAAATGAGCGCGATGAGGAGCACTGCCGATACGATTGCTACAATAATAAACGTTAGTAGCGATGCCATGTAGTCGTTCAGCAGCCAAAAGCCCAGCCAAACGACAATTTCAAGCAAAAAAACTTCCAATACAGTCAACTTAACGGACATATCAGCCGGTGTTTGTTTTGTTGTTTTATCAAAACAACGGCGTAGTTAGCGCTATTTTATGAGACACCCAAAACTGCTTTCCCTTCTGCTCCTGTTGCCGGCCCTGGCTGCCTCGTCTCAAAATACACCGCCACCGCCCAACAACGAAAAGGAATACGAGGTGCAATACCAGGAACGAATCACCAAAGACCGGCTCTACAACGTGTACATCCCCAAAAACCTGGAGGATGCCTTGTTGCAGCTCGAAAAACTCATGACGCCCGAGTCCAAAGTCATCATGAAAGACATTCCCGAAGATCAGGTCTGCCAACAACTGCACGGACGCCTCGGACAGTGGATCATCAACAACTGGGGCTTCTATGGCGGCTCCCGTTTGTCGCATTACTTGCGCAGTGCAGGCATTACTTTCCCCGACGACATGGCCGATTTTCTCATCCTTGCCTACCACAAACGCCTGAACGGCAAACCCGTCCAAATCAAGGAAATGGCCACGGAATTTAAGGAAATGCGCAAAAAAGCGTGGGAAGAAGAGCAAAAACAACGCGAAGTTATCCACGAGGAAACACGCAAAAAAAATGAAAAGTAAACCTTTCCATACCCTTGCCTGTTTCCCGGCATTGAACCACTTTGGCTAAAAAGACACGCAAAGTGTAAAAAGCCATTACTTTTGTGCCCCAATATCATAACGAAAGAAGTACCAAGCAGCCAACCATGGCAAAAAAACTGTTGATTGTAGAATCGCCCGCCAAAGCGAAAACCATCGAAAAATACCTCGGATCCGATTTCTCCGTAAAATCCTCGTACGGGCACATCCGCGACCTGGAAAAGGGGAATGACCTCGGTGTTGATGTGAACAACCATTACCTTCCCAATTACGTCATACCCGCCGATAAGTACAAACTGGTGAAGGATCTCAAAGAAGCCGCCTCGAAAGTCGAGGAAGTGTGGCTCGCAACGGACGAAGACCGCGAAGGAGAGGCCATCTCCTGGCACCTGTGCCAGGTACTGGGCCTCGACGAGCGGACCACCAAACGCATCGTTTTTCGGGAAATCACCAAACCCGCCATCCAAAAAGCCGTTACCCAACCCCGTACGGTGGACATCAACCTCGTGAACGCCCAACAAGCCCGTCGTGTACTCGACCGCCTGGTAGGCTGGGAACTTTCCGGACTTTTGTGGAAAAAAGTGCGCGGGCAACTTTCCGCCGGCCGTGTTCAATCGGTAGCGGTAAAAATCGTTGTCGACCGCGACCGCGAAATCAAGCAGTTCAACATCACACCTTACTTTAAGGTCACGGCCGAATTTCTTGCACCAAATGTTCAGGGCAAAACTGTTTCGTTCCGCGCCGAAAGCCCCACGCGTTTTGAAGATGTATCTGGGGCAGAAGCCTTCCTGAAAAATTGTCTGGGCGCCGCTTATTTGGTGGATAAAGTAGAGGTAAAACCCACACGCCGCAAACCAGCACCACCTTTTACCACCTCCACCCTGCAACAGGAAGCCAGCCGCAAACTCGGCTTCTCGGTAAGTCGGACCATGAGCGTGGCCCAAAAACTGTACGAAGAAGGTCACATCACTTACATGCGTACCGACTCCAATAACCTGAGCGAAACCGCGATTCAGGCCATGGAGCTGGAAATCGTAAAACAATACGGCCAGAAATACCACCAAGCGCGCCGCTTCAAAACCAACAAAGAAAGTGCACAAGAAGCCCACGAAGCCATCCGCCCAACCTACGTGGAAAACACGCAGGCAGGCAACGGCCGCGATGAGCAACGCCTCTACGAACTGATCTGGAAACGCGCCATGGCCTCCCAAATGGCCGATGCCGAACTGGAAAAAACAACGGTCGACATTGCGATAAATGCACCTTCGGGCAAACGTCCCGGCACCCTCGTGGCCGAAGGCGAAGTATTGAAATTTGACGGCTTCCTCAAAGTATACCTCGAAAGTACCGACGACGATGATGAAGAAGAAGCCAAAGGCATGCTTCCTCCCATGCAACCGGGTCAAAAACTCGACATGGACGTCATGACGGCCCTCGAACGGTACACCCGCCCGCCTGCCAGGTATACGGAGGCAAGTTTGGTTAAAAAACTCGAAGAGCTCGGCATCGGCCGTCCTTCCACCTACGCGCCCACGATTTCCAAAATCATGGAAGAAAACCGTGGATATGTTACCAAAGAAAGCCGAGAAGGCGAGGAACGCCGTTTCCAGATCCTTACGCTGAAAAACAACGCCATCAGCAAATCGGAAGGCAAAGAGATTACGGGTACTACCAAAAATGTGTTGTATCCTTCGGATATGGGCATGATCGTTAGTGACTTCCTCGACCAGCATTTCGATAAAATCATGGACTATGGTTTCACCGCCGACATCGAACGTCGTTTCGACGACATCGCCGATGGAAAGGTGGACTGGACGAAAATGATCGATGGATTTTACCGCCCTTTCCACGAAACGGTGGAAAAAACCCTCAAGGAAGCCGACCGCGTAAGCGGCGAACGCATCCTTGGCTCCGACCCGGAAACAGGGCGCACGGTTTTGGTGCGCATGAGCAGTTTGGGCAAACCCGTGGTTCAAATCGGAACAGGCGATGAGCTTGCTGAAAAGGAAAAACCACGTTACGCCAACCTCAAATCAGGCACAACCCTCGAAACCGTTACGCTTCAGGAAGCCATCGAAAGTTTCGCTTTGCCCAAAACACTGGGCGAATTTGAAGGATTGGAGGTGAGTGTAAATTCCGGCCGTTACGGTCCGTACATCAAATTGGGTGAGCAGTTTATTTCCCTGCCCAAAGGTGCCGACCCTTATGAAACAACCTATGATCAGGCCCTTGAACTAATAAGTGCAAAAAAGGAGTCGGACAGGCCGTTGGCCCATTTCGAAGGACAACCCATTACCAAAGGCAAAGGCCGTTTCGGTCCTTTCCTCAAATGGACTGATTTGTACGTTAACGTACCCAAATCTGTGAATTTCGACCTGATCACAGCCCAACAGGCCGTCGAACTGATTGAGGCAAAAATTGAAAAGGAAGCCAACCGCTACATCCAGCACTGGCCCGAAGAAAAGATCAGCATCGAAAACGGACGATGGGGCCCGTACATCAAGTTTGGCAAAACCATGGTTTCTCTTCCCAAAGTAGAAGGTGGTAAAATGACCGTCGACCAGTGCCGTACCCTCGAATTGGCCGATGTAAAAGCCATGATCGAAAAGGAAATGCCTGGCATCTTTGATAAAAAAGCCAAACCAGTGAAAGCAACCGGAAAAGCCAGCAAGGCAAAGAAGAAATAATTCGGTTGGTCAAAAAAAGATGGCGTTGAGGAGTGAATCCTCAACGCCATCTTTTTTTCTTGACCAACAGACCAACCGATTTTTTCAATGCGTGATCCCATCAAGATCATCGTATTCGTAGATCTCATTTTGTAGGTGGTCGTTGGCCATGATTTCTGCGATCGGATTGATGATGCCGTTGTGCAGGTCGTATACCCAGCCATGAATGTGTGGCGCATTGCGTTTTTTCCACGCGCGTTGCACGATGCTGGTCTCGGCGATGTTGTTCACTTGCTCGATAACGTTGAGTTCGATAAGGCGGTTAAGTCTTTGTTCATCATCGGCGATTTTCAGCAGTTCCGGCTGGTGCAAACGGTACACATCTTTGATGTGGCGCAACCATTTGTTGATCATGCCGAAGGAGTGGCGGCTCATGGCTGCTTTTACACCGCCACAGCCATAGTGGCCGCACACCACGATGTGTTTTACCTCCAAAACCTCGACAGCGTATTGCAAAACGCTGAGCATGTTCATGTCCGTGTGTACGGCCAGGTTGGCCACATTGCGGTGAATGAATATGTCGCCCGGACGGGTTTGGGTAATTTCATTGGGTGGGACCCGACTGTCGGAACACCCGATCCATAGGAAATTGGGTTTTTGGATATCCACAAGGCGTTGAAAAAACGCCGGGTCTTCCTTCACCATGCGGGCGGCCCATTCTTTGTTTGCTGAGAGTAGTTCCTGGTAATCTTGCATAAACAGGTTGTGTAAAAATGACAAAATCAGGGTTGATGGAGATCAACACAACGCAAGAAGGCAGCTATTTCAAGAAGGATGCAGCAGAAGAATGTGTGCAATGTAGGTGAACCTGTTGACTTAAAAAAACACAAAACGTCTGCGCCAATACATTTTCCTTAAAAAGTGCAACGGAATGTTCAATTCATGTGAACGTTGTGAGGGGACTAACTGTTACTTTTGCACGCACTATGGAACAAGTAAAATGCCTCATCATCGGCTCAGGCCCAGCCGGATACTCAGCGGCCATCTACGCAGCCCGCGCGGGCCTCAAACCCCTCATGTACACAGGCATTCAGCCGGGAGGACAACTCATGACCACCACCGAGGTTGAAAACTACCCCGGTTATCCGAACGGACGTACTGGTCCGGAAATGATGGAAGACATGCGCGAGCAGGCGCTTCGTTTCGATACGGAGATCCGTCAGGAAATGATCGTAAAGGTCGATTTCACCGGCTCCATGCACAAGGCATGGTCGGAAAGTGGTACGGAAATTCATGCTCCGACCATTGTTATTGCAACGGGCGCCACCGCCAAATGGCTCGGCATCCCCGGTGAAGAACGCCTGCAAAATGCGGGTGTTTCAGCCTGTGCCGTGTGCGACGGGTTTTTCTTCCGCAAACAGGAAGTCGCCATCGTTGGCGCAGGCGACACCGCTGCAGAAGAAGCCACTTACCTGGCCAAAATTTGCTCGAAAGTGCACTTGCTTGTGCGCCGCGACGAAATGCGCGCCTCCAAAATCATGCAAAAACGTGTGCTTAATACACCCAACATTGAAGTGCACTGGAATACCGAAACCGAAGAAGTGCTCGGCGCCGAAAGTGTGGAAGGCATCCGCATCCGCAACAACAAAACTGGTGAAATAAGCACCCTGATTGTTACCGGGTTTTTCGTAGCCATTGGCCACAAACCCAACACAGACGTGTTCGCCGAATGGCTGACACTCGATGAAACTGGTTACATTATTGCAACTCCCGGCCGCTCATTCACCAACATCCCCGGTGTCTTCGCCTCCGGCGACGCACAGGACAAGATCTACCGCCAGGCCGTTACCGCCGCCGGTACCGGCTGTATGGCCGCTCTTGATGCTGAACGTTACATCACAGAGCACGGGTTTTAGTCGGTTGGTCGGTTGGTCGGGATTGACCAACCGACTATCAGACTAACCGACTAAATTTTTACCTTTACCGCATTGTTCACCCTTTGCATCCTTTTTCAATGAAAAGATTTCGCCCAGGTGTGCTTCACGGCGATGAAGTTACCGAACTGTTCAACCACGCCCTCGAACACCAATACGCGCTGCCAGCCGTCAACGTGATCGGCACCAACTCGGTCAACGCTGTGCTAGAAACGGCGGCTGCCGTCAACAGCCCCGTCATTGTACAATACTCCAACGGCGGAGCTGCGTTTTTTGCAGGCAAAGGTCTGTCGAACGATGGACAAAAGGCCGCCATCGCAGGCGGCATCTCCGGCGCACAACACGTGCACGCCATGGCCGAAGCTTACGGTGTTCCGGTTATTCTGCACACAGATCACTGCGCTCTGAACATCATTTCGTGGGTGGACGGACTGCTCGACGCCGGTGAAAAATTTTACGAAAAAAATGGCTTCCCGCTTTACAGCAGCCACATGCTCGACCTTTCGGAAGAACCCATCCACGAAAACATCGAAATCAGCGCGAAATACCTCAAACGTATGCGCGAGATGGGCATGACCCTCGAAATTGAGCTCGGTGTAACGGGCGGTGAAGAAGACGGCGTGGACAACTCCGAAGTCGACTCGTCCAAACTCTACACCCAGCCCAGCGAAGTGGCTTACGCCTACGACGAACTGTCGAAAATAAACCACCGATTCACCGTTGCCGCAGCTTTCGGCAATGTGCACGGCGTGTACAAACCCGGCAACGTAAAGCTGCAGCCCGTAATCCTGAGAAACTCGCAGGACTACATCCACAAGGAACGGGGTACGGCCAAAGCAAAACCAGTTCACTTCGTGTTCCATGGCGGCTCCGGTTCATCTCAGGAGGAAATCCGCGAAGCCCTCAGCTACGGCGCCATCAAAATGAACATCGACACCGACATGCAATGGGCATTTTGGGACGGCATACGCGGCTACTACGAAGGCAAAAAAGGCTACCTCCAGGCCCAAATCGGCAACCCCGACGGCTCGGACAAACCCAATAAAAAATACTACGATCCGCGCGTTTGGCTGCGTGAAGGCGAAAAAACATTCGTTACACGCCTCAAACAAGCTTTCGAAGACCTGAATTGTATTGGTCGAAACGCGTAAAAAGGTTCAAAAAAACATTAGGACACATTAGAATTGATTTGTAGAGTGCATCATTTGTTCAACATTTTTGAAATGATCCACAACTGCCAATTTATTCTGCTGTGTCCTAATGTGCCTAATGTGTTTTAATTTATTTTTTTGTAAACTTTGCCCTTACCACCTCTACCACCACCGGCAAAACAGAGATTCCGATGATGCCGAGAACTACGATTTCGAAGTTGTCTTTCACAATGGGTAATTGTCCGAAGAAGTAACCTGCAAGTGTTAGGGAAGATACCCACAAGGCGCCGCCAAAGAGGCAATAGCCGAGGAAGCGGCGGTAGGTCATGTCGCCCACGCCCGCCACAAAGGGTGCGAACGTACGCACGATGGGCACAAAACGCGCTATTACAAGGGTACGGCCGCCGTATTTTTCATAAAACTCCTGCGTCTTGTCGATGTAACTGCGTTTCAGAAACCAGTAGTCGCGGGTAAAGATTTTTTTACCCAGATATTTTCCAAAAAAGTAGTTGACATGGTCGCCCAGAATGGCTGCGCAAAACAAAAGGCCGATGAGCACCCATACGTTGAGAATGCCCGTTTTGGCCGTGATGGCGCCTGCGGCAAAAAGCAGGGAGTCGCCGGGCAGGAAAGGTGTAATCACCAGGCCTGTTTCGCAAAAAATAATGAGGAAAAGGATAAAATACGTTTGCCACTGGTATTCGGTCATGATGTTTTCCAAATGAACATCGAGGTGGCGTATGAAATCCAGCAATTGCGTAAGTAAATCGATCATGTACCAAGGGTGGTGAAAAAGAAGGGCAAAACTAACCAGGATTTCCAGGACTTGTCCCGAATTTTCATAAGGGATCTGTGTTTGCAGGATTGTGCTGTTTTACCGGATCAAAGTACGCGCACGACCTGACGGATTTTTTTACCGCTGTTTTCCAAAACTATTTCCAAAAAATACATGGAAACGGGTAGATTGGCTGCGTCAAGCGGAATTTGCACCCGGCCTTCAGGCGCATTTTGGAGCTCGAATTTTTGCAGTTCCTGTCCGTAAACCGTGAGCCAACGCCCTTGCACTGTTCCAGCGAAAGGCAGGTTGAGGTTGAGGGTGCCTGTGCCATTGAAAGGCATCGGATACACCATGGCGCCCAAGGCAGGGCTTGCAGGTTCGGAGGCCGAAGTGGTGGCGCAGGTGCTTGTCAGTTCGGGACAGTAGCCTCTGTAGGCCACCGTGCAGTCGAGGATAAAGGGGTTGGCTTTGCCGTCCTGGTAAGGTGCGATGCGCAAGGTGCGCGTGAGCTCGGCCGAATCGGCCGGGTCGGCTTCATGCCACTGGCAAAGGGTAGCGCGTTGCAAGCCGAAAAAAAGTGGATCGGCTGCGTTTGCCTCGTTTTTGTACATGGTGTAAAAATAAAACACCGAACGGGCGATGTCGCCTTTCACTTCTTCGCGGGGCTCAAAAGCGATGCCGTCGTTTGATTCCGACCAGGCGTCGCGGTTTTGGGCGGGCGGTGTATTTACCACAAAAGTATTGCGGAACCAACGATCGGTTTGGGCATCGGGGATATCGGCAAAGGGATTGTCGGCGCGTGCCTCGTTCACCGGGCTCCGGGTGGCGTAGAGGTGGTTCATGTCGGAGCGGGCGTTGCCGTCAGAGGCACCTTTGCTTTGTGGGTAAGCGTGTTCGGTGTTCATGCCCAGCGAACTGCCGTTAAGGTACACGTATTGTGTAGGGTCGGCGCTGGGGTCGAGGTAAAGGGTGTGGCCGGAGTAGATGCATCGTACGCTGTCGTCGTCTATGGCGAGTACGCGGGAAAACAGGGTGTCGCGCGATTGTGTCCAGTCGAGCACCGTGCCGGGTTTGTAAGATGCAACCAGGTTGTTGAGCAGGGTTTGTCCCGTTTGTCCGGGAAACACCGGCTGGTAGATTTGGGTGGAGGCCAGGGCAGGCAGGAAAAGAAGCATGAAAAGCAGGCGCATGTACGGGAATTTGGGGCAAAGGTACAGAGTATTCCTGGTAGGCTTTGGTTCAGAAAATCCCTATTCCATCTCCAAGGTAATCTCTTCCATGCTCAATAACGTGCCCAGATCAACCTCCCGAACAATCATTCCGAACATCATCCAGCCGGTTCCACAATGAATTTTCATGGAAATGCGGTCTTCCCGGCTCATCGGAGGTATTTCGTCGCGGTAGGGTAGATCGTTGTCGGGGTCATCGTCTATTGGCATGTTTTTTTTCATGTAATCGTACACGCCGTCATGAAACTGTTCCTGGTCGGCGACCAGCCAACGGCGCAGTACTGCCGTTTGTTCCTTATCATTGATGTCGCTCAAAAGGGTTTCTTCCTTGGCGTCGAAAGGTTTGTCGCCGTAAACATTGGGCATTTTGACGTTGACCACCACTTTATCGTTGAACTTGTAAATCTCTCCGAAAAACGTGTAAAACAAACGGATGTCCTTGATCAGGGCGGCTTCGAGGTCTTTGCGCGAATCGGTGTATTCCGTAATTTCACGGATCATGGTGCCCAAAGCTGCATTGTCGGGCTGGTTTACCGCTTTCATGTCTTCCAGAACTTTTTGGGCCTGGTCGCGCAGTTCTTCCCAGTTTTCTACCGATTCAAAATTGCCGTAAGGGTCGGTATTTACTTTTACAATACGGTTTTGGTAAAGGCCCAAGAAAAGAATAACATTGGGATCGGTAATGGTATTCAAATAAGGATTTTGGTACCGCCATTCCATGGTATAACCCGATTCGGACGAGTCGGTTACTTCCACCTCTGCATCGAGCCTGAACCTGCGGCGCTGGAGGGTGTCTTTGCCGACGATCCTATATTTGTCGGTGGTGACCAAATACCGCTGACCCTCGCCAACGCGCCAAAACGGCAACACTTGTGCGGAGGAATCGTAACGGTTGACCTGTGCGCCGAGCGCTGTGGAGCAAAAAAGCAACAGAAAAAATAGGAAAATCTTGTTCATACCCTCAACGGTTTATGTTTACCGGCGCAACGTACGCTTTTTAAGAAAAAAATTAAAGACCTTTCAGCCGAAATCAATGCCTGCAATATGCGCTACGGCCTCATTTTAGACTTTGCTATTTTTTCCCAAACCTTTTTTGCACAGTAAAACACTCCCCACGGTTAAACCTTGTTCGCCAGCTTGTGGAAAACTTGTCCCAGGCCAAAGGCATTCAAGATTGCAAAAATCCCCACCTTCGCCGCTCCCTTCGAGAATACAGAATTTCTCATTGGCTCCCCAATTTCGCTGGGATGACAATATTCCGCATTCCGCATTTTAAATGCTGCATTCCAATGAACTACGCTCCCTACATAGCCCAAACCCTCAACATTCCCCTGCGCCGCGTGGAAGCTACGCTCGAACTGCTCGACTCCGGCGCAACCATACCTTTCATTTCCCGCTACCGCAAAGAAGCCACCGGTTCGCTCGATGAGGTGCAAATAGGCGACATCCAGGATTTGTTGAAAAAACGCTCCGAGCTCGACAAACGCCGCGAATCCATCCTCGCCAGCATCGAAGAACAAGGAAAACTCACACCCGAACTAAAAAAGGCCATCGAAGCAGCGTATACCATGACGGAGCTCGAAGACCTTTATTTGCCCTACAAACAAAAAAGAAAAACCAAAGGCTCGGTGGCCATCGAGCGTGGTCTCGAACCACTCGCCAAACGCCTTTTTGAACAACGCGACCGCGACGTGGAAAACCTCGCCTCTGCCTACATCACTGACCAGGTACTTACCATCGAAGACGCCTTGCAAGGCGCGCGCGACATCATGGCCGAATGGGTAAACGAAGAAAAAACCGTGCGCGATAAAGTGCGCAGGCATTTTGAAAGAGGCGCTGTTATCGCTTCACGCCTCGTAAAAGGCAAGGATGAAGAAGCCAAAAAATACCGCGATTACTTCGAGTGGTCGGAAGCACTGAAAAACTGTCCGTCGCACCGATTGCTCGCCATGCGCCGTGGCGAAGAAGAAGGTTTCCTGCGCGTAGCCATCGCACCAGACGAGGAAATGGCCGTGTCCGACATCGAACGCCAAATCCTTCGCGGGCATGGCGGCTCGGCCGACCAAGTGCGTCTGGCCATCAAGGACAGCTACAAACGCCTGCTCCAGCCTTCCATCGAAACAGAATTCCGCAATACCAGCAAAGACAAAGCCGACCTGGAGGCCATCCGCGTTTTTGCCGAAAACCTGCGCCAACTGCTGCTTTCAGCCCCGCTGGGTGAAAAACGCGTACTCGGCATCGATCCCGGTTTTCGTACGGGTTGCAAGGTGGTTTGCCTCGACGCAAGCGGCAACCTCGTGCACAATACCACCATTTACCCACATGAACCCCAAAAGCAAATACAACAAAGCATCGAAACCTTGAGCGACCTCATACGCCGCTACCAGATAGACGCGGTAAGTGTGGGCAACGGCACCGCCGGCCGCGAAACCATGGATTTTCTGCGGCAGGTGCACACCGAAAAGCCACTTGAAGTTTTCCAGGTGAACGAAGCCGGCGCATCCATTTATTCGGCCTCCGCAACGGCGCGTGAGGAATTTCCAGACCACGACGTTACGGTGCGCGGCGCCGTGAGCATAGGCCGCCGATTGATGGACCCGCTTGCCGAACTTGTAAAAATAGACCCCAAAAGCATAGGCGTAGGGCAATATCAGCACGATGTGAACCAAAACCAGCTTAAAGATAGTCTGGACCGCACGGTGGAAAGTTGCGTAAACAGCGTAGGCATCAACATCAACACGGCCAGCAAACACCTGCTCACGTACGTGTCGGGCCTGGGGCCTGTGCTCGCCCAAAACATCGTGGGTTACCGCCTGGAAAACGGGGCGTTCAAAAAACGCAGCGACCTGAAAAAAGTGCCACGCCTGGGCGATAAAGCCTTCGAACAATGCGCCGGCTTTTTACGCATCCGTGAGGCTGTAAATCCGCTCGACAACACCGCCGTGCACCCCGAGCGTTACACCCTTGTGGAACAAATGGCCAAAGACCTCGGCTGCTCGGTATCGGATCTTATCCACAACCGCGACAAACGCCAGAGCATCGACTTGAAAAAATATGTGCAGGGTGATGTGGGCTTACCCACGCTTCAGGACATATTGAAAGAATTTGAAAAACCGGGACTCGACCCGCGCGGCAGCGCCAAAACCTTCGAATTCGGCAACGTGCGCTCCATTGAAGACTTGTCACCAGGAATGATACTCCCCGGCATAGTGAACAACATCACCAATTTCGGTGTCTTTGTGGACATTGGAATAAAAGACAGCGGGTTGGTGCACATTTCACAACTTGCCGATAAATTTGTGAGTAATCCGCTCGATGTGGTGCAGTTGCAACAACACGTTATGGTAAGGGTGGTGGAAGTAGATTTGCAGCGCAAACGTGTGGCGCTTTCCATGAAAGGTTTGTAATTTTTGAAAGTAAAAACAAATGCGCTGTTTTGCCGTTTTTTGTTTTTCTCTTTAACCAAACAAAAGTATCCGATGAAACACCTTTTTTTGCCAGCAGCAATGTTGCTGTGTTATTTCGTCCCCGTGCAAGCGCAAGACTGTAAAAGCGCTTTTGAAACGTTGAAAACCGGCGTTGTCCTGGAATACTCCATGTATGATGACAAGGACAAGCTAAGTACCGTCATGACCCAAACCGTAAAATCGGTAAGAACCGACGAAGACACCCTTATAGCGGTGTTTGATGCCGTGGGAAAAGACGACAAGGGTAAGGAAATGTACGTGAGCACTTTTCCCGTCAAATGCCACCAGGGCACGATGTATTTTGACCTGCGTTCCATGGTGCCCGGAATCCCGAAATCTAGCGCCGATTCGCCCGACATGCAATTCGAAATTACGGGTGATGCCTTGCTTTATCCCTACGATATGAAGCCAGGACAAACACTTCCTGACGGCAGCATTGAAATGAAAGCGATGATGAATGGTATGAAACTATTCAATTCGCGCTATTTCATGAAAAACCGCAAAGTTGAAAGTTCGGAAGCGATTACCACTCCAGCGGGTACGTTCCAATGCGTAAAGCTCAGCTATGACACGGAATACAAATTCATGGGTAGCCGCACCACCCACAACGAAATCTGGTTTAGCGAACGGGTGGGTACGGTCAAATCCGTTTCTTACGGCAAAAAAGGCAAGGTTGAGAGCACGATGGTACTGACAAAACTGACGAAGTAAGTTCGAAAAGCTGTTGCCCTCGCAGGTGGCTTAACCTCCTCCCTTTTTTTAAAGATTGGCAATACGTTTTAAAAAAAATACTGCACACTTGCACCGCTGCTCCATTCCAGCCAGAAGATGTTGTCGCAGCTGCCATCGCCGAATTGAAGCATTGCATCACCGTTGTTGATGTTCAATGTGCCTGATGTGCCCCACGCACACAGGCCAGAGCTTTGGAGCGGTTTGCCGGGTTCGGTGAAGGCGTAGGTTTCGAATTCTGATAAACGTTTTATTAACAAGGAGTCGACGGTTATGGTCCACTGGTTATCGGTGGTTGTAGCCGTACCCAAGCCTTCGGTCATCTGAGCTTTTGGGTAGCCTTCCAGTCTGATTTTGATGCTTCTGTCGTAAAGCAGATTAGACCAATAATAAACATTCCAGGTACTGTCGCTTTGTTCCATCATGGTAAGGATACCGCTGATGGATAATGTATCTGCGCGAAAAAAATTTATACTAATAAGGCGCCTTCTTAATCCAGTGAAGGCGTCGTTGTTGAATTCTGATACTTTAAACGTACCATTCATTTCCATGCCATTGGGCAGCGTGCAACCTTCACCATAAGTTGCTTCATACCGTGTTCCATTGCTTGCGGGCATAGGAAAAATAGCGACCGCCAGCGGACACACATCGTATTCGTTTGCAATGATGCGATCTGCTTCATGGATGCACAACTGCATCATACTCAAGGACTGGGCTATTTCACGTCCGGTTTCGTAACTTATAATGGATTTTTCGTCCTCCTTTTTACAGGCAAACAGGATGAAAACAAAGGCAAAAAGCAGAATGGCAGATGTGTTTTTCATACGGCAGGATGGTTTTTTTGAAAATTTAGATTTTTTATAAAACAAAGAAAAGCCTTCAAAAGTCCCTGACAAAAGAATCCATGCTTTTTATCTTTTTCTTAACTTCGCCCCATGCAAGCCGGAAAATCACTGCTCGCCAACCAACGCTTTGAGCTAACCATCGAAAGGCTCTGCCACCAACTCCTGGAGGACTGGGGCAATTTCGACAATGCCTGCCTCATCGGTATTCAACCGCGCGGCATAGCACTGGCCGACCGTATTTACAAACGTCTGCAGGAATTAACCGGAAATACCAACATCGAATACGGTAAATTGGACATCACGTTTTACCGCGACGACTTCCGCATGCACGACAAACCCATTGCAGCGCACCCGATCGACATGGATTTTCTGGTGACCGGAAAAAAGGTGCTGCTCATCGACGATGTGCTGTACACCGGCCGTACCATTCAGGCAGCCCTCGCAGCCCTGCAACATTACGGCCGTCCCGATGTGGTGGAACTTCTTGTGCTCGTCGACCGCCGTTTCAACCGCCACTTGCCCATCCAAGCCGACTACATTGGCATCAGTGTAGACGCTGTGGACGAGGCCTATGTGCGCGTGCATTGGATGGAACAACACGGCGTGGATGAGATTTTAATGTTTGATAAAAAAGAATAGCAGCAACACAACGGCATGACCGGACTCTCAACACGCCACCTTATTGGCATCAAGGACATCACTTCGGAGGATATCCAACTGATCTTTGAAACCGCCGATAATTTCAAAGAAGTCATCAACCGACCCATCAAAAAGGTGCCGAGCCTACGCGACATTACCGTCGCCAACCTGTTTTTTGAAAGCAGCACCCGCACCCGTGTTTCCTTCGAACTCGCCGAACGACGCCTCAGCGCCGACACCGTCAATTTCGCGGCTTCTTCTTCCAGTGTCAGCAAAGGTGAAACCCTCCTCGACACGGTGAACAACATCCTTTCGATGAAAGTCGATATGGTCGTGATGCGCCACCCGGCACCTGGCGCTTGCGTGTACCTCGCCAAACGCATTCCCGCCAACATCATCAATGCCGGCGATGGCACCCACGAACACCCCACGCAAGCCCTGCTCGACGCCTTTTCCATACGCGAAAAACTCGGCGACGTGGCCGGTAAAAAAGTAGCCATCATCGGCGATATCCTGCACAGCCGTGTGGCCCTCAGCAATGTCTTCTGCCTGCTG
>JBBSDH010000085.1:0-15887 GCA_038249605.1 Chitinophagales bacterium | reverse complement strand
TTCCAACGACTCGATTGCTTTAACACAACTTGGCGCCTTAGCTCTGCTTGCCGCTGCTTGGGTGCTCAATGTTCATTTTTATCCCAACCTCCTTCTTTTCCAACAAACCGCAATGGTTCCGCGGTGGGCTGCTGAACAGGGTATTCCTTCGGAAAAACTGGCGAGCGGACGCAGGCACAGCCATGCGTTCGACTTTTACGCCCGACGTATTTGTCCGCGGTTGGGCACAGCAGATCAAATCCGGGAGTATGCACGGGAAAACAGCACCTATTATTTGTATGCCGATGATGCCGTGCGCGGCGAGCTCAATGCCGCCGGTGTGACCTACGAAGAAACAGCCCGCTTCGGGCATTTTCAGGTGGCGTTGCTCAAACTGGATTTTTTGGATCCTCAAACGCGGGAAGCCTCAATGTCCACCGTTTATCTGTTGAAAGTTTCGTCAAAATAATAGTATTACTATCCTTTTTGTTGCCAACCTGAACTTTTTGGAGAATATTTGTCTTTTAAATCAAAGAGCTTGCGTAAAATTTCCTGAAGGCAAAAAAAAATGCTTTTTTACCTGTCAATTATTACCCCCGGATCGCGAGACACCGGTTTATGTTTACTAAAACCACCACACATGGATAAGCCCTGGCTACAACATTACCCCGCAGGCGTACCTGCCAACATCGACCCCGAACAATACCCTCGCCTGATGGACATGGTAGAGGAAAGTTTTAAAAAATTTGCCGACAGTCCGGCATACGTAAGCATGGGAAAAACCCTGACGTTTGATGAGGTGGACAAGTTAAGTACACAATTTGGGGCTTATTTGTTGTCGAGGGGCTTGGTAGTGGGCGACCGTGTGGCCATCATGATGCCCAACTTGTTGCAATACCCCATAGCTTTGATTGGCGCCCTGCGTGCGGGCTTGGTTGTGGTAAATACCAATCCTCTTTACACGCCGCGTGAAATGCGTCACCAGTTTATGGATTCGGGCACCAAAGCCATCATTATTGCTGAAAACTTCGCGGCCAACCTGCAACAGATTTTGGGTGAAACCCAGATCAATACGGTGATTGTAGCCAGCATTGGAGAAATGTTGGGTTTGAAAGGGTACATCGTCAACTTTGTGGTGCGAAGCATCAAAAAAATGGTGCCCAAGTTCAACATTCCCAATACCGTAACTTTTAAATCGGCCCTGAACGAGGGTTCTAAATTTTCGTTGCCGCCCCTCACCTCGGGTCCCGACGACACCATTATCCTGCAATACACCGGCGGTACTACAGGTGTTTCGAAAGGCGCCATGCTTACCAACCGCAACCTTGTGGCCAACATGATGCAAATACGCGCCATCATGATGCCAGTGCTGGGCGGCAACAACCTTACCGTGTTGTGCCCTTTGCCTCTGTACCACATTTTCGCATTCACGGTCAACTGTCTGGCCATCATGAGTGTGGGCGGCAGAAACATCCTCATTGTGAACGCCCGCGACCTGCCTGCGCTCATCAAAGACTGGCGCAAGTACAAACCTGCGCTGGTAACCGGCGTGAATACCTTGTACAATGCTCTGCTCAACCATCCCAATTTCGCCTCGCTTGATTTCAGCGAACTTAAAGCATCGGTCGGCGGCGGCATGGCCGTTCAACGCGCCGTAGCCGAACGTTGGCAACAAGTTACAGGATGCCAGCTTACGGAAGGCTACGGCATGACCGAGTCCAGCCCTGTGATCAGTTGTAACCCGTTGAATACCTCCATGCGTATCGGTACCATCGGCATGCCCGCGCCAAGCACCGATGTGCGCATCGCCGACGAAGCTGGCAATTTGACGCCTTTGGGGCAAGTGGGTGAAATCCAGGCCAAAGGACCTCAGGTAATGAAAGGTTACTGGCAGCGGCCGGAAGCAACAGCCGAAGTGATGAAGGACGGTTGGTTGTGCACCGGCGATATGGGCATCATGCACCCCGACGGTTTTTTCCAGATCGTGGACCGCAAAAAAGACATGATCCTTGTTTCGGGTTTCAATGTGTACCCCAATGAAGTGGAAGACGTAGTGGCCATGCATCCCAAAGTGCTTGAAGTGGCTGCACTGGGCATTCCCGACGAAAAATCAGGCGAAGTTGTGAAAATATTTGTGGTGAAAAAAGATCCTTCCCTAAACGAAAAGGAACTCATCGAACATTGTCGTCTCAACCTTACAGGATACAAAGTGCCCAAAAAAGTGGAGTTCAGAACCGAGTTGCCCAAAACCAATGTGGGGAAGATTCTGCGCAGGGCGCTCAGGGAGGAGAAGTGATTTTAATTTCTGAGACATTCCAAAACCGATGATGAAACTTATTTCCTGCCGCGCGCATCCAACATGCGCTTTCCACTCGTATGTATGGGTACGATTACTTTACCGGTGTTTTAGCGAGCATCGAAGTTGACTTCCCCCCGTTGTCATTACGTACAGGTTTTGGGTATGCCAGATTTGGGCATTTCCTGTTTTCAGCGTGCCGAAAAGGCCCGCAAGGTTTCACCTCACTCGGCGCGTTCGTATACTTTACAGGGTATTTTTACAAAAGAAAAAAATTTTAACAAACCGTTTTCTCAAAAAAAACGCCGTTGAAATAAAGAATCAATCCTTTCTGTAAAAAATTGATTGTCTTTGATTTATAAGATTTTTTTGTTTCAACATCACCAAAAAAACGGTCCAACGGTTGTTGCAGCAAGTGTTAAAATTTAAAGTTTGCTTCCAAATTGGCAAGCAATTTGGATTATACCCATCAACGCTGCAATACAAACAGCTTTCAGTCAACATTTTAATCGCCACCTACGGCATAATCTAATCCCGGTTCATAATCAAATCCAAAACCGACAGCACAATGAAAAAATTTGCATTAATCCCGCTTCTGCTGATTGCTTTCGCCAGCATCATGAACATCAGCCAACTCAACGCTCAGGAAAACGCCGAACTTACGTTCAACGATTTTCTGGCGCAGTTTCCGAAAGCATCGCTGCCGTACAACATAACGGCACAAGACCTTCAGCAACAAATCCAGCCCAAACCGGCCACGAAAGTGAACCGCCTTGGCTGGGACTACTACAGCTTCCTCCCCGAACTCGAGCGCAGCGCCCAATACAGCAACATGCCTGTTTACCCTGAGCCTGTAGCCGTTTTCGAAACCCGTGGATACTACGCCGTGCTCTACAACCTGGCGCGCGGCCTCAGCAAAGGCACCAAAACATACAGCATTACGGTTTTTGACCTCGATGGCGGCTACATCGGCACCCAGTTCGTTGCCGGCATCAACAACAAAGAAATCACAACCCTGCGCATCGAGGAAAACCTGATGGCAACGGTGGAAGTGCTCAAAATTGAAAAGGAAGGTACCCGCAGCTACGACAAACAAACCATCGACCTGCTCATTCCGGGCAACCCCGACCAACTGGGCTGGAGCGACAATGCTAAACCTGGTCATTTGGACAGCAGCAGCATCGCACGAAAAAATTAAGAAACGCCCCGAAGCGAATCGGGACCATACTTACAACACACACAGAAGAAACACATACACAAGTTTGAGCCGCGACGGAGTAATCCGGAGCGGCTTTTTCAATCCCCCCAACCCGCTTCTTCTACAACCACTTTATTGCCCTTGCGCACCACGCCCAATTCCATTTCTTTCTGACAAGCACCGCAAATGCCGTACAAGTTGAGCGCGTGGTGCGTTATTTTGAAATTGAGCAGTTCACCCACCATGTCTTTGATCTGTTGTACGCGGGGATCACAAAACTCCACCACTTTGCCGCAGTTGGCACAGATGGTGTGATCGTGTTGTTTGAAGCCGTACGACTTTTCGTATTGCGCGAGGTTTTTACCGAACTGGTGTTTTTTCACCAAATCGCATATTACGAGCAACTCCAGGGTGTTGTACACCGTGGCACGGCTCACGCGGTAGTTTCGATTTTTCATGTGGATGTACAAGGCCTCCGCATCGAAGTGGTCGGTGCGTTTGTAAATCTCTTCAAGGATGGCAAAACGCTCAGGTGTTTTGCGCAAACCGTTTTTTTCAAGGTGCGCGGAAAAGATGTTGAGGACTTCGTGTATGACGTCTTCGGTATTGCGTTGTCCGTTCATGATGTTGTGCTAAGGTGGTCCGAAACGTTTTTCGGCAGATCAAAGGTATGAAAAAACGCCCTTTTTTACCCAAAATTCATCTTTGCGAGCGTTACAAACAGAACAACCAGTCATGCACCAAGGTTCATCTTATGTATTGATGATGGAAATGTTCGTAGGAATGCTTTTTTTTACCCAAAAAATCAGCCAATGCCCAACCGTTTCAACCGCCGAAAATTCCTTCAAACCACTGCATTGGCAACCGCAGCCTTCGCAACACCAGCCGTTGTACAAAGCGCAGCGGCTTCAGCTCCACGTTCGTTGAATGCCCGGGACAAGCTCAGGTTGGGATTCATAGGCGTGGGTATGCGCGGACAAAGCCACGTGGAACTCGCTTTGCTGCGCGAAGATTGCGAGATTGTAGCCATCGCCGATCCCGAACCACGCATGGTGGCCGATACGCTGAAAATGATTGCAGAAAAAGGCCGGAAAAAACCGGATGTATACGACCAGGGCGTACACGACTACAAACGCATGCTGGAGGACAAAAACATCGATGCAGTGGTGATTGCATCGCCCTGGGAATGGCATACGGAAATGTGTATTGCCGCCATGAAGGCCGGAAAATACACAGGTACCGAAGTATGCGGAGGGTTTTCACTGGATGAATGCTGGCAACTCGTGAACACCCACGAAGCTACGGGAACGCACCTCATGTTTATGGAAAACGTGTGTTACCGGCGCGACGTGATGGCCGTTTTGCAGATGGTGCGCGAGGGTTTGTTCGGCGAACTCATCCACCTTGAAGGCGGCTACCAGCACGATTTGCGCGGCGTAAAATTCAACGATGGCGTTACGCCCTATAACTCGGGTGTAGAATTTGGTGAAAAAGGATTCAGCGAAGCGAAATGGCGCACCAAACATTCGGTGCACCGCAATGGCGACCTCTACCCGACGCACGGGATAGGTCCGGTGGCCATGTACACCAACATCAACCGGGGCAACCGGTTTTTATACCTCACTTCCACCAGCAGCAAAGCCCGGGGTTTGCACAACTACATCGCAGATCATCCGAAAGGCGGCGAAAACCACCCCAACGCGAAGGTGCAGTTCAATTTGGGCGACGTGGTAACCACCATCCTCAAAACTTCCAACGGCGAAACGGTGCTTCTTTCCCACGACACCAACCTGCCGCGACCATACTCCCTCGGCTTCCGCGTACAGGGCGCCAAAGGCATCTGGATGGACGTGAACCAAAGCCTGCACATTGAAGGACAAAGCAAAAGCCACGCCTGGGAAGAAAGCAAAGCATGGTTTGAAAAATACGATCACCCGTTGTGGAAAAAATTCGGCGACGACGCCAAAACAGCCGGACACGGCGGCATGGATTTTTTTGTTTTCCACCATTTCGTGGAAAGTGCCAAACGCAACCAGGCGCCGCAAATGGATGTTTACGATGCCGCTACCTGGCTGGCCATCACGCCCCTCAGCGAGGCTTCCATTGCTACAGGAAGTGCGCCCCAGGCTTTCCCCGATTTTACCCGCGGCCGCTGGACCGAGCGGAGGCCAGATTTCGCCTTTACCGATCAGTATTAGGGTCTCACGTTTCGCTGGGATAAGAAAACGGATGGTATTTTTTCAACAAACGCCTCATCTGAAAACAACATTATGGAAAAACACTACAATAACGGTGACATCACGGTGGTTTGGAAACCAGATTCGTGCATCCATTCAGCACTGTGTTTCAAAGGGTTACTTCAGGTATTTGATCCGCGCTCCCGCCCGTGGATCAACATGGAAGGCGCTGCTACAGAGGCCATCATTGCACAGGTTGAAAAATGTCCTTAGTGCCGCGTTTGGTGAATGGCGTATAGTTTGGCGAGACCTATATTTTGCCCAATTGGGCATGAGGAGGGCAAAATGCAGGACATTTTAACCGACGAATAACGACATTGAGCGAAAAATAGGGCCGCCAAACAGTATGTCATTCACTGGACGCGGCACTAGGGTGCGCTCAGCCTATTATTGCAACGCTGAAAACGAATCCCAGCCTGAAAAAACAGATGTAGAAACCATTGTGGAGGCCGTACCAAACGGTCCGCTCATGGTGTACGGCAACATCCGGGTGAAAAATACCGATGGAACGGAAACCATTAAGCACAAAGTGACCGCCTTTTGCCGCTGTGGTAGCTCACAAAACAAGCCGTATTGTGATGGGACGCACCGGAAAACCGGGTTTGAAGGGTGAGCAGGCAGCAGGCAAAAAAATACCCATTTGTTTGATAATCAAACAAATGGGTATTTTTTTTCAAGAATTTTTTCAAATTATTCCCCTTACGAGGCCTTAGGCAGAGGAGCCCTGCCTGCTAACAGCTTATTTCGGCATCAGCACCGAGTCGATCACGTGGATCACACCGTTTGACTGGTACACATCGTAGGTTGTGATGTTGGCGGTGTTGCCTTTTTCATCTTTCACCATGATGTTGTGTGGACCGTTCATCATGAAGGTAAGTGCGCCACCCGAAACGGTTTTCAGTGAGGCATTACCTTTTTTGATTTTGGAAGCGAGTGCATCGAAATCGAGTTTGCCAGGTACAACGTGGTAGGTAAGTATCGTTGTGAGCGTGGCTTTATTTTCGGGTTTGAGCAGGGTTTCCACCGTGCCTTCCGGAAGATTTTCGAAAGCGTCGTTGACCGGAGCAAACACCGTGAACGGGCCTGCGCTTTGCAGGGTTTCCACGAGGCCGGCAGCTTTAACTGCGGCTACCAACGTGGTGTGTGCGTTGGATTTGGATGCGTTTTCAACGATGTTTTTCATCGGATACATGGTTTCGCCGCCTACCGAGACGGTGTTCTTTTGGTTTTGAGCGAAAGTAACCGTGGAGCTAAGGGCGATGGCCAGCGCGAGGGTGGCCGTTTTTTGAAAGAAGTTCATGCTTATGTTTGGTGTGTTGTGAAAAATGTGTTTAGAAATCAATACAAGTATGTACGTAGAGAGAGACTGGTTTGGTTTTCTCAGAATCAATTTTTCTTTTTCTTTTTGTTTTGGCTGTGGAGTTCGTCTACAAGCAATGCTTCGTGCAAAACCTCAAACAGGGTATCTTCCGGTATGTCGGAAAGGCGTCGGAACACCACACCTGATACCTGTTTGCGGCCACGCGCATCGAGCAGTCCTTGCTCGTTGGACAGTTCAGAGCCATACGTGAAGCTGAGTTCAACGCTGCCGTCTTTGGCTGGCGCCAGGTAACAAATCCAGGTGTTTCGGTAATAAAACGGTATGTTGTAGGTCAAGCGCCCTTCAACGCCGGGCAATGAGGTGATGATTGCGTGCAGGCGTTGGAGCAGGGCGTAGGTGGGCCCTTGGTAATTTTCAAAAAAGTCGTCCATGGTCATAACCCGGATTTTAGGATTGGGGGGATTGGGATTTTAGTTCCCGCGCTTCGCTGGGATGTCAAAAGGGGCTTTGGGAAGATTGGATTTTAAGGGAATGTACCGTAAGGATTGAGAGCAATCCCATTAAAATCCAATCCAATCTTCCCCAATCCCCTTTTGTCATCCCAGCGAAGCGTGGGACCTAAAATCCCAATCTCAAAATCCAAAAAATCCAGGTCAATATTGCCCTGTTGAAAGCATCACCAGCGTACAACCCTCTACTGTTTCGATACCCTGGGCTTCAGCAAGGGTTTCGAGTTCGGGATTTTCGGTACCTGGGTTAAAAATGATGCGTTTCGGGTGGATGCTGAGTATGTAATCGTAGTAGGGTTTTTGTCTTTCAGGATTGAGGTACAACGTCACGGTGTGTACATCGTTTATGGGTAGCAGTTCGTGGCGGATGGGAATGCCTGCGATGTCTCCCTTGCGAATACCTACAAGCTCGACAGGGTGGCCGTAATGCTGCAGGCGAAGGGTTGCCAGGTAGGCGAAACGCGAAGGGTTCGGAGTTGCTCCCAGTACAAGTGTTTTTTTCACGTCTGAATTGGTTGTCATTTGTTAATATCAAACAGTTAAGATGTTCAAAAAGTTACATCGCAGACGTGTTCGTCATAAAAAAAACGGCTTTTTCGTGTTATTTTTGCGCCGCTTCGGTGAACAATTACGGCTGGAGCACAGCGCACCATGATTTTGACCGATAAAAAAATACTGGAAGCCCTCGAAACCGGGGAGATCGTGATCGAACCTTTTCGCCGAGATTGTTTGGGCACCAACTCATACGACGTTCACCTGGGCCGTTATTTGGCGGTGTACTCCAACCGCATCCTCGATGCCAAAAAGCACAACCAGGTGAAACATTTTGAGATTTCTGAAGAAGGGATTGTGTTGCAGCCGGGCACTTTGTACCTGGGCGTAACCGAGGAATACACCGAGACCCACAATGCTGTGCCCTTTTTGGAAGGAAAAAGCAGCGTAGGGCGTTTGGGCATCGATATCCATGCCACGGCGGGCAAAGGTGATGTCGGTTTTTCAAACACCTGGACATTGGAGATTTCCTGTGTACAGCCGGTCCGCGTATATGCCGGTATGCCTATTGGACAACTCATTTACTTTCTGATCGACGGCGACATTGAAAATTATTACAACAAGAAGCAAAACGCAAAATACAACGAGCGCACAGTAAAACCTGTGGAAAGTATGATGTGGAAGAACTTCTAAGCTTCTTTTAAGCTGTAGGGGAAGCAAGTGTTTTAACTTTGACACCCCCTATTATACTCTCAATTCACTTGCCTTATGTTACGCAAATTTAATTTTCTGATACCTGCTTTGTTGGTGCTTTTGCTTCAACCTTCCTGCAAGCAATACAACACCGACTATGCAGCCCAAGCCAACAACCCTGAGTTCATACACGCAGGAGTTCGCCGTATTACAGACATCATTCGGTACGACATATTTGCGCCGCCCATTGCTGCGCGCATTTATACGTATTCTGTCGTAGCCGGCTACGAAGCCATGCGCCCGGGTTTTCCGGAATACCAAACCCTTGCGGGGCAGCTCAACGGGCTCAAACCTGTGCCAGCCCCGGAAGCCGGAAAAGAACTTTGCTTCCCGCTGGCGGGTGTACAAGCCATGCTTATCGTAAGCAAAACCCTTGTGTTTTCGGAAGGCAACATCGATGACTTGAAAGAAGACATCCTCGAAAAGTTCAAAGCCATGAACATGCCGCCTGAGGTGTACGATCGCTCTATGGCCTATGGTGAGCAGGTTGCCAAACACATTCTCGCCTGGTCGAAAACCGACAACTACGCACAAACACGTAGCGCGCCAAAATTTACCATCGATACCAAAGAACCCTCGCGTTGGAGACCAACGCCACCAATGTACGGCGATGCGATGGAGCCCCACTGGAGCCTCACCCGTACCTGGGTTATTGATTCGGCCAGCCAGATCAAGTCCGATCCACCGATAACCTTCAGCCGTCAAAAAGGCAGCGACTTTTACAAACAAGCCCTCGAGGTTCACGATATTGTAAAAAACCTGACGCCTGAGCAGACAGCTACCGCATGGTATTGGGACGACAATCCGTTCGCCATGGAAGTAAGCGGCCACCTGGCCATCGGGAAGAAAAAAATCAGTCCGGGTGGTCACTGGATGACCATTGCGGGATATGTGTGTCGTAAGGCAGGCAGCGATATGATGGAATCGTCGGAAACCTACGTGCGCACGGCTTGTGCCCTTTCAGATGCGTTCATTGTTTGCTGGGATGTAAAATTCCAGACCAACCTTATCAGGCCGGAATCGTACATCAATGAACTGATTGATCCGGAATGGACACCCTTAATTCAGACGCCTCCATTCCCCGAGCATACGAGCGGACACAGCACCGTTTCCGCCGCCGCCGCCGCAGTACTGACCAACCTGTACGGCCCCAATTTCGCCTTTACCGATAGTACGGAGGTGGAGTTTGGTTTGCCGCCACGCAGTTTCAACTCTTTTGAAGAAGCAGCGGACCAAGTTGCAATGAGCCGTTTGTACGGCGGCATCCACTACCGCCGAGGCAATGAAGCCGGAACAAAATGCGGCAAAGCCATAGGCGACCTGGTGGTCCGGGAGTTAAAAACACGTGAATCCAAAGGTGCTGTGGGAGACAAGTAATTTTTTAAATGCCGCATTTAGGGTACACGGGCTGTCAGACAGGCGACGTAAAGGCGATCAAACAGTATTTTTTAACAAAAATACCGTTTTGAGCGCCTTTACTTTCATAAAAAATAGGTATATTTGTATCGCATAAGTCATCATCTCGCTTTTTTACTCCCTTTTACTCCCTCCTATTTGCTAGACCGCTGTCTCTCTCCAAGCTAGCGTTCCGATATCCATCGGATTAATCCTTCATTGTTCAAATTCACACGTTTCTCTAAAGAATGCTTTGTTTCCCATGGAACAAACGATGACACATCTCAAACACCGAATGAACAAAGCCGCCTCCTTTGCGTGCTTGTTTGCACTGTTTTTAATACCCGCGCTCGTGCAGGCGCAAGTTTCTGTCACAGTCACCGGTACCAATGTTGCCTGCTTTGGCGGTAACAATGGCACCGCCACGGCTATAGGCTCGGGTGGCTGGGCGCCTTATACCTATTTATGGAGCAATGGCGCTACCTCAGCAACCATCACCGGACTAACCGCCGGAACCTACTCCGTAACGGCTACCGACATTGATCTGGGCTTTGCAGTAGGATCAATCACCATTTCCCAGCCACCTCAATTGGGTGTGCAGGTTTTTGGCGAAAGTCAGATTTGTGATATCGCGCCCGACGGCAAAGCCACGGCAGTGCCCTTCGGCGGTGTTCCGCCATACGGCTACCTGTGGAGCAACGGTGGAACTTCGGCCCAAATCACCGGGTTGGCCGCCGGTACTTACACCGTTACCATTACCGATGCCAACAACTGTACCACATCGGGTTCAGCTTCAGTATTTTTCTGGGATGAAGGACTGTGGCTTATGGACAGCTCCATCAATGTATCCTGCTGGGGCGGCAACGACGGTTACATCTATATAGGTGCTATGTCGGGTACGCCACCCTACACGTATCTATGGAACAACGGTGCAACAACAGTCGACATTTCTGGATTGACTGTAGGCACTTACAGCGTCACCGTCACCGATGCCAACGGCTGTGTAGGATTGTGGTCCGTCAACATCACCCAACCCGATCCGGTGGTGCTCAACATCACCACGACCGATGGGGTATGTGGCATGAACGGTACTGCAACGGTGACTGTCGCAAGTGGTGGCACACCACCCTTTACCATTCTTTGGAACACGGGTGCAACAACCAATACCATCACCGGACCTCCGGGAACGTACACGGTTACCGTCACTGACGCCAACGATTGCGTTTATGTCGGTTACGCCACCATCTTAGCCACACCCAACCCGCTGGTTTTAACCGGAACAGTACTCGGCAACGCCGCATGTACCGTTGGCGGTAGCGCCGTGGTAACGGTCACAGGCGGATCGGGCAACTATTCCTATACCTGGGGTAACGGCCAAACTACCGCAACCGCAACCAACCTCAGTGCCGGCAACCACACCGTAACGGTGATTGACCTCACATCAGGTTGTATGGCCACCGCAACCGTCAACATTCCGACAGCACCAGTGCTTGCCGCTGATGTGGTTGTCAACAGCAACGCCAATTGCCTTGTAGGCGGCAGCGCCACCGTGACCATCTCGGGCGGTACGCCACCGTACGTTATTGGCTGGAGCAATGGCCAAACCACTGCAACTGCAACCAACCTCAACGCCGGTCCGCAAAACGTGACCGTCACCGATGCCGGTGGTTGTATTGTCATTAAGACCGTAATCATTCTTCAGGCGCAAGGCCCCGATGTAACGGCTGTTGTGAACAGCAACGCCAGTTGCACCGCTAACAACGGCAACGCCACGGCAACCGCAACCGGAGGCACTCCGCCTTACGTCTATTTGTGGGACAATGGTGAAACCACCGCAATGGCCGACAGCCTTAGCGCAGGTGTACACACCGTAACCGTAACCGATACAGGTGGCTGCTCGGGAACTGCCATGGTCACCATCATACAGGCCAGTGCACCAACAGCTTCTGCCGCTGTGACAGCCCAACTTACCTGCATTACCCTCGGTAGCGCCTCGGTTACACCCAACGGCGGCACCCCACCTTTCACTTATTTGTGGACCGGCGGGCAAACCACCCAAAGCATCAGCGGTCTGACGGCAGGCACTTACTCGGTAACCGTTACCGATGCCAACTTTTGCACCGCAACCGCCACCGTAACGCTGGCAGCGCCCATTCCACCCAATGTCGTCATTACAGGCGTTATCAACGCCATTTGTGACGAACCCGGAACCGCTACCGCCATGGCTACAGGTGGAGCTGGAGGTTACATTTACAATTGGAGTAACGGTGAAACCACAGCTACCGCCATCAACTTGCCTGGTGGCACTTACACCGTAACGGTAACCGACGCAGGCGGGTGTACCGCCGTAGCTACAGTAACCATTCAGGCAACCAACGATGGCAGCAAAATTGGTGATTATGTTTGGTACGACAACGACCAGGATGGCTTCCAGCACCCGCTCGAAACCGCAGGCGTTCCAAACATTACGGTAATGCTCATCAAACCCGGCCCCGACAATATTTTCGGAACCGCCGATGACATCACCTCCCAAACCGACGTTACGAATGCCGCGGGCAAATACGAATTCGATTGCGTTACACCCGGCACCTACATCCTCATGTTCGGCGGCATTCCCGCTGGTTATGAGTTCACCGGTAAAAACCAGGTAAACAACGACTGCAAAGACAGCGATGTGAATGGTGCAGGCAAAACGGATCCCTTCGTCGTTTCAAGCGGCCAGGGCGATAATTTCTGCTATGACGCCGGTATCCACATCATTTGTGAAAACGTAACTTACCCGGGCAACATCTGTTGCGCCCAAACCATTTGCGAAGGTGATGTTCCAGCAGCTTTGTACGAATCCGTGCCTCCCATCGGAGGTAGCGGTCCGCTTCAATACCTCTGGATGCAACTTGTTCAAATGGGCCCAGGCGCCCCGACGTGGGTAGGTATCCCAGGCGCTACCCAAATTGGATACCAGCCAGGTGCGTTGTATGAAACTTCGTACTTCATGCGCTGCGTACGCCGCCAAGGTTGCGAAAACTTCCTGGAATCCAATATTGTGACCATCACGGTGCTTCCTGCTGGCTCGCCCGGTTGCGAAACTTTCATCATGGACCTGGTAGTAACCAGCCGCCCAAACAACTCGGTACTCATTGAATGGACTTCCGATCCAGAAATGGCCCAGTACTTGTACACGGTTGAACATTCGAGCAACATGACCGATTGGGATCAGGTACGCGATTTGCCAGGTCTGCACAACACCACCGGCCCCAACAAATATGCTACGGTTGACTTAACCCCAACCAGCGGCTCAAACTACTACCGCATCCGCCGTACCAATCCCATGGGCACAGAAAGTCTGTCGGAAGCCCGCGAAGCGATCATTGAATTTACCGAAGCCGAATCAGTGGTGGTTTCGCCCAACCCGGTGTCCAAAGTGCTTAACGTGCGCAACCTTATGCCTTACGATGAGGATGTAATGGTAACACTGAACGCAACCAACGGCGTGGTGATTCATACCCTCAACATTCCGAAAAATTCCCTGCAGGAATTTGAAATACCTGTAGAAAATCTGCCTTCCGGCATCTACATGGTACGTGTTCAGTACGCCAACGGCGATGTGCGCACCATCAAAGTCGCGAAGTTCTGATTTGTTTTTTTTGAGATTCAAATCGCCATCCCGGTTTGCCGGGGTGGCGATTTTTTTTGTTATGGAATAAAAAAAACGCGAAATCCGAACAACAAACCACCTATGATTGTCCTTTTGTTAGCCAAACCTGTCCAACATGAACATTAAAATCCTGTTTGCACTTGTCGCCACTGTTTTGGTCAACAGTGCCTGCGCTTCATGGCAGCAAAACCGCTGGTTGAACGACCACAACAACAACCTGAAAAAAATTGCGGCAAGCAACCAGTCTCCCGAACAAAAAACCGATGCTCTTGTGCAGGATTACATCCAGTTCATGAACGAAGGTCTACAGTTTACAGACCCTTCCAAAGGCGCCAAATACGTGAAAAAATACCACGACCAAAACAACAAGTCCCTCGAACAAATCCTGCGCGAAACTAAACAATGGCAAGGTAAACTCACCACAACAGATAAAATAGCGCTTGGCATTCGTACGGCTCAAAAGCCTTACCTCAAGGATCTCATTGAACTGGGACCAAAATTCAAACGCAAGTACAAGCAATACGCCTTCGTGGTGGAAATGACCGACAAAGTGCTGGGCATACCCAACATCCTAAAATAAGTTTTTTCTTTACCTTCGCTCGCAATCCATTTGCGATCGATCCCATGGCAAAACACAAAGCATCGAAACCTTTCCCCCAGGCTGTCAGAAAACCCAGCCCTGTTAAACAACCCTATGTACAAGAAAAAACTTCCGGGAATACTTATGCCTGGATAGGTTTGCTGGCCGCTGCACTCGGCGCCATTTTGTACTTAAATACCCTCGGGCACCAGTACACCCTGGACGATTTTTCGTCGATCAAGGACAACTGGGTGGTTAAAGGCGGTTTGAAAAACCTCGACCTGATCTTCACCAAGGAATACCGTTATGGGTCGTGGAACAGTCCGGGCTCCCTCTACCGTCCCCTGGCGCTCACGCTATTCACCATCGAGTGGCAACTTGCGCCCGAAAATCCATTGGTGGGCCACCTTTTCAACATCATTTTGTACGCGCTCGGTGGTTGGGTGTTGTGGATCACTTTGCGTCGGGTACTTTCAGGTTATTCGCCTTTGCTGCCTGCCCTTGCTGTTTTGCTATTTATGGCCCATCCGGTGCACACCGAAGTGGTGGCCAACATCAAAAGTGCCGATGAAATCATGGCATTGCTTTTCAGCACCTTGAGTTTGTACAGCATTTGGCGTTACCTGGAAAACGATAAAAACGAATGGCTTGCAGTGGCTTGCGGGGCATTTGCACTTGCCCTGTTTTCCAAGGAAAGCGCGTTGATGTTTTGGTTTGTGATCGTGCTTTGTTTGTATTTTTTCTCCGGCAAATCCATGGGAACCATCGCACGCATCGGCGGGATCCTCATCGCCCCCATTGTTGTGTTTTTGCTGGCGCGCCAAAACGCCCTGACGGCCCAGCCAGGCAAGGAAATTTATTCCATTCTCGACAATTTTATTGTGGGCGCGCAGGATTCCTCCTCACGGTTGGCAACGGCGTTTTACATGTGCTGGCAATACTTGCAGGTACTTGTTTTCCCACATCCACTGGTGAGCGATATGGGTTATCCGCAGCTCAAACCCGTCACTTTTGCTCATTGGCAGGCCATACTTGGACTCCTGGTGTTCGCAGGTACATCGGTTTGGGCGTTGGCAAACTTGACCAAAAAGCATTTCCTGTCGTTTACAGTGTTGTTTTTTATGGCCACATTTGTTTTGGCCAGCAACGTATTTTTGCTCATCGGCACCTCGTATGGTGAACGCTTATTGTACGTCCCCTCTCTGGCATTTACGCTTGCATTGAGCTGGGGTATTTTAAAAATGACCAAAATCGATGTGCGCGATTCGGCGCCACTGTCTTTGTTTACCGGAAATACCACCACAGCGTGGACCATCGCAGGCATTCTGCTTGCTGCCTACAGTTTCAAAACCTTCACACGCAATGCTGCCTGGTACGACAGCGCGTCGCTGTACGCCGCCGACCTGAAAACGTCGCCCAACAGCGCCAAACTGAATTACCACAACGCCTTAGAAGTAACCAAAATGGGGTTG